>JAWLFT010000098.1:0-9841 GCA_041685435.1 Roseovarius sp.
GTGCCGTCGATCAGGAATTTCGGAAAGCTCGGTTGCATCACCCCGCCATATCCGAACTCGGCCAGCACGATCTTGCCGCGCTCGACCGTCAGCGGGCAGGATCCGTAGCCGTCATACTGGGCCACCGCCGCGCGCCCGTCGATGTCGGCCACGATATTCTCGGCCACGACCGGGGCCTGCTTGCGCGCGGCGGCGGCCGTCTTGGCGTTGGGGGCGTTCATCACGTCGCCAAGCGACCAGATATTGTCATGGGTCTTGTGACGCAGGGTGGCCTGATCGACATCGACCCATCCGGCCGCATCGGCGAGCGGCGAGACCCGGATGAAATCGGGCGCCGTCTGCGGCGGGCAGACATGCATCATGTCGAACTCCAGCGTCACGCGCTCGGGCGTGCGCTCGGGCTTTTTCACCTCGAAGGTCGCGGTGCGTGCCGGGCCGTCCACGGCCACGAGATTGTGGAAGAAATCAAGGTTCGCGCCGTATTTGTCCATGTAGGCTTGCAGCGCCGGCACGTAATCCTTCACACCGAACAGCACGCCGCCCGCGTTGCAGAAGTGGATCTCGATATCCTTGAGCCGGCCCTCGCGGTACCAGTGATCGGCCGACAGGTAGAGCGCCTTTTGCGGCGCGCCGGCGCATTTGATCGGCATCGGCGGCTGCGTGAACAGGGCGCGCCCTTCCTTGAGGCCCTGTACCAGCTCCCAGGTATAGGGGGCCAGATCGTAGCGGTAATTCGACGTGACCCCATTGCGCCCAAGGGTCTCTTCCAGCCCCTCGACAGCCGCCCAGTCGAGCTTGAGACCCGGGCAGACCACGAGCCGGCCATATTTGACCACGCGGCAGCCATCGAGGACCACGGCGTTGTCGGCCGGCTCGAACGCCGCCACGGCGGACTTGATCCAGTGCACGCCGCGCGGAATGAGGCTGCCCATCGTCTTGGCGGTTTCGGCCGGCTCGAATATGCCGCCACCGACCATGGTCCAGCCGGGTTGATAATAATGGATGTCCGTCGGATCGATCAGCGCGATCTCCAGATCCGGCTTGCGGGACCTGAGGCTGGCGGCCACCGCGATCCCGCCTGCGCCCCCGCCGACGATCACGATATCGAATGTCGCGTCACCCGACGTTGTCGGGGTCTTGCCGCCATTGACAATGCGCCGGGCGACCCCGGTCATGTCGAACCCCGCCGCCTTGGTGGCGGCAAGGATGTCCGATACGGGGCGTCGGTCGGCCTCGGTCAGCGACCACAGCGTGGCCGACCGCGTGCCGGTGCGGCAATAGGCCAGGACCGGCCCGGGCAGTTCCAGCAACGCCTGCCCGAAGGCCTCGGCATCGCTGTCGCGAACCATGCCGGAGGTCACGGGCAGGTATCGCGCCTCGATCCCCGCTGCCGTGGCCGCCGCTTCGATCTCTTCGAAATTCGGCTGATCGGCGCCCTCGCCGTCGGGCCGGTTGCAGATGATGGCGCGGAATCCGGCATCGCGGATCCCGGCCATGTCCTGCGGCGTGATCTGGGGGCTGACCGACAGGGCGTCGGTGACCTTGTTGGCCTGCATGGTGTTTCCTCCCGTGCGTTTCATCGTGTCGCCGCGCTCACAGCCGGTTCACCGGCAGTTTGAGCATCCGGTTGCCGTCTCTATCCGTCGGCACCTCCCCGGCGCGCATGTTGACCTGCAGCGAGGGCAGGATCAGCCGCGGCATGGCAAGCTGCGCATCCCGTTCGGTGCGGAAGCGGACGAAATCCGCTTTCGTCTTGCCGCCGCCGACATGGATGTTGTCGGCCTTTTCCGCGCCCACGGTCGTCTCCCACTGGATGTCCCGGCCGCCGGGGCCGTAATCGTGGCACATGAAGAGGCGCATGTCGTCGGGCAGCGACAGCACCTTCTGGATGCTGTCGTAAAGCTGGCCCGCATCCCCGCCGGGGAAATCGGCGCGCGCCGAGCCGCCGTCGGGCATGAAGAGCGTGTCGCCCACGAAGGCCGCATCGCCCATCACATGCGTCATGCAGGCCGGCGTGTGGCCCGGCGTGTGCATCGCGAAACAGGTCATCTCGCCGATCGTGTAGCTGTCGCCGTCGGTGAACAGCCGGTCGAACTGGCTGCCATCGCGCTGGAAGTCCGTGCCCTCGTTGAAGATCTTGCCGAACACGTCCTGCACCACGAGGATCTTCTCGCCGATGCCGATCTTGCCGCCAAGCTTCTGCTGGATGTAGGGTGCCGCCGACAGGTGGTCGGCATGGACATGCGTCTCGATGATCCATTCGAGGGTCAGGCCCTCGGCCTCGATGAAGGCGATCATCGCATCGGCGTGGCCGTAGGTGATGCGCGCCGAGGCCATGTCGATATCCATCACCGAATCCACCACCGCGCAGATGCGCGAATGCGGATCGCGGACGACATAGCTGATCGTGTTGGTGACCTCATCGAAGAACGCGGCCACCCGCGGTGTCACGCCCATGTTCACGGGATAGACGGTCATGCCAGGGCTCCTGTCGGTTGGCGTGCGTCAGCGCTGGCAGGTACGGATGCCGAGCAGCGTGTAGAGCGGGCAGATGCGCAGGCCCGCCGTCGCCAGAAGCACGGCGCCGACGACCACGGCGATCCATTTCGGCGCACCGACGGCCAAGGCGGGGACAAACCCGCCAAAAGCGACCACCAGCAGCGCGAGACCCAACAGGGCGCGCAGGGCCCGGTCCACGTTTCCGATATTGACCGACATGATGTTCTCCTCGGGTTTTGCGATGACGGCGCTCGGCGCCCTTGTTACATTCGGAATCATGAATACGGTACGTCACATGTATTTCAAATGCAACTTAGTGACGCAGGGCGTGCGGCGCTACACCGCCGATGCCCTCAGCGGCGCCCTACGGGGGCGACGATCCCGTCCTGCAGCGGGGCGATGCGGTTGAGCAGGGCGTCGCGATTGGCGGCGATGTCGGCGATGGTGACGCCGTCGAGCACGGCAAGGAATGCCTGTGTCGCCTGCGCGAAGGCCGAAGACAGCTTGCAGATGCCGATCAGCGGGCAGGTATTGGTGACGCTGTTGAAGCATTCCACCAGCTCGATCGGGCCTTCCGTCAGCCGCACGACATCGCCCACGATGATCTCTTCGGCCGGGCGGGCAAGGCAGAACCCGCCGCCGCGTCCGCGTCGCGTCGTGATATAGCCCCCCTTGCCAAGCTCGTGCACGACCTTGACGATATGCGGGCGCGCCAGCCCATGCACCTTCACGACGTCGTCGACGCGCACGAGATCCGGGCTGCGCAAGGCCGCAAGCTGCAGCGTGCGCAGGGCGTAATTTGTGTAACTGGTCAATCTCATTGACGCGCCTTTTACCGGTATGATCCTCGCTGCGACAGACCCTAGACCGGCCTGCGCCGTTACGCCACATCCAAAGATATATTCAAAATATTGTTTATATGCGCTCCGAGCGTTACTTCCGCCGTGTCATGCAGGAGGTGTTCCGATGTTCGAGTCATTCTCGGCTGAAATCCTGGCGCGGGTGCAATTCGCCTTCACCGTGTCCTTCCACATTATCTTTCCCGCCTTCACCATCGGTCTGGCAAGCTATCTGGCCGTGCTCAACGCACAATGGCTGCGGACGCGCGACGAGACCTATCTCAGGCTCTTCGAGCACTGGAAAAAGATCTTTGCCGTGGCCTTTGGCATGGGCGTGGTGTCGGGCATCGTGATGTCCTATCAGTTCGGCACGAACTGGTCGGTGTTTTCCGACAGGGCCGGTCCGGTGATCGGGCCGCTGATGGCCTATGAGGTTCTGAGCGCGTTCTTCCTCGAGGCCGGGTTCCTCGGGATCATGCTGTTCGGGCGCGAGAAGGTGGGCGACCGGCTGCACATGCTGGCCACCGCGATCGTCGCCGTGGGCACGCTCGCCT
Source organism: Roseovarius sp. (assembly GCA_041685435.1). Classification (GTDB taxonomy): domain Bacteria; phylum Pseudomonadota; class Alphaproteobacteria; order Rhodobacterales; family Rhodobacteraceae; genus Roseovarius. The sequence continues at coordinate 3,893 of JAWLFT010000098.1, forward strand.
CGGCCTTCTGGATCCTGTCGGTCAACAGCTGGATGCAGACACCGCAGGGCTTTGCGATGAACGACGCCGGGCAGTTCGTCCCCGAGGACTGGTGGGCGATCGTCTTCAACCCGTCCTTTCCCTACCGGCTCGTGCACATGGTGCTGGCGGCCTTCCTGACGACGGCCTTCGTGGTGGGCGCCGTGGGCGCGCTGCACCTGCTGCGCGACCGCAGCGACCGGTGCGCGCGGCGCAACTTCTCGATGGCCATGTGGATGGCGGTGCTGGTCACCCCGCTGCAGATCTTTGCCGGCGACCTGCACGGCATCAACACGCTGGAGCATCAGCCCGCCAAGGTCATGGCGATGGAGGGGCATTTCGACAGCCACCCCGAGGGCGCGCCGCTCTATCTGTTCGGCATCCCCGATCAGGAAAATCAGCGGCTGGATTATGCGCTCGGCATCCCCAAGCTGTCCTCGCTGATCCTCAAGCATGATCTGAATGCGCCGCTCGACGGGCTCGACACCGTGGCGCGCGAGGATCAGCCGCCGGTGGGCATCGTCTTCTGGTCCTTCCGGATCATGGTTGCCATGGGCTTTGCCATGCTGGGGGTCGGGCTCTGGGCGCTGGTGCGCCGTGTGCAGGGACGCCTCTATGACAGCCGCTGGCTGCACCGTGCCGCGCTTGCCATGGGGCCATCGGGGTTTGTCGCGGTGCTCGCCGGCTGGGTGACCACCGAGGTCGGACGCCAGCCCTTCACCGTCTACGGGCTGCTGCGCACCGGCGACAGCCTCGCGCCGGTCGCGGCGCCGGCCGTGGGGGCCTCGTTGATGGCCTTCATCGTGGTCTATTTCTTCGTCTTCGGTGCGGGCACGTTCTACATCCTGCGGCTGATGGGCCAGCGGCCGGACAAGGGCCCCGAAAGCGTCGAGGGACCGACCCGCACCGCCGGGATCACGCCCGCGCCACAGCTCGAGCGCGAACAGGGCATGCCCGGCGAATAAGGAGGCACCACCATGGAACTTGATCTTGCATTCATCTGGGCCGGGCTGATCGCCTTCGCCGTGCTGACCTACGTGATCCTCGACGGGTTCGATCTGGGCGTCGGGATCCTGTTCCCGCTGGCCGGGTCCGAGACCGACCGGGACACCGCGATGAACTCGGTCGCGCCGGTCTGGGACGGCAACGAGACATGGCTGGTGCTGGGCGGCGGCGGGCTGTTCGCCGTCTTTCCGCTGGCCTATGCGGTGGTGATGCCGGCGCTTTACATGCCGATCACGCTGATGCTTCTGGGGCTGGTGTTTCGCGGCGTCGCGTTCGAATACCGATGGAAGACCCGCAGGTGGAAATCCGTCTGGGATGTCGCCTTTGTCGGCGGCTCGGTGCTGGCCGCGCTCTGCCAGGGCATCGCGCTTGGCGCGCTGGTGCAGGGCATCGAGATGGCCGACCGGGCCTATGCCGGCGGCTGGTGGGACTGGCTGACGCCGTTCTCGCTGTTGACGGGGGGCGCGGTGGTCACCGGTTACGCGCTTCTGGGCGCGACATGGCTGGTGATGAAGACCGAAGGGAGCTTGCAGGACCGGATGCGGCGTCTGGCCGGTCCGCTGGCGCTGGCCACGCTGGCGCTGATCGGGGTGGTGAGCCTCGCAACCCCGTTCCAGGATCCGGTCTATTTCGACCGCTGGTTCAGCTTCCCCGCCGCGCTTTATTCTGCCCTGGTGCCGGTGCTGTTGTTCTTCGCGGCCATGTATCTCTACCGGGGGCTGGCCGCAAACAGCGACCATGCCCCCTTCCTCGCCAGCCTCGCGCTGTTCGTGATCAGCTTCGTCGGAATCGGCATCAGCTTCTACCCGATGATGGTGCCGCCCGAATTGACCATCCAGGAGGCCGCCGCGCCACGCTCGAGCCTGGCTTTCGCGCTGGTGGGCGCATTGATCCTCGTGCCGATCATCCTCGCATATACGGGCTATGCCTACTGGGTGTTTCGCGGCAAGGTGCGCCCGGGCGAGGGGTATCACTGATGCGACCTTCCCTGCGACGCCTGCTGTGGTTTATCGGGCTATGGCTTCTCGGCGTCGGTACTCTCGCGGCCGTCGCCATGGCGATCCGCCTGTTCCTTTGACCCAAAGATGGAGAGACACATGACAACTGACGAAACGCAGAGCGGCACGCTCGAGAACTGGTCGCCGCAACAGCTGAAAGCGGCGTTCGACGCCGGCGACGTGGCGATCATCGATGTGCGCACGCCGCAGGAATACGCCTTCGAGCACATCCACGGCGCGCTTCTGGCCCCGCTTGCGACATTCGAGCCGCGGCATCTGCCCGCGCAGGACGGCAAGCGGCTGGTGTTTCATTGCGGCTCGGGCGTGCGGTCGCGCAAGGTGGCCGAGGCCTGCCTTGCCGCCGGCATGCGCCCCGTCGCACATCTCGATGGCGGGTTCTCCGCATGGAAGGCGGCGGATCTGCCCTATGTCACGATCGATCCGGCGACCGGCGGCATGAAAACGGTGGCGCCGGGCGGGTGACGAATCAATCGGCCCGACCCGAGGCCGCCCGCAGCGCCGCGGCAAGTTTCTGAAACTCTGCCGCCCGCGTGGAACTGCGCCGCCAGATCATCACGACATTGCGCGGCGCGGCGTCGGGGGCCGGCACCAGCGCGATGTCGTGGCCTTCGGCGATGCCGGCCTCCACTGCGAGGCGCGGCAGGAACGTGATGCCCAGACCCTCCTCGACCATCGCCAAAAGGGTGTGCAGGCTGGTCGCGGCAAAGCTGCGATCCTCGATGATATCCCCGGGCTCGAAGGCCGATATCGCGTGGCGCTGCAGGCAGTGCCCGCGCTCCAGCAGCATCATCGGACGTCCCGACAGATCAGGGCTTGCGACCGAGGCCATGTTGGCCAGCGGATGCCCGCGTGCGCAGGCCAGCATGTAGCCGTCCTCGAACAGCATCTCGCAAGCCAGATCCCCGATATCGAATGGCAGCCCGACGATCGCCGCGTCGATCCGCCCGTCTTTCAGCCCGTCGATCAGGGCCTCCGTCAGATCCTCGCGCAGATAAAGCCGCAGCTCGGGGAAATCGCGGCGCAGATGCGGCATGACCTTCGGCAGCAGGTACGGCCCGACCGTCGGGATCACCCCCAGCCGCAGATCGCCCGAAAGCGGCGCCCCGCTCGCCCGGGCCAGATCGACCATGTCCTCGGCCTCGCGCAGGATGCGCCGCGCCCGCGTCACGATCTCGTGGCCCGTGGCGGTGAGGATCACCTGCCGCTTGGTGCGCTCGGCCACGGTCACGCCGAAACCGGCCTCGAGTTCCTGCACGCCCTTGCTCAGCGCCGACTGGCTGACATGGCACCGCTCGGCGGCCCGCCCGAAATGCAACTCGTCGGCAAGCGCGACGAGGTAACGCAGATGTTGCAGTTTCGGCAGATCGGTCATCTGTCATTCCCAAATGGAATAGGATTGACGACTTTAATTCGTTTCACGAATGGCTTTCAAGCCTGTATATGTAGGAGGCATCGACAGCAACCCGGAGGATACACCATGAACCCAGATACGCCGATCTCGCAGCCCCGGCTCAACGAGCCTGCGCCGGATTTCAGCGCCCGCATCACACATGGTACGAAATCGCTCAGCGACTATCGCGGCAAATGGCTGGTCCTCGTCTCGCATCCGGCGGATTTCACACCCGTCTGCACGACGGAATTCGTGGGATTCGCCGGCCACGCCAGCGAAGGCCACGAGACCACCGACTGGTACGTCTCCACACGCGCGCTGTAAGCCAAGCAGGCCGGCCGGTGCGGATCTTGCCGCACGGGTTCACCCCCAACGACACAACATGACGGAAGGACCCCGACATGACGCATCCCATCGTCAAACCATTCTACGACACTGCCACCGGAAGCTGGCAATACGTCTTTCACGACCCCGAAACGCGCGAGGGCGCGATCGTCGATCCGGTGCTCGATTACGATCCGAATGCCGGCGCCACGGGCACCCGGCGCGCCGACGAGATCCTCGGCTACGTCGCCGAGGAAGGGCTGACGATCACATGGATCCTCGACACGCATCCCCATGCCGATCACTTCTCGTCCGGGCCCTATCTCAAGGAGAAGCTTGGCGCGCCCACGGCGATCGGCGAGAAGGTCGTCGAGGTTCAGAAACTGTGGAAGGGGATCTACAATCTGGATGAGACCTTCCGGACCGATGGCTCGCACTGGGACCGGCTCTTTGCCGATGGCGAGACCTTCATGGTCGGCGGGATCGAGGTCGAGGTGCTGTTCACGCCCGGACACACGCTGGCCTCCATCGCCTATGTGGCCGGCGACGCAGCCTTCGTGCATGACACGCTGATGATGCCGGATTCGGGCACCTCGCGGGCAGATTTTCCGGGCGGGGATGCGGGCATCCTGCATGCCAGCATCGAGCGACTTCTGGCGCTGCCGGACGACACGCGCGTCTATGTCGGCCACGACTATGCCCCCGATGGTCGCGAGCCGCTGTGCGAAAGCACGGTGCGCCAGCAGCGCGAGACCAACATCCACATCCGCGACGGCTTCGCGAAGGCGGACTTCATCGCAACACGCGACAAGCGCGATGCGACCTTGCCCCTGCCCGACCTGATGCTCGCCGCGCTGCAGATCAACATTCGCGGCGGTCGTCTGCCCGAACCCGAAGCGAACGGGCACCGCTACCTCAAGATCCCGCTCAACCAGTTCGAGGGCGATTTTTCGGACTGATCTCGGCGGGCACCCTTGCCGGACGCCCGTCCCCGCACGCGCGCCACGACACCGAACCGTGGCGCGCGATGCAGCCGGCGCGGTCAGGGAAACGTCTGCGAGGCGGGCGGATGGCCGGTCCGCGTCCAAATGTGGCCGGGCGACGGGACGCCTCTCCAGCCCGGTGCAGTCGTCTCGTACGCGACAGGCGTTGACCTGCCGGATGCGCTGTCACCCGCGCACCGCGCGGCGATCCCAATGGTGATCTCAATGCGGGGGGCCGGGCCGGGCCTGCAGCCCGCTGCGTCAATGCCTGTCCCTTCATTCTCCCGGCAACCTGCACAGCCCCGAAAGGCCGCGCATCGCAAGATCCGTACCCTGCCGCAACCGAGGCATACAGGGTCTGTCCCGGCTCATTGAGCCGAACCGGCGCCGGATTGATCGGCCCGCGGCGCAATGGTTCGTATCGGCGTGACCCTGAGCCGCGTTTGAAAACCTTCACCAAGGCGGAAGGTTTTCCAAGGTTCCTCAGCGGCTAGGCTCGATGCCGGACAGCCCTGGCCGGGTGATCCTGGCCCGCGATGCCTCCAGCCCCGCCTGGAACCCCTCGGCATCGCCGTAGTCAACGAACTGTGCGTAATAGGCGTGGTGCCCGCCGACGCGAGCAGCGTGCTTGATGGGGCACCAGAACGCCTCGGTCCGCCCGGCGATCTCCTGCACGTAACCGATCAGCCCGTTGGCATATCCGCAATAGACACAATTCAGTTTCTGCAGCGCGTTCAGATAGGCCAGATGATGGCGGTCCACGCGAATGAAGTCTGCGCGATCCACTTTCTCTATGCCGTAGGCGGGAAAGCAGATTGCCTGGTAGAGCGTGACGAACAGGTCCAGAAGCACCAGCGGCACGATCAGTGAATAGATCGCTGGTGCTGTCAGAACGGTGAGGGGACGGGTCTGACACAGGAAGGTGGACCACCGAACGCGCATCGCCCGGTGCTGCTTTTTCACTTCGGTTTCGAACACCACGCGCCCGCCCTCGAAATGGTAACGGAAACGCTCACGCCGTCGCCGGAACTCTGTTTCCATTTCTTCCTGAAGGGCGCGGATCCGTGCGAGGATCCGTTCGGTTGTCGTGGGCATTTGAAGTCTCCCGTGGCGTCATGCAAAACCAGCGCACAGTTGTTCGCCACGAAACGCAACCGGTATTTTTCACGCTCGGCACCGCGAAAGGCGTTCGCCATCACATTGGGGGCGC
>JAWLFT010000099.1:0-9707 GCA_041685435.1 Roseovarius sp.
TTTCGTTCCAGTGAATAGCCCAAGTCATCATCCTATCCCGCCCACCTGAGAAAATAGAGGAAAAGTAGAGCAGCGGACAACATCCCTGACAGAGGGGGCAATCGGCCGGGAACGCCGTTGGTTTTCCCTAAATCTGCCGCGGCAACTGCCAAAATTGTCACTGAGACCTGACCCATTCGAACCTTTCCGCGGCTTGAACCAGCTGGGGATTGTCGGACTGTTGGACATGGGATTTTTGAGGGTTGTTCGGAAATAGCGCTCGGAGTTGTCTTGTCTCATGCTGAACCCTGCTCCTGAGGTATGAAGGAGCCACTGCCCGCCACGCCATTTATCGCGGGCAGTGGCGGCGGTCGGATCGGAACCGTCTGGATCTTTGGGATTTTCTCGGTTTGGCGGGGATAAAGGGCCCTGAAGGACCGTCGGGTCGCCTGCCCGCGGACATGCGCTGGCGCTGCTTTGTCGACTGTCGCCTTCAGGCCACATCCGGACCCGCTCACCCGCCGCTTCTCTTTTGCCAGGCGAGCGCGAGGGAGACGACACCGGCTATGGTCAGATCGACCCCGAGGAACAGTCCGAGCAGGCCAAGCGCGGCCTCCGGCAACCCAAGCACGATCAGTGCCGCCAGTAGCAGCGACAGCACGCCCGATGTCATGATCCAGCCCCATCCTTTCGTGGGCCGCAGATGCCAGGCCAGCCCGACGCGCAGCGCCCCGATCACCGTGAAGAAAACCGCCACGAGGAAGGTCAGCGTGATCAGCCCGGCCAATGGGTTGAGTACGAGTGAGGCCGCAAAGAGGACGAACACCGCGCCCAGAAGGCCCGTCAACCAGCGATTCCGCGTAGCTTGCGTCGACTCCGTGATCGCTTGCCACAGCACCACCCCGCCGGCGGCCAGAAAGGCCGCGCCGGCAATGGCCTCTGCCGCGAGCGACGCCGCGAACGGGTTGAGAAATGCCAACACGCCACCAATCAGCATCACCGCCCCCAGTATGGCGAGTTTCTTCCATCCCAGACCCGGCGCCGGTGTCCGGAGGTCTGTCTTGTCGTCGTGATGTGACATCCATGTCCCCTTCACTTTCGTTGGACGTGAGGTGCGAATGCCGGCCCCGGATTTCAATGGAGACTGCATGAAACGAAATACGGTGGGTGCCCCCTGCTTTTCGCGCGTCACAAAAGCAGAAAAGACACGATGAGCGCGTCATCGTGTCTTTCAAGATCTCTGGTCTGGCGGCCGAACCCCGGTCGGCGTTTCTGTCAGAACGCCTTCTTGCGCTCGTCTTTCGCGGGCACCGGTATGGGCACGTAGTCGTGCCGCATGACATGCTGGCGGAGACCGCCACGCGGCGCGTCATCATCCTTGTCTTGCATCCGCATCACCGCGATGCCGAATTGAACACCGGCAAAGACGATACCGTTCGAGATCCACAGGATCACAACGGCGAGCAATCCCTGCTCGGTATGCGTGACCAGATGCCAGAGATTGGCGACGTTGAACCACAACAGCATCGCGACAAACGCTGCCGCAATTCCGAAACCGATGGCGACTTGAGTGATGTAAAGGCGAATGAGTTTGGGCATGTCTGTACTCCCTCTCGTTAATTCCAAGATACGCCTTGAGTGGCGGATTACAAGCGGCGATCCGGATATCGTGCCCCGCCTTGCGAGCAGCGCACACCGGCCGCGTACCGTCTCAGAACGGCGTCATGCCTTCCTGACACGCCCGAAATCGGGCGCGTCGGTGTCCTGACCGGCCTCGATGATGCCGCGCCGGATCGCGCGGGTGCGACTGAAATACGCATGCAGGTGGTCGCCGTCCCCGGTACGGATCGCGCGCTGCAGGGCGAAAAGCTCTTCGGTGAACCGGCCGAGGATCTCCAGCGTCGCCTCGCGGTTGTTGAGAAACACGTCGCGCCACATCACCGGATCCGAGGCCGCGATGCGGGTGAAATCGCGAAATCCGGCGGCGGAATACTTGATCACCTCGCTGTCGGTGACCCGGCGCAGATCGTCGGCCACTCCGACCATCGTGTAGGCAATGAGGTGCGGCGCATGGCTGGTGACGGCCAGCACCAGATCGTGGTGGTCCGCGTCCATCTCGTCGGTATGGGATCCGAGCGCCTGCCACAAGCGCGCCAGACAGTCCACAGCGGCGCGGTCACTGCCCGCCGGCGGCACGATCAGGCACCAGCGATGATCGAAAAGCCCGGCAAACCCGGCGCGCGGGCCGGAATGCTCTGTCCCGGCCAGCGGATGCGCGGGGACGAAATGCACATCGGCGGGCAGATGCGGGCTGACCGCCTCGATCACCGCGCGCTTCACCGATCCCACATCGCTCAGCGTCGCGCCGGGTTTTAGCGCATGGGATATCTCCTCGGCGACAGTGCCCATGACGCCAACCGGCACGCAGAGCACCACGAGATCGGCCCCCTCGCAGGCATCAGGGGCACTGTCGCAGACGCGGTCGCACAGCCCGATCTCGCGGGCGATCTCGCGGGTCTCGGGGCTGCGGGCATAGCCCGTGATCTCGCGCGCGACGCCGGCCCGCCGGATCGCATGCGCCATCGACGATGCGATCAGACCGAGGCCGATCAGCGCGACGCGGTCATAGATCACGCTCATCGCGCGCCGCCCTTGAACTGGCCGATCGCATAGGCCACGCGGCGGCAGGCGGGCTCGTCGCCCACGGTGATGCGCAGGCAGTTGGGCAGGTTGTAGCCCCCCACACGACGCACGATCAGCCCCTGCGATTTGAGATACTCGTCGCAGGCCTCGGCCTCGGCCCGGCTGCCGAACCGCGCGAGGATGAAATTTGCCAGCGACGTATCCGAGGGCACGCCATGCTCTGCCAGCGCCTCGGCCAGCCAGGTCCGCAGGCGGGTGTTGTCGGCACGGCATTTCTGCGCCCAGGCCACGTCGCGCACAGCCGCCTCTGCGGTGACCTGCGCGGCATGGCTCAGGTTGAACGGGCCGCGCACGCGACCCAGCACATCGACCACATGGTCCGGCCCGTAGCCCCAACCGACGCGCAACCCCCCCAGCCCGTAAAGCTTGGAGAAGGTGCGCGTCATCACCACGTTGTCATGGCTGTCGACCAGCCCTGCGCCGCCGTCATAGCCTTCGACATATTCCGCATAAGCGCCGTCGATCACCAGCAGCGCCTGTTCCGGCAGCCCTTCGGCCAGCCTGCGCAGTTCCGCCTCGCCGACCATGGTGCCGGTCGGGTTGTTGGGATTGGCGATGAACACCAGCCGTGTGCGATCGGTGCAGGCCGACAGGATCGAATCCACATCCGTGACGCGGTCGCGTTCGGGCACCTCGACCGGGGTCGCGCTGTTGGCCAGCGTGCTGATGCGGTACATGGCGAAGCCGTGCTCGGTATGGATCACCTCGGATCCTTGCCCGGCATAGGCCTGGCAGAGCAGGGCGATGATCTCGTCACTGCCGACACCGCAGACGATCCGATCCGCATCGAGCCCGTGCAGATCGGCGATCGCGGTGCGCAGCCCCGCATGATCGGTGGACGGATAGCGGTGCAGCTCGAACCCGGCCTTGCGAAACGCTTCCTTGGCGGCGTCGCTTGGTCCGAAAGGGTTCTCGTTGGAACTGAGCTTGACCACATTCGACACACCGGCGATGTGGCCGCTCCCCCCCTGATAGGGCGCGATGTCCATGATGCCCGGCTGTGGCGTGATCCTGTTCATGTGATCCCCCGTCATTCTAGCTATGTTCTAGCCCTGCGGCATGGCCCTGACCAGCGCCAACCAGAAAATGCCGCAGCGGTCACCCGCCACGGCATTCAAAAGACCCGACAGCGCGGCTCAGTTCTGCGCGTAGAATTCGATGACGAGGTTGGGTTCCATCACCACCGGATAGGGCACATCCGACAGCCCCGGCTGGCGCACGAACTTCGCCGACATCTTGGAATGATCGGCCTCGATGTAATCGGGCACGTCACGCTCTGCCAGTTGCGTCGCCTCGAGCAGCACAGCCATCTGCCTGGACTTCTCGCGCACCTCGACCACGTCGCCTTCCTTGACCCGGTAGGAGGGAATGTTGACGCGCCGGCCGTTGACCATGACATGGCCGTGGTTGACGAACTGGCGGGCGGCGAACATCGTGGGCACGAATTTCGCGCGGTAGACCACGGCATCCAGACGCCGTTCCAGCAGGCCGATCAGCAGCTCGCCGGTATCGCCGCGCACACGCTCGGCCTCAGCATAGATGCGACGAAACTGCTTTTCGGTCAGATCGCCGTAATACCCCTTGAGCTTCTGCTTGGCGCGCAGCTGCAGGCCGAAATCGGAAATCTTCGCCTTGCGGCGCTGGCCGTGCTGGCCGGGACCGTATTCGCGGCGGTTGACCGGGGATTTGGGGCGGCCCCAGATGTTCTCGCCCATGCGGCGGTCGATCTTGTACTTGGCAGACGTGCGTTTGGTCACGGCTGATCTCCTTCTGTCATGTCGAAGGGCGTTGTCCTCTGCGTTCCGGCGATATCCGGGCGGCCGACAGGCATTCCCTTGCGGGGTCCACCAACACCAATGAAGCCGCGCGTATACACCACGTCTGCTCGGTGTCAACCGCCCGCCCGGCGCGGGATCCGCGACAGCCCCGGTCTAGCGTGTCGGCATCGCGACGGCGGCGCGCCCGAGGATCGGCATGAGCCCGCGCGGCAACGCCGATCGGAGACACGTCTCGATCCGCCGGAAAGGTCCGGACCGACGCCTTGTCGTCTTGACCCCGTCATGTGTCCTTTCGCTGCCCCGGTGCGCGCACTGCCGGATCCCCACCAATCAGGTCCGACCCCGGTCACCGAGGCAGGCGCAATCCCGGCCCCCGTCATATCGCCGGAAGCAGACGCAGTGCCGCGGCCCCAACAGCCAACACCAGGAGATACACGCCCATGACCCGCACGCCCAGAGCCATGCCGCCGACCACGGCCGCGATGCCGCCCTTGACGACGGTGTTGACGCTGACCGCGATGAAAATCGCGTTTGCCGCGACAGCCGCTGGCAGGTCGTCCCCCGTCATGCGCGCCACCGAGATCGTGAGCGCGTCCACGTCATTGCTGCCCGACAGGGCGGCCGCCGCATAGGTTCCCGCATCACCGAACCATGTCTCCAGATAATGCGTGCCAAGCATCACCAGCCCGAGAACCAGCGCGAAAGAGGCCGCCGTCGTCAGTGCGAGCGGATTGGACACGGCCTCGATCTTGGGATGGTCAGCGGCGCTGCGCTTCCGCGTGGCATGCAGCACGACCGCCCCGGCGAACCCGGTGAGGGCCATCGCGCCCATCGAGGGAGCGAGCAGGGCGACAAGAGCGGGCTCGAATATGCCCGCCACGACGAGCACCCGCAGAAAGGTCACCGACCCCGCGGCGACCGTGCCGATCGCCGCCAGCCGCCCGAGCGCCGGGGTCTCCCGCACAAGGCGCGACAGCGCCAGCGTGGTCGAGGTGGACGACGCCAGCCCGCCGAACAGGCCGGTGATGAGGATCCCTACCTCCGGCCCCGCAAGACGCATGGCGGCGTATCCGAAGAACGACAGGCCCGCCACGATGACCACGGCCCACCATAATTCGTAAGGGTTGAGAACCGCCCCCGGCCCGAACCCCTCATTCGGCAGGATCGGCAGGATCACCACAGAAATCAGGGCAAGCTGGACCAGCGCCACCAGTTCCAGCCGGCGGATCTGGGCGATCCGGCGATGCAGCGCCCGCTTGAGCGACAAGAGCGTCGTCGCCACCACCCCGGTGGCCGCGACCGGCACCATTTCCGCCAGAACCGCCGCAGCCCCAAGCGCGAAGGTCAGCAGAAGGGCCACCTCTGTGGTCATCCCGATATCGTCATCGACGCGCAGCCTCGACCAGTAACTGACCGCCACCAGCAGCGCCACGGCCAGCAGTCCCAGACCCAGCACGAACGGTGTCGTGACCAAGGTGAGCCATCCGATGACCGCCCCCGCAAGCCCGGTCAGCGCGAAGGTGCGGATCCCGGCGACCCGGCCGCCCTCGGAGGTCTCGCGCTCGTGCCAGCCGCGCTCCAGCCCGAACAGCAGCCCGATTGCCAGGGCCAGACCGAGGCGTCTGAAGATCTCAAGCTCGTCCATCAGCGCAGTGTATAGGCCACATGTCGAGGCGGTTCCACGCAGGATGTGGTGCCGGACCGCACAGGCGTGCGGCGTGACCCGCAGGCCACGCGCCTCGGCACCCTCACGGGCCATCCGCGGACGCGAGAGTTGGCGTCAGGCGGAGGTCTGGTCACGCTTCAGATCGGACAGGAATTGTTCCAGCTTTTCCTCGCGCGCCGGACCTTCGATCTCGTCTTCGGCCAGTTCGAGTGTCGCCAGCGGTGGATGGCCGATTCGGCGTTCCATTCGTGCAAAGGCCTGGGCCGCCCCGGACTTGGCTTCCGTGCAGAAGAACGCCACCCTCTTCAAAGCGTCGCGGTGCGCGTCGATATAGGCATTGACCGCAGGCGCCGGCGCACCGACCCAGACCGGCGTGCCTAGGATCACCAGATCGAACCCGGCCGGGTCGGGGCCGACCGGCTTGATGGCACTCGGACGCCCCAGCAGCGCCATCACCGCCCCGGTTGCCAGCCCGAGCGCGCCATCGCGCGCGCGTGTTTCCTCGATCACCGCCGTTGTCGCGTCGAGGCGGTTCGCAATAATCTCGGCCACGGTGGCGGTGTGCTGGTTGTGCGAGTAATGGACGACGAGCGCGGTCATTCAAGCGATTCCCGGTCTGTTGGGTGCCCATCCGGCTGCGCCCCCGCAAGGGTCCGCAGCCTGTCAGGACGGGGGGCCTCGATCAGGGCGTTCACCGGGGCGCGCCGATCACGGCGCCGGGTGCGCCAGCATGGGCGCCCTGCCAGCCCGCAGGCGGCAGCCGCCGGCGACGCAGCAGATCCCCGTAGGATCGGTTGGGCATATGGCCGAGCCCCAGACTGCCCAGCGCTTCCAGTGCGCTATCGGGATCGGGATCCTCGATGGCCAGCGTCAGCCGGGTCCAGCTGGCGGTGGCGACATGACAGATCTCGACACGGGTGCTGCGTTTGCGAAACAGCAGCCGCGACTTGCGGACGGTCTCGGGCAATACGGCGGGTGCAAGCGCACCAAGCCGCGCCACGAGGTGTCCTGGCGACAGCCCGGCCTCGGTGCTGAGAGGCGCCACACCCAGATCCTCGGCCAGTATGAGCAGATCCGGGCGCGACAGCGGGAACGGGGGATAGGGCTGATGGATCCAGTGCTGCAGCGGGCCCAGATCGTGACCCCGTCGCTTTGCCTCCAGACGATCGCCGGCGCGCAGCTTGACAAGCCGTTCGGGGCTGCGCTCTGTCAGCAGATAGATATCCGACCGCCGCTCGGCCCCCACGAGCGGCCAGGATTTCTGCAATATCGTCGCGGCTTCCAGCGTGTCGCGCGGCCAGACACGGAACTCATACCGGCTCTCCGCTGTCCGTTCCTGTGCGGGTTGACCGGCATCCGCGTCGCCGAGGATCAGGAAACGTGTCGAGATTCTCACTGCTTCATCTCCATCTGGTAATCCTGAGAGGGCATGCAGAGCACGCCCCATCGCATCTGATAAGCGTATGCGCGTCATCCTTGAGCTACATTAACACGTGTTAATGGGTTTGGTCCGACTGACGGCTACCACTTGGGTAAGTGCCGCCAAGATGTTTTGGCAGTGTCATGAAACAGCAGAGTGACTTCCATGAACGACACCACACAGACACATTCACGCACCCGTCCGACATCCGAGGAAAGCCGCCAGGCAGACGCGCGCCCATCGGAGGACGCCGGGCAAAAAGCGGTAGAGCGCGCCGAGGCGCGCGGGGAGCTTTCGGCGGAGCCGCCCGAGATTGTGCATCCGTCGCCTTTCGATCTGCCGGACCGCTACAGCACGCGCAGCCTCGACCGGGCCTTCAACGCGCATCTCGCGCGGCTCACCATGGGGGTGTCGCCCTACGGGCTGGCCTCGACCTTCTTTTCGTGGGGCGTGCATCTGATGGGCTCGCCGGGCAAGCAGGTGCAACTCGCCGAGAAGGCCGCGCGCAAGGCGACGCGGCTGGGCGTCTACATGACCCACCTTGCCCGCGACCCGCACGCGCCGGGCTGCATCGAGCCGCTGCCGCACGACCACCGCTTCGATCACGAGGGCTGGCAGCGCTGGCCCTACAACCTGATCCACCAGAATTTCCTGCTGACCCAGCAATGGTGGTACAACACCGCCTGCGACATCGACGGGATGACCGAGCGCGAGCAGCACGTCGTGTCGTTCATCATACGCCAGATGCTCGACATCGTCTCGCCGTCGAACTTCGTCGCCACCAACCCCGAGGTCGCCGCAAAGACGGTGCACGAGGGCGGCGCGAATCTGTCGCGCGGGATGCAGCATTTCCTCGAGGACTGGGAGCGCACGGTGCAGGGCAAGCCGGCCGCAGGTGCCGAGGATTTCGTGCCCGGCCGCGATGTCGCCACGACGCCGGGCAAGGTGGTGTTCCGCAATCATCTGCTGGAACTGATCCAGTACGCGCCCCGGACCGATACCGTGAAGGCCGAACCGATCCTGATCGTGCCGGCCTGGATCATGAAATACTACATCCTCGATCTCAGCCCGCACAATTCGCTGACAGGCCATCTGGTCGACCAGGGCTACACCGTGTTCATGGTCTCGTGGCGCAATCCCGATGCCGAGGATCGCGATATGGGTATGGCCGAGTATTTCGAGGCCCTCGACGAGGCGCTAGAGGCTGTCGGCGCGATCGTGCCCGAGCAAAAGGTGCACGCCATGGGCTATTGCCTCGGCGGCACGCTGATGGCCGCCAAGGCCGCGCAGATGGCGCGCGACGGGGTCGACAGGCTGGCCTCGCTGACGCTGCTGGCCACGCAGGTCGATTTCACCGAACCGGGCGAACTGCAGCTTTTCATCAGCGAAAGCGAGGTCACGTTTCTGGAAAACATGATGTGGGATCAGGGCTATCTCGATACCAAGCAGATGGCGGGTGCGTTTCAGTTGCTGCGCTCGGCCGATCTGATCTGGTCGCGCTATATCCGCGAGTATCTGATGGGCGAGCGTCCCGAGATGTTCGATCTGCTGGCGTGGAACGCGGATGCGACACGCCTGCCCTACCGCATGCACAGCGAATATCTGCGCAAGCTCTATCTGGGCAACGAACTGGCGGCGGGGCAGTACCGCATCGACAACAAGCCGGTGACGCTGGATTCGATCGACGTGCCGCTCTTCAGCGTCTCGACGACCTCGGATCACATCGCGCCATGGCGGTCGGTCTACAAGCTGCACCTGCTGACCGAGCCCTCGGTGACCTTCGTGCTGACCAGCGGCGGCCACAATGCCGGGATCGTCAGCGAGCCGGGCCACAAGGGGCGGTCGTTCCAGATCCACACCACCGAGGCCGAGGACACCTACGTACCGCCCGAAACATGGGAAACCATGGCCGAGACGCGCGAGGGCTCGTGGTGGCCCGCGCTTGTCAACTGGCTCGACGACCGGTCGAGCGGCGATGTGGCCCCCCCGGCCCTCGGCGCGGAAAGCGGCGAATACCAGCCCAAAGAGCCCGCCCCCGGCACCTACGTGTTCCAGAAATGATCTAAAGGAAATCGTAACCAACACCGGCCTAGAGTGCGGCTTTGGGGGCAGCAACCAGGCGACGGGCGCGATGGCATCGCAGGACCACAATTCGGTCATT
>JAWLFT010000023.1:0-37125 GCA_041685435.1 Roseovarius sp.
GTCGATGCGCTGGTGCTCACGATGGAGCGGATGACCGGCGAGTTCGGCGCACGCGCGGCGGTCATCGATCGGCACACGCGGCAGACCTCGCGCATACTGAACACCCAGTCCGACAACGTATTCTATTACAACAAGGGGTTCAGTTATGCCACCTACCTGCTGCTGAAGGAGCTTGGTCGCGATTTCGACCGCGTGATCACACAGGCCGGGGCCGAGGCGGGCTGGGCGCAGATGCTGGAAAGCCTGCGCAACGCGGCGATCCAGCGCCCGCTGGTCGTTCTGAATTCATCGGGCGATGACAGCTTCTTCGCCAATCACCTGCACATGCAGGGGTTCTACTTGAAACGGTCGCTGTTGCAGATGGAGCAAATGGTGCGTGTCCTGCGCAACGCCTGAGGTGCCCGCGCCGAGCATGTCCCCCCATCCGGCGCGACCCGCACGGCAGACCCGCTTTGCAACCAGCGAAGCGGGTCTGTTCTCATGGCCGGACGGCTCGGCCGCACCCTCGGCGCATCCTCAGGGGGTGATGGCATTGCCGCGCAGGTATTCGCGATGACAGTATGAGGTGACACAAAGACCACCGCATGAAAAAAGCCCGGATAACCTCCGGGCCTTTTCAGGGATCTGATCTGGTGGCGCCGGTTACTCGGCAGCTATCCGACGCGGCGTGTCGATGTCGTTTGCCGTCCCATCACCAGTGACGACAATCTTCATGATTTCCTCGGTGATCTCGCGGTTGCGCGCGCTGAAGTCCTTCAGGTTCTCTATGTCCAGAGGAAGGGTCGCGCGGTGCATGCCGAGCCGGTCAAGCTGCCTGTCCGACAGTCGCGAAAGCGTGACTGTGATCGCGATCGTGTCACGCTCTTCAAGCCAGTCCTCATAGATCTCCGGATCGCGGAACCGCAATGCGGCGACAGTCTCGAAGAGACTGCCGCGCCAGAAATGACGGGCCGGTTTCCGCGATCCGGTGTCGACCTCGCTGCGGTCGGCGGCTTTGTGTGTGTCAGTCATGTCATCCTCCGTTGGTTGATGTGAGACAAACGCGGCAGCTCCGGCTTTAATCCCGGCGACTGCATTTTTTTCGTCCCTGTTACGGTCGGGATTTCCGCAACCGACAAGGCGATTTTCCGGGTTTCAGAGGATTAAAGCCGGATCTGCGACGTATGCTGTCCAATCGCGGCGATCACGACCAACGCCGCATTTCACGCATCCAGCCGAAGGCGCAGAGGCGGTCAGGATCGCCCCTGTCGGCATGAGATGCCCCCGCATCACCGCGCGGCCATGCGCAAAAGAGGACGACATGCAGGAACAAGACCGTTCGCGACCGGTGAAAGCAGGGGGACCCCTGCTGCCGGACACGTTCCGGACCACGCCCACGACCATGGAGGCGTCGCAGCTCGTCCCGCTTCGGGCCCGCACAAGGCGCGAACCGGGACAGGGCCCCGCTGCCGGACCGATCGACGAGGCCGATCACGCCCGGGGCTGGCGCAGCCTTTTCGGAACGGTCGGAGGGCTCGCGCTGCTCTGGGTCGGGCTGGCGGGCCCTGACCCGGCAAGCTGGGTGATCGGGGGGCCGGTCATTGCCGCCGCAACCGCGCTGAGCTTCGCGTTTCCACCCGCACGGCGCGTGCGTGTCGCGCCGCTTGGTGCGATCCGGTTCATCGGGTGGTTTGCCGCCGCCTCGCTGCATGGCGCCCTCGATGTCGCGGGGCGCGCGCTGGCCTGGCGGATGCCGCTTGCGCCGGGCATCCGCAGCTACGAGACCGACCTGCCCCCCGGCGCGCCCCGGCTCGTTTTCGTCAACGCGATCACGCTGCTGCCCGGCACGCTGTCGGCCGGGATCAGCGGGACCCGTGTGGAGGTGCACATGCTGGATACCCGCGTCGATCTGGCCGCGGAGCTTGCGCCGCTGGAGGCGCGCGTGCGCGCCCTTTTCGCCTTGCCCGCAGCCCACCGCGCCACGCCGGTCCCGAACCCACGCAACATGGAGATTGGAAAATGAGTGCTGCATCGATCGTGCTTCTCGTCATCCTTCTGGCCTGCCTTGTCGCCGGATTCTGGCGCGTTCTCAGGGGGCCGTCGCAGTTTGACCGCATGCTGTCGGCGCAACTGCTGGGAACCACGGCAGTGGCGATCATCGTGGTCCTCGCGCGCGTCCAGCAGATGCCCGCGCTGTTCGATGTGGCGCTCGTGCTCGCGCTTCTGGCCGCGGTGAAACTGGTGGCCTATGTCGCGCTTTCGGCGCGGAAGGGGGCCTGATGCTCGACATGCTCGGGATTGTGCTGATGGGGCTTGGCACCGCGTTCTTCGTGGCCGGCACCGTGGGTCTGCTGCGTTTTCCGGATGTCTATTGCCGGCTGCACGCGCTGACCAAGGCCGACGGGATGGGCCTTGCCCTGATCTGCCTCGGCGCGGCCTGTACCGCCGACGCCTGGGGAGAGGCCGTCCGCATCCTGCTGATCTGGGTCTTCGTGGCGCTGTCGGGCGCGACGGCCGGGCATCTCATCGCCCGGCATGCGCGTCGCGCCGGCACCCCGATGCAGGAGGGACGCCAGTGACCGAGCCGCTGCTTGTCTTTGACCTGCTGCTCGCGGGGGTCGTCGTGGCCGTCGCGGCGCTGACGCTGCTGGTGCGCGACGCCTTCGCGATGATCGTGGCCTTCGTCGTCTTCGGGATTTTCGTCGCAATCGCATTCGTGCGGCTCGCGGCACCCGACGTGGCGCTGGCCGAGGCGGCCATCGGAACGGGGGTGACCGGGGCGCTGATGTTGCGGGCGCTTGCGCATCTGCGCGGCGGCAGCCTGTCGGGCAAGGACCCGGCGCCTCTATCCGGGCCGACGCGTGCAACGACCCTCGGTATCGACGGCACTCTGGCCGTTTGCGTCACGGTTGCGCTCGGGATCGCCTTTTTCGGTGCGCCGCAAGCCGGTCCGGGGATCGAGGCCGAGGTCGCGGCCGCCCTGCCGCAAAGCGGTGTCGCGCATCCGGTCACGGCGGTGCTGCTCAACTTCCGCTCCTACGACACGCTGATGGAGATCGTGGTGCTGCTCGCGGCGGTGATCGTCGTGTGGCAAGTTGACCGCGGGCTGTCGGGCGCCTCCGATCCATTGACAGGCGAGGTCTATCAGGGATTTGCCCGCGTGATCCTGCCCGTCGCCGTCACCGTGGGCGGGTATCTTCTGTGGATCGGGGCCGCGGCCCCGGGCGGTGCGTTCCAGGCCGGGGCCGTGCTGGCCGCTGTCGCGGTGCTGGTGCTGCTGTCGCGGCTCTACACGCCTGCGGCGGCGCATCGTCACCTCATACGCGCCACGTTCGTCGCGGGCACGGTCGTCTTCGCGGCTGTGGCACTTGGCGTCGCCGGAGCCGGGCGCACGGCGTTCGAATATCCGCCGGGGCATGCCAAATCGCTGATCCTGCTCATAGAGTCCGCGCTCACCATCTCGATCGCCGTGACATTGGGCGCGCTCTTTCATGGCCGCGAACCGGCGTCGCCCCTGCGAAAGGAGACGAGATGACCGAGATGACCCCGGCCATGATCCACGGCCTCGCCGGCATCGCCGTGTTCGGCATCGGCCTGATGGGCGCGCTGGCCGCCACCGACCGGTTGCGCCGTCTCGTCGCGCTCAAGCTGTGCGCCGTCGGGGCGGGGTTCGTGCTGGTGGCCGCGGCCTGGCGCACACCGCCCGCGGCGCCCGATCCGGTGCCGCACGCGCTGGTGATCACCGGCATCGTCGTCATGATCAGCGCCGCCGCCGTCGCGCTGGCCATCATCCGCCGCCTGCACAGCCTAGAGGCCGAGACCGATGAGTGACAATCTTCCCGACCCGATGATCCTTGTGATCCTGCTGCCGCTCTTCGGCACGGTGGCGGCCTTCGTGCTGCCGCGCGCCGCCCCGGTGATCGGGCTGGCAACACTGGCTGCCATGACGGCGGCGGTTGTCGCCCTAGGCCGCGCGGTCGCGCA
This sequence comes from Roseovarius sp., assembly GCA_041685435.1. Classification (GTDB taxonomy): domain Bacteria; phylum Pseudomonadota; class Alphaproteobacteria; order Rhodobacterales; family Rhodobacteraceae; genus Roseovarius. The sequence continues at coordinate 3,964 of JAWLFT010000023.1, forward strand.
GGCGGGCGCGGTGTCGCTTCCGCTGGCCGGCTGGGGGGCCCCGCTGGGGATAGAGCTGCGCGCCGACGGGCTCGCACTGGCCATGCTCGCCCTGACGGCGCTGATCGGCATCGCGGTGGGGTTCGGCGCGCTCGGCACCTTCGCGCGCGCACGGACCTCTGCCGGGGATGGCGGCCAGCCGACATCCCGTCAGCGCGCCTTCTTCTGGCCGCTCTGCCTGCTTCTGCTGACCGGGATGAACGGGGTCTATCTGGGGGCCGACCTGTTCAACCTGTATGTCATGATCGAGGTGATCTCGCTGGCCGCGGTCGGGCTGACGGTGCTGGGCGGCACCGTGACCGCCCTGCGCGCGGGTCTGGCCTACATGTATGCAAGCCTGCTGGGCGCGCTGATGATGCTGTTGGGCGTGGGCTTCATCTATCTTCAGGCCGGGCGGCTGGATTTCGAAGGGCTGGCGGGGGTCCAGCCGACACCGGCCCTGTCGGCGGCCTTTGCGCTGATCTTCGTAGGTCTCGCGCTCAAGGCGGCCCTCTTTCCGTTGCATTTCTGGCTGCCCGACGCGCATGCCAACGCCACGGCCCCGGCCAGCGCGCTGCTGTCGGCGCTGGTGGTCAAGGCCGGGCTCTACATCCTGCTGCGACTGGCCGAGGCGGGGCCGTTCCCCGGTGAGACGCTTCTGAAGCTCATGGGGATCCTTGGCACCGGCGCGGTGATCTGGGGCGGGGTGCAGGCGCTGCGGGCCGACCGGCTGAAACTGATGGTGGCGTGGTCCACGGTGGCGCAGATCGGGCTGATCTTCATCGCGCTGGCCCGGGGCGGTGCCGACGGGCTGTCCGACAGCTGGCGCGCGGCGACGCTTCTGATCCTTGCGCATGCCTTGGCCAAGGCGGCGATGTTTCTCGCCGCCGGCCGGATCAAGGAGGTGATCGGCCATGACCGGATCCGCGAGTTCGACCGCAGCCCGGTCCGCCCGACGCTGGCGCAATTCGCCTTCGCGCTTGCCGCGGTCAGCCTGATCGGCCTGCCGCCATCGCTGGGCTTCATCGGCAAATGGTCGCTGATGGACGGCGCGATGCGCGCGGGCAACTGGCACTGGGTCGCGGTGACGATGATCGCCACGCTTTTGAGTGTGGCCTATTTCTCGCGCGCGCTGACCGGGTTTCTGCGCTTTGACCGGGTGCGCGCGCCGGTGACCGAGCATCGCGGATGGGCGCTGGCCGATGCGCCGCCCTTCATGCTGGCGCTCCTTGCCATCGGGCTGGGCCTCGCCGCCGCGCCGATCCTCGTGATCCTCGAATTCGGACAGCCTTTCGGAGTGAGCCCGTGATCGACACACCTTTGCTGCCCCTCGTCATCCTGCTGACATCGCTGAGCGCCGCACCGGTGCTTTTCGCGCTGCCCGAGCGCAAGGCGCGGCTGCGCACCGCGCTGAACCTCGCCGTTGCCGCGCTCAAGGTGATGCTGGTGATCCTGCTTGCCTGGAAGGCGTCGCAGGGCGTGATCTACGATGTGCGCCTGACCGTGCTGCCCGGGCTCGACCTGCATCTTCAGGCCGACCCGCTGGCGCTGATGTTCGTCACGCTGTCGGCCGTGCTCTGGCTGGTCACCACCATCTACTCGGTCGGATATCTCGAGCATGGCCCCCACCGCGCGCGCTTTTTCGGCTTCTTCAGCCTGTGCGTCGCGGCGACGGTGGGCATCGCCATGGCGGGCAACCTGTTCACATTCCTGCTGTTCTACGAATTGCTGACCATCGCGACCTATCCTCTGGTGATCCATAATGGCACGGCGGCGGCGTTGCGCGCCGGGCGGATCTATCTGATCTACACGCTGGCGGGCGGGCTGATGCTGCTTCTCGGCACGCTGGGGCTTTGGGGGCTTGCGGGCACGACGGATTTCGTGGCCGGCGGCGTGATGGCAGAGGTCGCAGCCGACCGGCCCGGGGCCGCGCGGGCGCTGTTCGTGGTGCTGATCGTGGCGCTCGGGGTCAAGGCGGCGCTGGTGCCCCTGCATGGCTGGCTACCGGTCGCGATGGTCGCACCCGCGCCCGTGTCGGCGCTGCTGCATGCCGTCGCGGTGGTCAAGGCCGGGGCCTTCGGCATCGTGCGCGTCGTCTACGAGGTGTTCGGCATCGACCTTGCCCAGAGCCTAGGCGTCACCGGGCCGCTGGCCATGCTGGCGGCGGTGACCATCCTCTACGGGTCGATCCGGGCGCTGTCGCAGGACGACATCAAGGCGCGTCTCGCCTATTCCACCGTCAGTCAGGTCAGCTACATCGCGCTTGGCGTCGCGCTGGCCAGCCCGATCGCCGCGATCGGGGCGCTGGCCCATCTGACCCATCAGGGCGTGATGAAGATCACCATGTTCATGGCGGCGGGCAATCTTGCCGAGGGCTTCGGGATCAAGAAGGTCAGCCAGATGGACGGGATCGGCCGCGCCATGCCGGGGACGATGACCGCCTTCACGCTCGCCGCGCTGGCGATGATCGGGCTGCCGCCCTTCGCCGGCTTCATCTCCAAATGGTATCTCGCGCAGGGCGGCCTTGCGGAGGGGCATTACTGGGTGATCGCGCTGCTGCTGGGGTCGAGCCTGCTGAACGCGGCCTATTTCCTGCCGATGCTGCACCGCGCGTGGTTCTGCGAGCCGCCCGAACGCGTTGCGCAGATCCCCGCACGCCCGAGGATCGATCTGTGGCTGACGGCGCCGCCGATCATCACGGCCGGCTTCGTCATCACCATCGGCGTGCTGGCCAACGCCCCTTTCAGCCCGCTGGAATGGGTCCGTTTCATCGTGGACACCGAATTCGACGGAGGCCTGTGATGCTTGCATCCGCCCTGATCATCGCGATCTGCACACCGTTCGCGCTTGCCCTGATCCTCGCCTGTCCGCCCCTGCGCGGCCTTGTCTGGCGGGCGATGCCGTTTGCGCCGGCCCCGGCGCTTGCCCTGGCGGTGTTCACCGAGGCGCCGCTCACCGTCACCGAGGACTGGCTGATCCTCGGCACGGTGCTCGGCCTCGAGGCGACGGCGCGGCTGTTCCTGATCGCCGCCACGCTGGTCTGGATCTGCGCCGCCGTCGCGGCGCGGGTCTGGATGAGGAAGGATCCGCAGGCCACCGGGTTCGGCCTGTGCTTCCTCTCGGCCATGGCCGGCAATCTGGGGCTGTTCCTGGTCGCCGACGCGCCGAGCTTCTACGCCCTGTTCGCGCTGATGAGCTTTGCCGCCTACGGCCTCGTCCTGCACAACCGCGACACGGCGTCTCTGGGGGCGGCACGGCTTTATATCGCGTTCGTCGTGGCCGGGGAGCTGGCGCTTTTCGCAGGCTTCGCCATCGCGGTCAACGAGGCGGGATCCCTGATGCTCGCCGATCTGCGCGCAACCGAGCTTTCCACGACCGCCGTAACGCTTCTGCTCGCCGGATTCGGGGCCAAGCTCGGGGTGATGCCGCTTCATGTCTGGCTGCCGCCGGCCCATGGCGCGGCGCCGGTGCCGGCTTCGGCCGTGCTGTCGGGGGCCATGATCAAGGCGGGGCTTTACGGGATCACCGTCGCCGTGCCTCTCGGCAGCGCCGCCTATGCCGACGCGGGCGTGGTGGTCGTGACCGCAGGGCTGGTGACGATCTTTGCCGCCCTGCTGCTTGCGGCGCGGGAGACGAGCCCCAAGGCCGTGCTGGGCCTGTCGAGCGTCAGCCAGATGGGCATCATCGCCCTCGGTATCGGGGTCTCGCTTTCGGTGCCGACCGCGTGGTCGGTCGTCATGCCGGTGCTCGTCTTTCTCGCTGCGCATCACGCGCTCGCCAAGGGGGCCTTGTTCCTCGGCACGGGCGCCTTCGCGGCACAAGCCGGCCGCATCCGGGCCATCGTGATGACGGCCACGCTCGTGCTGCCCGCGCTGATCCTTGCCGGTCTTCCCGGCTTTTCGGGCGCCCTTGGCAAGGAGGCGCTGAAAGCAGCCCTCGATGCGGGCCCGGCGGGCTGGGTGCCGTGGCTGACGCTTGCGCTGACGCTGTCGGGCGTGGTCACCACGCTGATCATGGCGCGCTTTCTGGTGCAGTTGTGGCGCGCGCGCCCGGCCGTGCCGGCATCGGTCAGCGGCGATGCACTGATCCTGCCCTTTGCGGCACTTGCGGTCGGGGCCGTGGCGTTGCCGGCGCTCTGGCCCGCGATCGCCGGGGCCGACGCCCGACCGATCACCGAGGCGACCCCGGGCAAGGTCTGGCCCATTCTGGCGGGGGTGACCGTGGCTGTTGCCGCGGTCATTGACGCCCACACCCGGCGTATCGGCTGGGGCGCGTTCCTCGCCACGCTCACCGCACCCATCGAGCGTGCCACGGCCCGAGTGACCGAGGCCCTCGCGCGCCGGCGGCGGGCCGTGGCACGCCGCGCGCGGGCGCTTCCGGTGGCCGTTGATGGCTGGATAAGCGCACGGCGGTTCGGTCAGACAGGGATCGCCGTACTTCTCGTCACGGTCATCGTGATCGAGACCGTGGAGCGCCGGATCCGGCCCGAACCCGAGCCCGCCCGCGTGGTCCCGGCCGTCGAGAGGCCGCCGCCCGAGACCGATCACGCGGCCCCCTGATCTTGTATCAACTGAATCTGACTAACGGAGAACCGACATGCGCCACGATCCGATCACCCCGCCCCCCGCCCCACAGGCCGATGCGACAATCCCAAACGACGCCAAGACCGATCACATGACGCTTCTGCGCTACCGGGTGACCCATTTCCGTTCGGTCAAGGACAGCGGATGGCTCGACCTTGGCAAGGTGACCGCGCTTGTCGGCGTGAACGAGTCCGGCAAGACGAACCTGCTGCTGCCGCTTTGGAAGCTGAACCCGGTCGCGGATGGCGGCCTCGACCCGGTCTCGGACTATCCCAAGACGCTGTTCGGCGAGATCCGCTCTGCCCCGGAAACCTACCGTTTTATCCTTGCCGAGTTCGAGACCGGGCCGCTGGCCGACCAAATCGCAGAACTCGCCCGCATTCCCGCGCAGGCCGCGCGCCGCGTCACGGTCGGCCGGCTTTATGATGGCAGCTTCACCGTGGAGTTTCCCGATCATGATCGCCAGTGGCAGGGCGACGCCGGCCGCGTGAGCACACGCATCCACGCGGCGCGCACGCAGATCGAGGCCGCCGACGGTCCCGAAAGCCAGCTCGAGCTGCGCAAGACCGCGCTTCGGACCCTCGACATCATGCTGACGGAGCTTGAACCCGACGCGACACTGACCGGCACCACCATGATGCGGCTGCGCAACCGCGTGGCTGCGTTGATCCCCGAGGATCCGCCTGCGGTCAGTTCGGTCGTGGCAGAGTTGCGGTCGCTCCGCCGCGATCTCGGAACGTGGATGGCCGAGATCCTCGCACCCGATCCGGGACAGATCGACGAGGTGCGGGCGGCGGTGCTGTCGCGACTGCCGGGGTTCGTCTACTATTCCAGCTGGGGAAATCTCGATTCCGAAATCTATCTGCCCCATCTCGTCGAGAACATGGCGCGGGCCGATCTTGGCACGAAAGAGCTGGCCAAGGCGCGCACGCTGCAGATGCTGTTCGGGTTCGTCGGGCTTGAGCCGACCGAAATCCTCGAACTGGGCCGCGATTTCCGCGAAATCCGGGAAGAGGCCGAGCGCCGACTGGCGCAAGAGAAAGCCGAACGCGGCTGGATGGAACGCCTGGTCCACCGGTTGCGCCGGGTCGAACCCGAACTCGACCCCCAATTGATGGCAGAGATCGCGGAGGCCAAGCGCACGCGCTCGATCCTCCTGCAATCGGCCGGCATGCGCTTGGGCGACCGGTTTGGCGCCTGGTGGCGCGTGCGCGATTGCCGGTTCCGGTTCGAGGCCGATGGCAACAATTTCCGGATCTGGGTGTCGGATTCCGAGCGCCCGCAAGAGGTGGAGCTCGAGGAGCGCTCGACAGGGTTGCAATGGTTCCTGAGCTTCTTTCTGGTGTTTCTGCACGAAAGCGCCGGCCTGCACCGCAACGCCGTGCTTCTGCTCGACGAGCCGGGGCTGTCGCTTCATCCGCTGGCCCAGCGGGATCTGTCGACCTTCTTCGACGAGATCTCGAAAGCGCATCAGATCGTCTACACCGCCCATTCGCCGTTTCTTGTCGATGCCGACCGGCTGGACCGCGCGCGCAAGGTCTTCGTGGACAAGGACGGCTCGACCCGGGTGACTTCAGACCTTTGCGCGCCGGAGCGCGGCGCGGGCGAAGGCGGCGCGGCCTACGCCGTGCGGTCGGCGGTCAACATGGCGGTTGCCGAGGCGAGTTTCGGCGGGGCGGACGCGGTGCTCGTGCCGACCGTTGCTGAACAGGTCTACTTGTCGGTCATGAAAACACTGCTTGTCGCTGCAGGCGAGTTCGCACCGGCGCGTGAGATTCTTTTTGCGCCCGCTGGCAACCCGGATGTCGGGCGACGCATGGCCGAGATCCTTACCGGTCGCAACGAGGGGCCGCCGGTGGTGCTTCACGATGATAGCTTTGACGGCGGGACCGTCGTTTCATCTGGTCGGACGTTGCGCCTTTCGGACATTGTCGACGGTCCCTGTGCAACCATCGAGGATCTCATGCCTCCCGAGCCCCTCGCCCGGATCGTCGACCGGCTCGAGCGGCGTCCGGAAACCATGCTGAGTGACACGCTTGGCAAGGGTGCGCCATTCGTCCTCGGTGTCGAAACCTGGGCCAGCGCGGCCGACGTGACGCTGGCCGCCGACTGGCGCCTGGACCTGGCCCGACGGATGCGCGATCACCTGTTGGCGCGCGGCCCGGACGCGGTGCCCGCAGAGATCCGGCAGCGCTGGCAGAGCGTGATGACGGCGTGTCTCGCGACCGATGGCGCGACAAGGGGTGCCGAAAAATGATGGGCTCCGGGCGCGGCGGTCAGCCACGCCCGGACCGCTCGCGTGGCTCGAAGCTGTGAAAGTGGCCGGGATCGATTGAAATCCGGTTGTTTTCGATCTGCGCGCAGCCACTCGTCCAGCTTCGACCACCCCCTCGTGCCTTTGATGCAGGGGCGGGACCGGGTCTCATGAGATGCGCCTCGGCGGGCTCTTCGGGCGCGGATGTCCAGACCTTCCCGGCGGAGACTATGACGCAGAGAGCTTTCAGCCGCGCGACCCCGCAGCCGATCGCGTCCGGCGCCGCGCCATGGATCGGCGAGCAGTCGATCATGCCCACAAGGACGGCGGCATTGAAGGGGATCCGGCGGACCGGCTCGACGACCGGCAGGGGGGCCGCGTCGAAGGCATCCGTCCGACCTCACCAGACGATGCCGTCGCTTCCCGGGTGGGTCATGGACAAGAAGCCCCAACCGACGAGAGATGACATTTCCCGTGAAAGGCCTGATCGCCGTCACCGCCCTTGGGGCCGTGGCCCTGTGGGACGTGGTGCCCTACAGGGTCAACGCCAATCTCCATGATGGCGACATGACCTACATGATGAACAAGTCGAAGTCCGACGCCATGACCGAAGCGGAACAGACCGCCGTCATGGAGGCCGCGCACGAGACCGACGACTGGCTGAAGGCCCGCCACGAGGACTGGGTCGATCAGCGCATCGGCACGGCCGTCATGAAGGGTGGCGCCGCCGCCGTCTCGATGTCCCGGAACACGAGGGCCGGGCCCATCGAAAGCGTGCAAGCCAGCTGGAACGCGACGGTGGACGAGGCGTGCGGCCCGGAACTCGCCGGGCAGATCCGCGACCTTTTCGCGCAGCACGCGCCCTGACCTGATCGTCGAGCTGATCGGCGTCGCCGCGCGCCCTGCCCCATGCCGCCCGCGCCGTCATACCCCGCACGGCGCCCGCGGTCCACCTTGAGACACCGGCGCTCTTTCTGGCGGTTCTGGAGGATTTTCCCGATGGGAGGACCGGAAAGGGTACAGCGCGCAACCGTCAGAAAATGATCGCGATCCACGGCCGTATGCTCTAACCTGAATTGAGAAATGAGGACTGGCCCGCCATGACGCACCAACCGCGCCTGGACACTTCACCGCATGTTTCCGACGAGGTGCGCAAGACCACCTGCTACATGTGCGCCTGCCGCTGTGGCATCGACGTGCACATGAAGGCAGGCCCCGACGGTCAAAAGAGGGTGTCCTATATCGAGGGCAACCGCGATCATCCGGTCAACAAGGGCGTGCTCTGCGCGAAGGGGTCCGCGGGCATCATGCAGGTCAACGCGCCGTCGCGCCTGCGCGCGCCGCTGAAGCGGGTCGGCCCCCGCGGCGCCGGCGACTTCGAGGAGATTTCATGGGACGAGGCCCTGCAGATCGCCACCGACTGGCTTGACCCCATCCGCAGGACCGACCCGTCGAAGCTGGCGTTCTTCACCGGGCGCGACCAGTCGCAAAGCTTCACCAGCTTCTGGGCGCAGAATTTCGGCACGCCCAACTATGCCGCGCATGGCGGGTTCTGCTCGGTGAACATGGCGGCTGCGGGCATCTACACGATGGGCGGCGCGTTCTGGGAATTCGGTCAGCCGGACTGGGACCGCACGAGGCTTTTCATGCTGTTCGGCGTGGCCGAGGACCATGACAGCAACCCGATCAAGATGGGGATCGGCAAGCTCAAGGCCCGCGGCGGCCGGATGATCGCCGTCAACCCGATCCGCACCGGTTACAACGCGGTGGCCGATGACTGGGTGGGGATCACGCCGGGGACTGACGGGCTTTTCATCCTGTCGCTGGTGCACGAGCTGATGCGCGCGGGCAAGATCGATCTGGAGTACCTCGCCCGCTACACCAACGCGCCGGTGCTGATCAATGGCGATGCCGCCTCGCCCGAGCATGGGCTTTTCCTGCGCGACGCGGCTGGCAAGCCGCTGGTCATCGACCGGGCGACCGGCCGGCCCGCCGCGTTCGATGCCCCCGGCGTGCGCCCCGATCTTTCGGCCACGCATGAGGCGGACGGTGTCACCCACCGCCCGGTGATGCACCTGATGGCCGAGCGCTTTCTGGACCCTCGCTACGCGCCCGAGGCGGTGGCCGAACGCTGCGGCATCCCTGCGGCCAAGATCCGGGCCATCGCCGCCGAACTGGCGCGCGTGGCGTTCGACGAGGCGTTCACCCTCGATCGCGAGTGGACCGATTTCCGGGGCGAGACGCACAAGACGATGACCGGACGCCCGGTCAGCTTTCATGCCATGCGGGGCATCTCCGCGCATTCCAACGGCTTCCAGACGGCCCGCGCGCTGCATGTGCTGCAGATCGTTCTCGGCACGGTCGAGGTGCCCGGCGGCTTTCGCTTCAAACCGCCCTACCCCAAGCCGGCCAGCGCCCATCCCACACCCCATTGCCACGTCACTCCCGGGTGCCCGCTTGACGGCCCGCATCTGGGCTTTCCGCGCGGCCCCGAGGATCTGGCGCTGAAGGACGACGGCAGCCCCGCGCGGATCGACAAGGCCTTTACCTGGGAAAATCCGCTATCCGCGCATGGCCTGATGCACATGGTGATCTCCAACGCCCATGCCGGCGATCCCTACAGGATCGACACGCTGTTCATGTACATGGCCAACATGTCGTGGAACTCGTCGATGAACACGCGCGGCGTGATCGACATGCTGACCGACACCGACGAGACCGGCGAGTATGTCATCCCCCGCATCATCTATTCGGATGCGTACAGTTCGGAAATGGTCGCCTATGCCGATCTGATCCTGCCCGACACCACCTATCTGGAGCGCCACGATTGCATCTCGATGCTCGACCGCCCGATTTCCGAGGCGGACGCCGCGGCGGACGCGATCCGGTGGCCCGTGCTGGAGCCCGAGCGCCCCGACCATGAGGGCGTGCGCGCCTTTCAGACGGTGCTCGTGCAGCTTGCCAACAAGCTGAAGCTGCCCGGCTTCACCGAGGGCGATGGCACGCCCAGATATACCGACTACGCCGATTACATCGTGTCCCATGAACGCAGGCCCGGAATAGGGCCGCTGATGGGGTTTCGCGGCGGCGGCTCGGATATCGGACGCGGCGCGCCCAACCCCGAGCAGTTGCAGCGCTATATCGACAATGGCGGCTTTTTCGTCAGCCACGTTCCGGAGGGGGCGCAGTACTACAAGCCGTGGAACAGGGCCTATCAGGACTGGGCCGTGAAGATGGGCCTCTATGACGCGCCCCAGCCCTATCTCTTCGAGCTCTACGTCGAGCCGATGCGCAAGTTCCAGTTGGCGGCGGAGGGCCACGGGACGCGCCAGCCCCCCGATCACCTGCGCGCGCAGATCAGGACCGTGATGGACCCGCTGCCGCTGTGGTATCCGCCGCTCGAGGACGAGCATGTCGACACGCGCGCATTCCCCGTCCACGCGCTCACGCAGCGCCCGATGGCGATGTACCATTCCTGGGGCACGCAAAACGCCTGGCTGCGCCAGATCCACGGGCACAACCCGCTCTATCTGCCCACCGGGCTATGGAAGCAACACCGCTTTGCCGATGGCGACTGGGCGCGTGTCGCCTCCGCCCATGGCGAGATCGAGGTTCCGGTCGCCCATATGGCCGCGCTGAACGAGCACACCGTCTGGACATGGAACGCCATCGGCAAGCGCAAGGGGGCCTGGGCGCTCGCCGGCGATGCCCCGGAGGCCACGCGCGGCTTTCTTCTCAACCACCTCATCCACGAACTTCTGCCCGAACGGGGCGACGGGCTGCGCTGGTCCAATTCCGACCCGATCACCGGGCAGGCGGCCTGGTTCGACCTGCGCGTGAAGATCGAACGGATCCCTGCGCCCGCAGAGGCGCAACCGGTCTTCGCCCCGATCAGATCCCCGGTCGGGCAGGGCCCCGATCATCTGCAATGGAAGGTTGGAAAATGACCCGGTTTCTTCTGGCCGGAAATATCCCGGGGGACTCGCCGCTTGCGGCGATGGGGGCAGCGCCCCCAGCCCTTCAGCCGCACAAGGTGACCGCATGACCAGCCTGCCCGAAACCAGCGGCCGCAAGCTCGGCCTCGTGATCGATCTCGACACCTGCGTGGGCTGTCACGCCTGCGTCATCGCCTGCAAGGGCTGGAACACCGAGAATTACGGCGCACCGCTCAGCGATCAGGACCCTTACGGGGCCGCGCCGTCGGGGACGTTCCTCAACCGTGTGCACAGCTACGAGGTGCAGCCCGAAGACGGCACGGCACAGCTGGTGCATTTCCCGAAATCCTGCCTGCATTGCGAGGACGCGCCCTGCGTCACCGTCTGCCCCACGGGGGCCAGCTACAAGCGGGTGGAGGACGGCATCGTTCTGGTGAACGAGACCGACTGCATCGGCTGCGGGCTATGCGCCTGGGCCTGCCCCTACGGTGCGCGCGAGATGGACGCGGCCGAGGGCGTGATGAAGAAATGCACGCTGTGCGTCGACCGGATCTACAACGAGAACCTCGCGCAAGAGGACCGCGACCCCGCCTGCGTGCGCAGCTGCCCGGCCGGGGCCCGGCATTTCGGCGATCTGGGTGATCCCGACAGCGCGGTGAGCCGCCTCGTGGAGGCGCGCGGCGGCATCGACCTGATGCCCGAACAGGGCACGAAACCCGTGAACCAGTACCTGCCGCCCCGGCCCCGGGACCGGCTCGATCAGCGGCCTGATCACGGGCCTGATCAGCGGCCGGAGAGGCCCGCGCCCGACGCCCCTGTCGCGCTTGACGCGAAGGGGTTCCTGGGATGGCTCGACCGCACGCTGGACAAGATCTGAGATGCACCCGGCCCCTTCCGTCATCGTCTTCACCACGCTTTCGGGGCTCGGCTTCGGCGTTCTGATCTGGCTCGGCCTCGGCCTGCCCGCGGTCACGGGCTGGACGGCCTTCGCCTTTTTCGCCATCGCTTACGGGCTGGCCGTGGGCGGGCTCATGGCGTCAACCCTGCATCTGGGGCACCCGGAACGGGCCTGGAAAGCGTTCAGCCAGTGGCGCTCGAGCTGGCTGTCTCGCGAAGGCGTCTGCGCGGTGGCGGCGCTGATCGTGATGGCCGCCTATGGCGCGGGGCTGGTGTTTTTCGACACGCGATTGGCGGCACTTGGCTGGCTCGGTGCGGCGCTGTCGCTGGCCACGGTGGTCACCACCGCGATGATCTACGCCCAACTGAAAACCGTGCCGCGCTGGAACACCCCGCTGACGCCGGCGCTGCTGCTGGCGATCTCGCTCGCCGGCGGGGCGCTTCTGGCCGGTCAGGTCGGCGCCGCAACGGGCCTTCTCGCCATTGCCGGCGTGCTGCAGATCCTGTGGTGGGTGCGCGGCGACAGGGCCCTCGCCACCAGCGGCACCGACATGGCCACCGCCACGGGGCTGGGCGGTATCGGCACCGTCAGGGCCTTCGAGCCGCCGCATACCGGCACCAACTACCTGTTGCGGGAAATGGTCCACCAGGTGGGCCGCAAACACGCGCTCAAGCTGCGCATCATCGCCTTTGCGCTTGGATATGCCGTGCCCGTGGCGCTGATCCTGCTGCCGTTTTCCCATGCGCTTGGCGCGCTGGCCGTGCTGAGCCACCTCGCCGGCATCGCCATATCGCGCTGGCTGTTTTTTGCCGAAGCCGAACATGTCGTCGGCCTTTATTACGGCAAACGGTGATTGATCCCGGACGGGCGTGGCATGGCGTGGCGCGCCGGCGGTGCTGACCCGCCGCTTTGGGCCGTCATGGTCGTTGGTGGTCTCGTCGTCATCGATGTCGCGGATCCGGTCGATCAGCGCCCGGCCGCCCCTCAACTGAGCAACCTTCCTCCGCGCCGTGAAGGGCTCGGGCCAGCCAGACCTGCACCGCGGTCGCAAGATTGCCATGCCCGGTTATCAGCGGCGCCGCGTCGGGGTCACACCTCTGTGCGGCATTCCGTCCCCCCCGGATTTACCGGAGCCATGGCCGACGCTACGTACACCAACGCGTACAAAAACGTATGCACAAGGAGCAAAATCATGGAAAACATCTCGGTGGGGCAATACGACCTCATTTACAATGCTTTCTCGTTTGCGTTCGCGACACTTGCTGCGGCAACAATCTTTTTCTGGTTGGGACGCAGTCAGGTCGCTCCGCAATACAAGACGGCAATGACGATCACCGGTCTTGTCACGTTTATCGCTGCTTACCACTACTTTCGGATCTTCGAAAGCTGGGAAGCCGCGTTTGACGTGGCCGAAGGCACGGTGACCACATCCGGCTATGCCTTCAATCAGGCATATCGCTATGTCGACTGGTTGCTGACGGTGCCGCTGCTGCTGGTCGAGTTGATCCTCGTCATGGGGCTCAGCAGGTCGGAAACCGTGTCGCGGGCCACGCGTCTGGGACTGTTGGCGGCATTGATGATCGCCTTGGGGTATCCGGGCGAAATCGCCGAAACCGCCGGTGCGCGCTGGTTCTGGGGTATCGCGTCGATGATCCCGTTCCTGTGGATCGTCTACGAGCTGTTCGTCGGACTGTCGAAGTCGATCGACAGCCAGCCCGAAGAGGCCCGCGGCCTGATCAGCGGCGCGCGGTATCTCGTCATCGGCAGCTGGGCGTTCTACCCGATCGTCTATTTCGCCGGGGCTGTCGGCCTGGAAGGGGCAACCGCGACCACGGTGATCGAGGTCGGCTACACGGTGGCAGACATCACGGCCAAGGCGGTGTTCGGTGTGCTGATATTCATGATCGCACAGCGCAAGAGTATCTCCTACTTCGAAGGCCAGAAAGCGTCGGCACAGCCGGCCGAGTAAGGTGCCATCAAAGCAAGGACTGTCCGCGTCAGCGCGGGCAGTCGCCCTTCCTTCGCCAGACATGTCAGACGAGGCCGGTGGTGCAGAGCCAACGCAAATCCCACTACCCTCAATCGACGCTCAACCCCGCATGGCGGCTTTGACCTGCTGTATCCTTGCTGACCGTTTGCACAGCCCTTGACGGAGTATTCCCATGCCGCGTGATACCTCGATTGATTGTCAGCCCCGCGCAATTGTCGCCGGTGCCGGATTTGGCGGGATCGCCGCCGCGTTGCGCCTGAGGGCGCGGGGTTATGACGTGCATCTCATCGACCGCTGCGCGCGACTTGGCGGGCGGGGTCAGGTCTTCGAACATGAGGGCTTCCGGCACGATGCCGGGCCCACCGTGCTGACCGCGCCGCATCTTTTCGAGGAGCTGTTCGCGCTCTTCGGCAAGCGCCTTGAGGATTACGTCGAACTGGTCGAGCCCGACCCGTGGTACCGCTTTCATTTCCACGATGGCGAGACGTTCGACTACGGACCCACCGAAGCGGCGACCGAGGCCGAGATCGCGCGCCTGTCGCCTCGGGATGTCGACGGCTACCGCCGCCTCGGCGCATGGTCGAAGAAGATCTACGATATCGGATTTCAGAAGCTTTCGACGACGCCGTTTCATTCGCTGGCCTTCATGCTGCGCCAGATCCCGCATCTTGTGCGGTTGCGGTCCTATGAAAGCGTCTGGTCGATGGTCAGCCGCTTCATCAAGGATGACCGGCTGCGCCGCGCCTTCTCGATTCAGCCGCTGCTGGTGGGCGGCAACCCGTTCGACACGACGGCCATTTACGGCATGATCAACCATCTGGAACGCACGCATGGCATCTGGTTCTGCAAGGGCGGTACCGGCGCGCTGGTCGATGCGCTGGAGCGGCTGATGCAGGAAGAGGGGATCACCATCACCCTCGACACGACGGTGGCGCGCATCAGGCTTGACGGGGCGCGCGCGACGGGTGTCGTGCTGGAAGGCGGGCTGGAGATCGCCGCGGATGTCGTGGTGTCGAACATGGACCCCGTGCATGTCTACCGCCATATGCTGCCCGCCGAGGTGCAGTCGCCATTGGCGAAAATCCGGACCAGCAACGGCCGCCTGTCGATGGGGCTTTACGTGCTGTTCTTCGGGGCGGACCGGACATGGCCCGAGGTGGCGCATCACACCGTCTGGTTCGGCGACCGCTACAAGGAATTGCTGCGCGACATCTTCCACCGCAAGGTGCTGGCCGAGGATTTCTCGCTTTACGTGCACCGACCGACCGCCACCGATCCCAGCTTTGCGCCCGAGGGCAAGGACAGCTTCTATGTGCTGTGTCCGGTGCCCAACCTTGCCGGGGGGCAGGACTGGTCGGTCGAGGGGCCGAAGCTGCGCGACCGGATCGTCGCGGCGCTCGATGCCTCGATGCTGCCGGGGCTGGCCGACACCATCACGGCGGAATTCGCGATGACGCCTGAGGATTTCAAATCCGATTACCTGTCGGTGGACGGGGCCGGATTCTCGCTGTCGCCGTTCTTTTCGCAATCGGCGTGGTTCCGGTTCCACAACCAGGCGGAAGGGGTCGAGGATCTGTATTTCGTCGGCGCCGGCACACATCCCGGCGCCGGGCTGCCGGGCGTGGTCTCGTCGGCGAAGGTTCTGGACACGGTGGTCCCAGCCCCGGCGGTCATGCCATGACCGCCAACATGACGCCCCAGGCGATGCTGGCCCATCACGCCCGCAGTTTCGCGCCCGCCGCGCGCATGCTGCCACCCGCCGATCATACCCGTATCGCAAAGCTTTACGCGCTGTGCCGGACAGTCGATGATCTGGCCGACACGGTGGGCGGGCCGCAGGTGCAATCGCGCCTGACGGGTCTTGCCGCCGAACTGCGTGGCGCAGGCGGGTCCGATCCGCTGGCCACCGAGGCGCGGGCGCTGTTCAAAGGGCGCCCCGAGGGGCTGGCGAATTTCGCCACGCTGGTCGAAACGGTCGCGGGCGATACCGGCGCCACCTGCCTTTCCGACGAGGCCGCGCTCGACCGTTACTGCATGGGGGTGGCCGGCACCGTCGGCGTGATGGTCTGCGCGCTTTTCGACATCCCCGCCAGATGGCATGGAAACGCCGCCGATCTGGGCAAGGCGATGCAGTTGACCAATATCTGCCGCGATGTCTTTGACGATGCCGGGGCCGGACGGCGCTACCTGCCCCGCACGCTCTGCCCGCACGAGCCGTCTGCGATCGTCGCGGCGGCACCCGACACGCGCCGCGACGTCGTGCGGGCGGTGGCGACCCTGCTGGCGCGGGCCGACACGCTTTATGCCACCGGGCGCGCCGGGCTGCCCGCGCTGCCATTGCGGCTGCGGCTTGCGGTGGCGGCCGCCGCCTCGATGTATGCCGGCATCGGGACCGAACTGCGCGCGCGCTCCTGCGATCCGCTGACAGGCCGGGTGTTCGTGCCGAGATGGCGCAAGCTGCTGCTGGCCGCGCATGGCGTGACGGCGCATATCAGGCCTGGTCGCGCGGCCAACACGAGGCGGCACCATGCCGCATCCTGACGTCGATATCGCGATCCTGGGGGGTGGCTGCGCCGGGCTGAGCGTCGCCACCCGTCTGGCCGCGGCGGGGCGCAGCCTGCAGGTGATCGAGCCGCGCCCGCACTACACCGATGACCGCGCGTGGAGCTTCTGGCGGACCGCCCCGGACCCGTTCGAGGATTGCGTGCGCGCGTCGTGGGCGCATTGGGATGTCGGCGGGCCGGGCGGCGTGGTGGGGCGCACGTCACGGCATCTGCGCTATCAGAGCGTGGCCGCGGGCCCGTTCTATGACCGGGCGCAATCGGTGATCGCCGACAGCCCGTGCGCATCGCTGTCGCTCGGGGTGTCCGCATCCGACCCGCACCGCGCCGAAGATGGCTGGCAGATCGAGACCGAGGCCGGCCTGCTGCGCGCCAATCACGTGATCGACACGCGCACGCCACACCGCATCCCGACCTACGGCCAGTTCTTTCTGGGCCGCGAGATCCGCACCGAGCGCGCGGTGTTCGACCCTGCCCGGGTGCAGCTGATGCAGTTTCGTCCCGCGCGCAGCGAGGGTGTCGATTTCGTCTACATCCTGCCCTTCGCCCCGGATCGCGCGCTGGTCGAGGTCACGTCCTTTGCCCCCGCCTCGCCCGGCCGGTCCGTGTTCGAGGACTGGCTGCAAGCCGAGATCGCCGCGCTCGAGCCGGGCACGACGGAGATCTTGCGCGAAGAGGCCGGCGCCCTGCCAATGGAGGTCGGCTACGCCGAGCGCCGCGATGATGGCGTGATCCGCATGGGCCTTGGCGGCGAGGCCGCGCGGCCCTCGACGGGCTATGCCTTCACCCGCATCCAGGCGCAGGCCGACCGCGTGGCCCAGGCGCTGCGATCCGGCGCCACACCGCAGATGCATCTCGACGGGCCGGGCACGCGGTTCATGGACCGGGTGTTCCTGCAGGTGCTGCGAACCATGCCCGAGCGCGGACCCGCCCTGTTCGAAGCGCTGTTTCGCAACGCCGCCCCGGACCGGCTGGAGCGGTTCCTGTCCGGATCGGTGCACCCCGTCGACCGGCTATCGGTGATGACATCGCTGCCCACCCTGCCCTTCCTGCGCGCCGCATTGGTCCCGGCATGACGGCGGGCCCGCTCTGGCAGACGCTGGTCTTCGGCTGTTGCGCGGCTGTTGCGGTGGGATTCCACATATCCGCGCAGCCCGGACTTGTCTCGCAACTCCTGCTTCTCGCGCCGCTTGTGGCCATTCTGGGCCTGCCGCATGGCGCGCTCGACCTTCCGATTGCAGAGGCGCTGTGGCCGCTTCACGGATGGCGCGGCAAGCTGCGTTTCGTCACGATCTATCTGGGTCTGGCCGCCGGCGTGATCATGGTGTGGATCTGGGTACCCGGCATCGCGCTGGCGGCCTTTCTGGCCTATTCGGTCCTGCACTTTTCCGATGACTGGTCGAAGGCAACTGCGCCGCTGCGCTGGACGGGAGGGGTTGCAACAATCGGCGCCCCTGCATTGCTGCATCCCGAAGAGGTCGTCACGCTGTTCGCCTATCTCGCGCCCCCGGCCGCAGCCGTCTTCAGTGCAAATACCGCAGCAATTGCCGGCGCTTTCGGGGTATGTGTGTTCGTTTTGACATGCCTGTTCAGGCCACAGGCGCGGAGCAGGGCCGCGATAGAACAGGCAATATTGTGGGGGACCGCGGCACTGCTGCCACCCTTACTTTTCTTCACGATATATTTTTGTTGTCTGCACTCCCTTCGGCATTTCAGCGCAACGATTCATTCCATACCGCGCGCAGGACGCGCCCTTGTCACCTCAGCGCTCCTCTCGGGGCTGGTTGTCCTGGCAGCCGGTTCTTTCTTGCTGATCGTGTCTAACGACGGTCCGGATGCGCTTGAAAGAAGCCTTGCTCAAACGATTTTCATAGGGCTTGCAGCGCTTACTGTGCCACACATGATATTGGTAGACCGGTTTAACAGGTTCAGGACAGGGTAGGGAGTTGCTTCCTCCCGGATGGTCACATCTCCGCCCGGCCCACTGACGCGCGGGCCCGAGGTCGACATGGATGACATCCGAGCGCGCGTAGAAGCCGAACCATCAGCACCTCGTCCAGGTCTCCGTCCTCTGCCAAGACGCAGAAGACATATGCCCGGCAGCAATGGCAGAAGATGCGCGAGCGCACCGAGACGCTGGAGACACGCGCCCATGCCTGCGTTGTGGCGTGGACCCTCGGCGCCGAGGGGTGTGACGCGCGCATGTGGCAGAGCCTCGAGCATCAGGCCTGGCTGGAAACTGTACCGGGATGGAAACCGCCGCCGCCGAGCCGGATGCCATACCCGACGACACATCGACCGCGGCGCCGGCGCGGCTGGCGGGTTCAGTTCATTCTGGCGAAGTCTCCCATCTCCGCCAGCCCGACCACGGCCTGCAAGATCCGCGCGCGCGAGTGCCCGGCCGAAGCCATCAAGTCATCCACCCGTGACCGGCAGTCCCGGGTCTGGTCGGCCACCGGGTTAGCCCCACCACCCTGTCCGCCGCGACAGGCACCCCTGCTGTGCGCGACGCACTCTGCTCAGGGATCGGCACGTATCGTTGCGCTCGATTTTCATCTGTGCCTTCTATTCGGACGCAGTCAAATCGACCTGTTCCATTGCCGCCAATTCGCCCAATGTCACGGGCTTCAATGGCGGGCGAATGCGATAATATCCAGTCGCGTCGGGCGTCTGTCGGTTTGCTTCGGCCAAAAGCGCGGTCACGGTCAGTCCGCAGTAGCGGCCCTGACAGGGACCCATCCCGGCGCGCCCGAAAGCCTTTGCCTGGTTTGGACCGAGGCACCCCAGCCTGGCATACCCCCGGATGTCCCCGGCGGTGACTTCCTCGCAGCGACAGATCACGGTGCTGTCGGCTGGCGCAGAGGCCTCGGCAAAGGGCGGATAGGCGGCGTCGAGAAACGGACGCGCGGCCAGTTCGCGGTTCAGCGCGGCGCGCAGAGATCTCGCCTGACGGTCGCGTTCGGCGACGGAAAGTCGGTCGAGATCCTCGGTCAGTTTCAGCACCGCCAGCCGGCCGGCAAGCTCGGCCGCTTGGGCCCCACCAATGCCCGCGCCATCGCCCGCGACGAAGATGCCCGGGACATCGCATTGACCCCACTCGTCAGCGGTGGGGACGAAACAGCGCTGCCCCGCATTCCAACTGTGGGTGACGCCCAGGGATCGCGCGGCCTGCGTGTCGGGCACCACGCCATGATGCAGAAAGACCGTCTGGCATTGGATGCGCTGCGGTCGCCCGCCTTTGGTAAAGGTCACGGCTTGCGCCCTGTTCTCGCCCTCGATCGCGATCCCCGTCGCGCCCGTGTATCTTGGAACCCGCGCGCGGATGATCTCGGCCAGCAATCCCGTGCCCTTCAGCAGGTAGCGCCAGCCGCGCAAGGCCCCGCCGAGATGCCGCAACGCTCCGATCAGATCCGCCCGCGTCTGGGTTTCGACCAGTGCAGCGGGCGGCGTTCCGGCACGGACCATTTGCGCCGCGATCAGGTAAAGCAGCGCGCCGGAGCCGACCAGAACGGCATCCTTTGCCACCATGCCCGATTGCTTGAGAAGGATCTGCCCCGCCCCCGCGGTCATGACGCCGGGCAGGGTCCAGCCGGGCAGCGGCATGGGCCGTTCCAGCGCGCCGGTTGCGAGAAGGACGCGGTCCGCGGTGATCTGTGCGCCGCGCCCGTCCTTGGTGTAGAAGACGCGGAACCCATCCTCTATGGCCCAAACCACCGCACCCGACACGTGATCGATCGCGGCGTGGCACAACCCGGCGGTCAGCGATGCGCCATAAGCATAGTCCTTGCCCAGAATACCGCCGCGCACGGGGGCGGACCGGTCCACGTCGCGGTAGATCTGTCCGCCGGGACGGGGCTGTTCGTCCAGCACCGTGACGCTCAGGCCCAGATCGGCCGCCTTGGCCGCGGCAGCCATTCCGGCCGGACCCGCGCCGATCACGACAAGATCACGCCGGATCACCATGCGCCTCCATTTCGTGCGGTCTCCTGATTTCCATGCCCTCGGTCACCTCGATCATGCAGGCCTGTCGCACCACGCCGTCGATCTCCACGAGGCAGTCAAAGCACGCGCCCATCATGCAGAAGGGACCGCGCGGAGCACCCGAGACGGGCGTGTAACGAAGGCGATCGACACCGGCGGCAAGCAAGGCCGCGGCGAGGTTTGCCCTCTCGGGCAGGTCAAACGACATACCGTCGAAGGTCACCTGCACGCGGGGTGCGTCCTCCAGCTCAAGAAACGGCGAAGCGGGCTTCACTGAACACCTCCAGATCGGGCGCGGTGTCCCTGCCCTCCAGCCAGTCGGGCAGAAGCCGCGCATGCGCGGCGGCAAGCGTGATGCCGCTGTGACAGGTGACAAGATAGGCCCCGGGCATCGCGGCGCTTTCCTGATAGATCGGCAAGCCATCGGGCGACAGCACACGCAGCGCGCCCCAGGATCGGACAAGCTGTGCCTTTTCGAGCTCCGGATAGGCGGCGACGGCCTTTGCGGCGAGGTCGGACAGACCCGGCTGCGTGACACCGTCGTCGAGGCCCACCTCTTCGTTCGTCGCTCCGATCTGGATGCCGCCCTCGTCCACTTGGCGCGCGATCAGCGACGGGCGATTGATGATCCTGCGCAGTTTTTCGGTGATAAGGACCTGCCCGCGCTGCGGGCGGATGGGCGCCTTGAAGCCCAGCTTCGGACCGAGCCGGGTCGCGCCCAGTCCCGCCGACAGGATGACCTTTCCGGCACGCACGATCGTGTCGTCGGCACAGGTCACGCGAAAGCTGTCGGGCCTGGTCACATCCGTCACTGTCTTTCCGGTGAGCACCCGACCGCCCATGCGGCGTACATCGGCCGCGAGTGCCATCAACAGCTTGAGCGGGTTCGCGTGACCGTCCTGATGGTGCAGGATCGCGCCCACGACTTTCGGCCCGATATGCGGCTCTTCCTTGCGCAGCGCGTTATGGCCCAGAACCTCGAACGGATAATTACCGTCCAGCTGTGTCTTCAGCGTCTCGTATTTCTCGACCGTGGCGTGCAGCGTCTCTTCGGAGAAATGAAGGTCGTATCCCCCCCTCTGCTCGAGCGGCACGGCAGTGCCGGTATTGTGGCCCAGTTCATTGGCGAACTCCGCCCAGATCGCGGCGGAGTGCTGCGACCACTGGGCATAGCGGGGCTGGTTCAGGCCCTTGGATTGTACCCAGACCAGTCCGAAATTGCCCCGGCTGGCCCGGAAGGATCCGTCGTCGCCATCGAGCACGGTCACGGTCAGCCCGCGCTTCAACACCCCCCAGGCGACCGAAAGGCCGACAACGCCGCCTCCAATGATGACATAATCGGTTTCCATTGATCCGCCCCGTCGCGTTGCGTCCGGACAGGGCGGTGATGCCGCCCTGTCCTGCGGTTGTCACTTGGTTGCGGCGGCGACCTCGTCAAGGATCGACTGGCCCCATTCGGCACCGACATCCTCGAGCACCTCGGGCCACACATCCTCACGCGCCTTCTCGGCCATGGCCGCGAGGTCTTCCTCGCTCAACGCGACAAGGGTGGCGCCAAGGTCATCCACGAGGCGCTGCTCGTTGCGCCCCTGATCGGCCTCGGCGACCTCCCAGCGGGTCGTCTCGAACGCCGCGGCCTGCTCTTTCAGCGCCGCTTGATGGTCATCCGACAATTCGGCGAGGCTCTCGTCCGAAATGATCATATACCAGACTTCGAAATGGGTGTTGGCGGGGACGTACGTCTTGGTCACATCGCGGAACGAGGCGTAGTAGCCCTCGGCCCCCGAGCCGATAACCCCGTCGACCACGCCAGTCTGGACGGCCGTGAACGCCTCGGAGAACGGGATCGGCGACGGGATGTAGCCAAGCGCCTCGCCGGTCAACTGAAAGCTCTTGATGCCCGGCACGCGCACCTTGACCCCTTTGGACTCGGTCGTCTTGACCGTCTCCGGGGGATCGACATTCAGCGAAATACCGCCGAAATAGACCGGATAGGCCGCCAGCATGGTGATGTCCTGATCGGCATAGAGCCCGGCCATCACCTCGCGGACGATCCCGTCGGGACCATAGATCGCGCGGGCCTGATCCCAGTTGCCGGCCAGGTAGGGGAAGGACGAGATCTGCATGCGCCGGTCCGCCGCCGTCGCGGCGGGCTGCGTCGCCATTTCGATGGCCCCGACGCTGATGCGCTCCTGAACGGTCGTATAATCACCCAGGGCGGATGACGGGAAGATATTGACCGACACGTCGCCGCCCGTGGCCTCGGTCACGGAGTCGGCGAATGCGCGCAGCTCGACATCGATGGTGGCGTCCTGCGGGCGTACGTGGCTCATCTTGAGGGTCTGCGCCTCGCCATAGCTGCCAAGCGCCATGAGCGCCGCCACAGCCGTGGTCAGGAATACATGTTTCATTCGAGAGTCCTCCTTGCTGGTTTGAAGTTTTCAGGGTGGTCAGGGTGCCACGTCATACCCGAAGAAACGTGGCAAAAAGAGCGACAGGTCGGGCCAGAGAGAGGTCAGGAAGACCACGGGCACATAACCGAACAGGATGAGTTTCATCGCGGGCGGGATGACCTTGGTGACCTTCACATTGCCGATCCGCGCCCCGAGATACAGGATCGAGGCATAGGGCGGGGTCACGCCCCCCATGGCGGTGTTCACCCCCATGATCGCGGCGAATTGCACCGGGCTGACCCCGATCGCGTTCATCAGCGGCAGCAGCAGTGGCGCGATCAGGATGATGGCGGTCACGTCATTGACGACCATGCCGACCAGAAACAGCAGGATGTTGATCATGATCAGCAGCAGCACCTTGTTCTCGGTTATCGCGAATATGCCCTGGACCAGTTGCTGCGGGATGCCTTCGTAGACGAACATCTGGCTGAGGATCATCGAGAACAGGATCATCATCATGATCGCGCCCACGGCGGTTGCAGCTTCCTTGCCCGCGGCGAGGAAATTTCCCCATTTCAGGCCCTTGTAGATCAGGAACCCCACAGGCACCGCATAGATCACGGCCACGGCGGCGGCCTCTGTCGGGGTCATCACGCCGCCATAGATGCCGCCAAGGATGATGATTGGCATCAAGAGCGCCGGGAACGCGTGAAAGCCGCGCCGCGCCACCTGGCCCGAAAGTTCCGTGAAGGACGGCTTGTCGTCCAGCACGAGGTCGAACCTGCGGCTCATCACAAGGTTGATCACGGAAAACGCCGTCATGATCAAAAGGCCGGGGCCAAGCGTGGCGAGGAAACAGGCGAGGATCGAGGTGTCGGTCACCCAGCCATAGACGATCATCGTGACCGAGGGCGGGATGAGCAGCCCGAGGATCGAGGAATTGGCGATGAGCGCCGTGGCGTAGGCACGGGGATAGCCGCGTTTCTCCATCTCGGGGATCAACAGCGGTCCGATGGCCGCGATCCCGGTCAGGCCAGAGCCTGAAATCGCCCCGATCACCGCGCAGGAGACCGCGGCAACGACGCCAAGTCCGCCCCGCACATGGCCGATGAAGGCGTTGACGAAGTGCAAAAGCGAGGCGGCGATGCCGGACGCGGACATGATCGTTCCGGCAAGGACAAACAACGGAATGGCCAGAAGCACCGGATTGCCCAATTGCTGGAACCCCCAGAGCATCATGCCCTTCATCGTGACATCCCCGACGAAATACATCACCATCAGCGCCGCGCCAAAGCAGTAGGGTAGCGGCACACCCAAGGTCAGCGTGATCACCAGAATGGCGATGGCGATGAGGGCGATCTCGATCATGCCGGTTCCCCTGTGCGCAGGCTGCGGATGTGGCGCCAGAGGTGCCAGGCGGTGTAGATCATCATCAGCCCGAGCCCGGCCAGAAGCGCTATGTCGGCATAGAAGGTCGGGATGTAGAGCGTGGGGCTTTCGCGCCAGACGCGCCAGGCGTATCGCGTGTACTCCCACGCCCAGGACAGCAGCCAGAGGCCCACGATCAGGCTGATGATTTCGCCGACGATGGCAAGGATCGTATGCGCCCGTTCGGTCGTGATGAAGATTTCCAGAACATTGGCGCGGATATGGGTGTTCTCCCGCGAGGCGTTGACCGATCCTAGGACGTAGAGCCACAGCGTGGGATAGAGCATGGTTTCCTCGAGCCCCATGACCGGGACCTGCAGGACATAGCGCGTGATCACCTGCGCGAATTGGCCCAGGGCAACGACGCAAATCAGCAACGTCAGAAGATATTTGGCGAAAGTATCCATAGGTCCCCCAACCCCGCCTTTGTCGTTTTGCGGGTGTCGAGGCAATAACACTGGACAATAATCATAAAATCAATTTGATAATTTGATTAACTCCATCAATCAAGCTTATGCCCATGCACCTATCTCTCAAGCAGCTATCGACATTTCGAGAAGTCATGCGCTCGGGCTCGATCAGCCAGGCCGCGCGCAGCGTCGGCCGGACGCAACCCGCGGTCTCGACCATGGTGCAGACGCTGGAGGACCAGCTTGGCTTTTCCCTCTTCGTGCGAACCCACGGGAAACTGACGCCGACGCCGGAAGCCCATTTCTTCCTCGAGGAGTGCGAGGAGATTCTCGGCCGTGTCGAACGCACGGAACGCACGCTCGAAAGGATCAGCACACTTCAGTCCGGCAAGTTGCAAGTTGCCTGCCATCCCGCGGCCTCCAGCGTATTTCTTCCCACGCTCATGACCCGGTTCATGCAAGGCCGGGAAGATCTTGATGTCTCGTTGATCATGCGGTCATCGGACCTGATCGAGGACCTGATCGCATCCCAGCAATTCGATGTCGGATTTTCCGAGACGCCAGAGCCACGCTCATCGATTCTACAAACCGACTATGATCTGGAATGCGTCTGCGTGCTTCCGGCGGATGATCCCTTGACAGGTTCGGAGGTGGTCACTCCCGACGATCTTGATGGCCGTCCAATGGCCGTGCTGTTCGATGAACACGGGACCGCGGTTCAAACCGAAGCCGCGTTCTGCGCCGCCGGATGTCGGTTCAACAAGCGGATCGAACTCCGAACCTTTCTGCCAGGCTTGCAGTTCGTCGCGGCGGGGGTTTGCGTGATGGTCTGCGACATGATCACGGCCTACAGCCACCTGATGCAGGCCTCGGAACCCACCCGCCTTTCGATCCGACGTTTCAGCCCGCGGATTTCGAACAGTGTCTCGATACTCAGGCCAGGATTTGCAACACAATCCATCGCAAGCGGGGCTTTCATCGGTGATCTCGAAGAGGCGGTCGAACGAATGCAGACCGACGTTTACGACGCCTTGAGATAACGTCGGTCCTCTGTGCAGGTTGGTTTTACGCCGACGCACTTCACGACTGCCCCATTGGGATGTCGCAAGATGTCGCTCGGAGATCACGGCAGATCGCAGCAATGCCGCACCTGCCGTCCTCCGTTCATCACGCGACCCGCATGAGCGTCTTGGATCGGCTGGTCGTCAGACATGGGTCCGCGTCCGGCCGCTGCCGTCACCTGACGCTTTTCGCTGGAAATTCGAGGTCAAGAAGCGGCTTGAGGGACGGCTGCACGGAGAAACACCAGTTGCAACCTCAGCCTGTTGACACAATCCTCCAAGACTTCATGCTGCTGCGCCGCGCGCAGAAGCTGACATTAGCAGCAACCGCAAAGCCAAGCATGGCCAGCCGGCGAAAATGCGCCCGTCAGCCGCAGATTGGGCCGGGACCTGACCAATGCAATCACGGCAGGGCTGGCGGAGCAACGCGAGGTAGCGGCCGATTGGCGGTGTCGATCAACGGCGTCGCGGTTTCTGACTGCCAGCAAGGCTTATGCTTGACTTGCATGGCCAACGTCGCGACTGTTCAATGGAACTGCAGCCAACATCACTGGAAAACCGGCAGTCTCCAACCGGCAGTCTCCAACACGGGGACAGTTTTCCACATTCCATCGATCTTGATCGTATCGTCACGGTGTTGCTTCACTGTTCCTGCCGGCGGTCGTTCCACCCGTAGTCGACATACTCCCATTCTATCCGGTCGTCCCGGAGCGTGATCGCGTTGAACCCTTCCACGGTATCGAAATGGGCACCGTGCCACCATCTCCCGCAGATGGCGCCACCGGTCAGGAAGGTGGTGCTGCGCCAGTGCACTGCCTCGGTCACATGGAGATGGCCCTGAAGCACCAGGACGAGGTTGTGCCCGGCAAACAGTTCCAGCACCTCGGCATTGTTGATCACGACCCTGTTAGGTTGCGCCTGAAAGGTGGCGCCTTTCGTGGCGGCGAAGAAAGCGGTAAGGAGCGGCATGTGAAGGACGAGCACGATCGGGACATCGAAGGGTATGGTCGAGAGCACCTCGCGGAGCCATTCCCTTTGCTCTGACGACACCCAGCCGTCATACATGTGCGCATCACCGGAAATGCGCAGCGAATCGAGCAGTATGAAGCGATATCCAAGGGCGTCGAACGTATCGTAGGTGCGGCTCAGGCCGAGGCGCTGCTTGAAGTCGAGGCGCGGATCAGGGGCCGCCGCAGACCCGTCCGCCGGTCGCGCGCCCACCAGATCATGATTGCCGATCACCGCGTGATGCTCGCCCTCTATTCCGCGCGCCATGCGCATGTAGGTGTCCCATCGCGGCGCGACCTTGTCCGGGCGCGCCTCGAAACCGCCCGCGATCAGATCCCCGCCGCACAGCACGACATCGGCCTTTTGCGCGTTGATGGCCTCTGCAGCCATGGCGAGGGCTGTCGAGGTCTCGTCTTCGGTGTCAGCATGAACATCCGTGTAGAACACCAGCCCCAACGCCCCCCGCTCGGAACCCTGGATGTTCCATGATGTCCGGGCAAGGCCAGGCGAGGCGATCAGGCTGCCGCCAGCCGCCATGGACCCGAGGAAGCGACGCCGAGACACTGCCCCGGTCATCGCGCGCCATCCCCGAAAGCCCGAGTGCGTGCGCCGGGCTGTCGGGACGCCCGTCTGCCGGAATAGACCCCGAGCAGCAACAGCGCGGCCACGATACCCGCGGACAGGACAGCAAGCTGCAGGGGGCTCAAGGCGACGATCAGGTGGCGGCTCACCCAACTGTCATGAGGATCGGCGATGTCGGCCCCGTCCCTCGCTGCGGCCGCCTGTTCGGGGGTCCATTCATAGCTCGAGGCGCGCAGCACCTCGCCGAAATAGTCCTGCAGAATGCGATTTTCCCAATAGGCCGTCGCAAAATGTTGCCCTTGTGCGTCGCCCTCCTCACCGTCCATGGCCCAACCCAGATGCATGTCGCGCCGGAACAGGTGCACCCGGGCTTCGTGCAGAAAGGGGTCCGCCAACGGGGAATAGATCTCCAGAAAGGTCGGGTACTCGTCCCGCGTGCGATACTGGTCGAGGATGCGGCTGCCATCCTCGGCACGCTCCCGCGATGACCGTCGCAGCTCGTCGGCTGTCAGTCGAGACCGGAAATGCACGGTTGCGGGATCGCCATGAAGATAGCCATACTCGACCATGACGCTTTGATCCGGATCGATGAACCCGAGCCCGGGAACATGGGTCGAGTACCAGGCGATCCGATCAGGGGTGTTCTGAAGGCAAAGGCCAAGATAGCCGAGCGTTACCGCCCCCAGATAGCAGAGACGTCTCACGCTGTCCCAGCCCGGCAAGCCCGAGATCAGTGCTGGCCGGACGCCGGCCGCCAGCCCGACCTGCACCAGGGCGACGGCCGTGCAGTTCAGCCAGATATCTCTCAGATCGAAGAAACGGCCCGGTGTGAGCCATTGAACGGTTTCGTCGATCATGCCCACCAGGGTTCCGGCAATGGTCGCTGCCGCATAGATGCTGAAGTCGCGGATCCGATGGCTGAAGGCCCGGAAAAGCAGAATCGACAGGATCCCGTATTGCACATAATGCACCGCCTCTTCCGCGTTTCCATCCGCGAGGCCGAATGTCAGATAGATCAGAAGCCCCGCGAGACCGAGAAGCCAGATGCAGGAGGCAAGCGACCAACGCTGGCGCGTCAGGTACAAGGCCGCAGTCGTCGCCAGAACGATGGAGGCCGCGACGCCATAGGTGAACGCCGCGCCTCCCAACTCCTCGCGGACGAAGGTGGCGCTGTACCGGACGAAAGGCACGGTCGCGAATGTGAGGCACGACCAGAACAGCACATAGGCCCAGGACAGGGCTTCTCGCTCTTTCGGGGGGCGGTCGAACATAATCACCTACAAGACGGGGTCAGAGTCGGAACCGATGATCAGGGCAAACGCGTGGCAGGTCCCCGTTCATCCGGTGGTGTCGGCCGGAAACTCGCTTCGATCCCGAGTTCCGTCATGATACTGATCTGTAGGACAACCTGTCCCGCTCCCCAATCCAGTTGCCTCGTTGGAGTTCTTCCATGAGAAAAGTCTGACCTACCAGAACCGCTGCGGCAAGCATAAATCGCCGGTCGGAGGAAGCCGCATTGCCGCATGCCGCCCAGGCGGAGTGTTCGGTCTGAACCGGTAGCATCCGTCCTGTCTGAACTATGCCACATTCTCTGCTGCGAGGATTCTGCGCTTGACGGGCTGTATCGCTGGCAGCCGAACAGTCTGCAGCGTCCTTGAGTCCGGCAGCAGATGCCAAGCAAACGCTTTGGGTAAAGAAACGCGTGTGCTCTTCCAACTGATCGCGCGTCGCTTTGAAACCCGCAGCCCCGGCGTCATCGCAAACCAGCCCTTCAGCGCCTGGAAGCAGGTCTTTCCCGACAAGTCCATGCCGGTCGCGGCCATCGACCGCCTCGTCCACCACGCCACCATCCTGGAACTCAATGTCGACAGGTATCGCCGCCGCGCCGCGGCCGGACGACAGCCGTGCTTGCGCTTCGGTGCGATATTCGGCTTTGATCGCGCAGGCGGATCCGAGCAGCGCCGCCATCTGCCCCGAATATCGGCCTCGATCGGCGAGAATTGCGCTAAGCTCTGTGAAATCCGGAAGGAGGTACGATGGTACATCACCTGCAAAATCCGTGGCGCGGGCGCGAGCTGGACACGGCAGACGGTTTCCCGCTGGCCGATGCCGCCGATGTGGCAGACCTCTTGCGTCAATGCCCCGCCCATGCGCCGACACCGCTGCGCGATGTGCCAGAGCTTGCGGCCCGGCTGGGACTGGCCCGGCTCTGGCTGAAGGATGAGCGCGCACGCATGGGGCTTGGCAGCTTCAAGGCGCTTGGCGCGGCCCATGTCCTTGCGCGCGAGGCTGCCGCGAGCGGGATGAGCGATCTGCGCCAGGCCTTGCAGGGCCGGGTTTACGTGACCGCCAGCGCCGGAAATCACGGGCTGTCAGTGGCCGCCGGCGCGCGGGTGTTCGGGGCGCGCGCGGTGATCTATCTGGCCGACACCGTGTCCGAGACCTTCGCCGCACGGCTTGCCGCCAAGGGCGCGCGGGTCATGCGCGCGGGCGCGGATTACGAGGCCAGCATGCAGGCCGCGACGGACGCAGCAAATGCGCATGGCTGGACATTGCTGTCTGACACCTCATGGCCGGGCTACACCGAATTGCCGTTGCGCGTGATGGAGGGCTATCTGCAACTGGCCGCCGAGGCCGCCGCACAGATCGACACCATGCCCAGCCATATCCTGCTGCAAGCCGGCGTTGGCGGGCTGGCCGCCGCCGTCGCGGCGCATGCGCGCCTTGTCTGGGGCGACGCGCCGCAGATCATCGTGGTCGAACCGGAGGCGGCCCCGGCCCTGAGGGAAAGCATCCGCGCGGGCAATGTAACAGAGACAACCGGCCCTGTGTCGAGCATGGGCAGGCTGGATTGCAAGACGCCGTCGCTGATTGCCCTGAACGGTCTGGCGCGGGAGGCCGACGTCTTTGTCACCCTCTCCGAGGCCGAGGCGCAGCTTGGGGCGGACCTTCTGGCCGACCATGGCCTGCCGACGACGCCTTCCGGCGCGGCGGGTGTCGCGGCGCTTCTTGCCGGGCCAGGTTTGCCTGCGGACGCGCAGGTGCTGGCGATCCTCAGCGAAGGCCCGGAGGATGGCTGAGCGTTCCCTGATCTTTCCCGCGCGGGAATACCGCCTTCGGATCGCGCATCTGCAGGCCGGGATGGCGGAAGAGGGGCTGGACGCGCTGCTGCTGAGCATGCCTGCCGATGTGTTCTACACGACCGGGTTTCTAACCCGGTTCTGGGAAAGCCCGGCGCGGCCATGGTTCGTTGTCATCCCGCAGGCGGGCGATCCGGTGGCGGTGATCCCGTCCATCGGGGCCGATCTGATGGGCCGCACATGGCTGCAAGATATCCGCACATGGGACGCCCCCGATCCGCGTGATGATGGCGTGGGCCTGCTGGCCGGGACGCTGGCGGAGGCGGTGCCGGCCCAAGGTCGGATCGGCGTGCCGATGGGGCCCGAGACGCATCTGCGCATGCCGCTGGCCGAGTATGCGGGCTTGCGCCGCCGTCTTGCGCCGCGCCGCGTCGTCGATGCGACGACGTGCGTCCGGCACGTGCGCGAGATCAAGTCCGGGGCCGAGATCGCCCGAATCCGCGAGGCCTGCGCGATCGCCGGACGCGCCTTTGACCGGGTGCCGGACTTCGTGCAGGCGGGGGTGCCCTTGTGGGACGTGTTTCGCGCTTTCCAGATCGCGATTCTCGCCGAAGGGGCGGATTGGGTCAGCTATGTCGCCGGCGGCGCGGGACCGGATGGCTATGGCGACGTGATCTCCCCCGCGGGCCCGCAGCCGGTCGGGGATGGTGATGTTCTGATGCTTGACACAGGCGCGGTGAAGGACGGGTATTTCTGCGATTTCGACCGCAATTTCGCGATTGGCGCGGCATCGGAGACAGCGCGCCGCGCGCATGCCGCGCTCTGGCGGGCGACAGAGGACACGCTGGCCGCGCTGCGCCCGGGGCTGCGCGCCTGCGATGTGCACCGGATGCTGTGCGACAGCCTGTGCCGGCAGGGCGCGACCCCGTCGGGCGGGCGGCTCGGGCATGGGCTGGGCGTCACGCTGACCGAATGGCCGTCCTTCACGCGGCTGGACGAAACACCCTTGCGCGCGGGCATGGTGCTGGCGCTGGAGCCGGGCTGTCATACCCGCGACGGCCGCATCATGGTGCATGAGGAAAACATCGTCCTGCGCGACGACGGCGCAGAACTGCTCTCACCGCGCGCGCCTGCCGAGTTGCCGGAGATCGCCCCATGAGCGCCTTTCCGTGCGCCGGGAAAGACGACGATCGGCCGCGCCTTGGCCTGATGGGGCGGCCTCTCGACGAGACCTGCGCGCAGGGTTTCCGCCGCCTCTTTCCGCTCCCTGTCGCGCGCCGGCATCTCCGTCGCGTGCGTACGGTCCCCGCGCCGACACCGGACAGCACCGCCATGATGGAACCCACGCGGCACGACGCCGAACCCCGCCACCACGCCCGCGTGGCTGAAGAGCCGACGCCAGGCAGGACCTTCGGCCTTACGCGCGGCTTGCCTGCCCAGTTCCTCCGTCGGCTGCAAACCTTTACGCTGTCCCAATGAGAGAGAGGTGACATGCGACAGGCCGGTCTACTTTTTGCAAGCCTCGCGGCTCTTTTGGTCGCCGTCAGCATGGGCGCCGCCGATCATGACGATATCCCGGATCCGCCCCCCACCTCCGTTACGGAGCGCTTGCCGCTGGATCTGCGCATCGCTCCCGGTTCGGTCACGGTGTCAGGTCTTTCGTCCGGCGGTTTCTTCGCCCACCAGGTCCACATCGCGTTTTCGGAGACCGTGACCGGGGCGGCCATCCTTGCGGGTGGACCCTATGGCTGCGTGGATATCATCGACAACCCCTTCTGGCCGTTCTGGACGCTGGACCGCACCTCCGCGGCAGTCGTCGCCTGCACGCACACCATTGGCAACCGGTTCTGGGGCCTGCGCCCCGACCCTCCGGCCCCGGACGAGTCGCGGCAGCTGATCGACGCCGCATACCGGGCTGGAGAGATCGACGACCCTGCCAACCTTGGGCAAGATCGTGTCTGGCTGTTTCGCGGAGCGCTGGACACGGTCGTTCCCGAAGCTGTCGCAGACAGCCTTGCCGATCTCTACCGCCGTCTGGGCGTCGGGGAAGACACCCTGCACGTGTCGCCCGGCGATCCAGAGCGCCCCGCCAGCCACGGGATGCCGGTGGACAGCTTCACCGGCGAGAGCCGGTTTCCACCGCGCGCCTGCGACGCGCATGCACCGCCCTACCTGATCGAATGCGGATACGACGCTGCCGCGCATCTGTTGCGGCACCTCTATGCCGAGGGGGACCTCGCCGGACCGGTGGACCCGCACGACGCGGGCCGCCTGCACGCCTTCGACCAGAGTGCATTCTTCGAGGCGTCCGCGACAGCGGGCCTGAGCGGTGTCGGCTATATCTACGTGCCGGACGCCTGCCGGTCAGAGGAGTGCCGGTTGCATGTCGCCTTTCATGGATGTCGCCAGAACGTGGATGCCCAGGGCGCAGACCGCATCCATGACGATTTCGTGCGGGATGCAGGCTACAACCGCTGGGCCGCTGCAAACGGCATCGTCGTCCTCTACCCGCAAGCGACCACGGCGGTGGGCAACCCGAGAGCCTGCTGGGACTTCTGGGGCTACAGCGGCGACGGGTGGAAAGGTCGCGACGGGATCCAGATGAAAACCGTGGCTGCCATCATCGAGCGACTGCTCGACTTTCGGTAACCGGGTTGCCGCCTGCAGGATCTCCCTGCAAGCCGTGGTGTCTGCCCGCAGGCTACCCCGTCGGTCGGCCGGATGCTTGGAAATATCCTGATGAATTCCTGGGGATATCGTGTTGATCAGGCCGCGGGGCACGGCCCTTGGCCAAACTGCTCGCGGACGCAGGACCAGATCAGAAAATTCCCACGCAAGACCGAGAAAATCGCCAAGCATGACACCGGCAACCCCGTCAGGGTTGATTAGGCGGCGCGGACGCCTGATCAACCCTTGCGGAGCATCTTGCGCCGTTTTCCACAACAGACCGCGAATGGGCCAAGTCCCCATAGAGTCAGAT
>JAWLFT010000024.1:0-36409 GCA_041685435.1 Roseovarius sp.
GCGCGCCCCATGGCGCATCTGAAAATCGGGCTGAAGAACATCGCGCATCTGACCGGGCTGGTCTCGGCGGCGCGTGTATGACGGATCGCGTGTCTCAGGAGAGCCGCGGCGCGACCGAGATGATCCCGGCCTGGGAAAACGGCGTTCTGACGCCTGTCGAGAAGCTGGAGGTGCACAGGCGCGGCTTGCGGCACAAGGCGGTCTCGGTCTTCGTGATGCACGGGCAGGAAGTCCTTCTGCAACGTCGCGCCTTGGGTAAATATCACACCCCCGGTCTCTGGGCGAACACCTGTTGCACGCATCCGCATTGGGACGAGGCGCCCGAGCGGTGTGCGCAGCGCCGCCTGCGCGAGGAACTCGGCATCGAGGGGCTGACACTGGCCCATCGCGACCAGGTGGAGTACCGCGCCGATGTCGGGGACGGGCTGATCGAGCATGAGCTGGTGGATATTTTCGTCGCCGAAGTGGCGCGGCAAATTCCTGTTGATCCGAACTCCGATGAGGTGATGGAGGCTGAGTGGATCTCGATGCCCGATCTCGTCGCCAGGGTTCAGTCGCAGCCGCAGCGTTTCACGCCCTGGCTGCGGATCTATCTGGAGCGGCACGCCGAGCAGATTTTCGTCTGATACGTGTCTCTGTTGCCCATCTTGGAATGATTGGGAACGCGACGTCTGCCTTGAGCGGG
The DNA here is from genome assembly GCA_041685435.1 of Roseovarius sp. Taxonomy (GTDB): domain Bacteria; phylum Pseudomonadota; class Alphaproteobacteria; order Rhodobacterales; family Rhodobacteraceae; genus Roseovarius. The sequence continues at coordinate 686 of JAWLFT010000024.1, forward strand.
ATACGTGCTTTCAGAAGCCGACAGGCAGCCTGCCCGGGCAGTCCGGATCATCCCCCAGGCGGTGTGAGGATCGCTCGCAAAAGCGCCAGCGGATGTGCGCGCAGGCTCAGTTGCAGGGCTGCGTAATCCTCGACCATCTCTTCGCCAAGGGTCATCTTCGGCAGAGTTGCGGCCGGCTCGTCGATCGCCTCGCCGTCGAGATCCTGGGCGAAAAGTGGCAGCGGATCGGGGCTGCGGATCGCCTTGGCCTGCCAGAGCGCGTCGCGCCGCGACAGCCCGAGCGCGGCAAAGCAATCCGCCTCGGCCAGCCGCGCCAGCAGTACAGGATCGAGCCCGGCGCGCCGCCAGACATCTTCCGGCCCTCTATAGCCGTTGCCGCGCGCCGCCGCGATCCAGTCGGCCTCGCCCCGGGCAAGGCCCTTGATCTGGCGAAACCCGAGCCGCAGCGCAAACCCGCCATGCCCGTCCGGCTCTATCGTGTTGTCCCAATAGGAGGCATTGATGCAGACCGGGCGCACGGTGACGCCATGTTCGCGCGCGTCCCGCACGATCTGGGCGGGGGCGTAGAACCCCATTGGCTGCGCATTGAGCAGCGCGCAGGCGAAGATCGCCGGGTGGTGATGCTTGATCCAGGCGCTCGCATAGACCAGATGCGCGAAACTGGCCGCGTGGCTTTCGGGAAAGCCGTAGCTGCCGAACCCCTCGATCTGCGAAAAACAGCGCTCTGCGAATTCCATGTCATAGCCGTTGGCGCGCATGCCGCGCAGGAACCGGTTACGGAACTCGCCGACATTCCCGTGTTTCTTGAAGGTGGCGAGCGCCCGGCGCAGGCGGTCGGCCTCCTCAGCGGTGAATCCCGCGCCGATGATGGCGATCTGCATCGCCTGTTCCTGGAACAGGGGCACGCCGAGGGTCTTGCCCAGAACGCGGCCCAACTCGTCCGACGGGAAACTCACCTCTTCCTCGCCGTTGCGGCGGCGGATGAAGGGATGGACCATGTCGCCCTGAATGGGGCCGGGGCGGATGATCGCCACCTGGATCACCAGATCGTAGAAGGTGCGCGGGCGCATGCGCGGCAGGAAGTTCATCTGCGCGCGGCTTTCGACCTGAAAGACCCCGAGGCTGTCGGCGCGGCTGAGCATCGCGTAGACGCGCGGGTCCTCGGGCGGCAGGGTGGCCAGCGTGTGGCGCTGGCCGCGATGCTGGTGCAGCAGATCGAACGCCTTGCGGATGCAGGTCAGCATGCCGAGCGCCAGCACATCGACCTTGAGAATGCCAAGCGCGTCGATATCGTCCTTGTCCCACGTGATGACGGTGCGGTCCTCCATGCTGGCATTCTCGATGGGCACCAGTTCGTCGAGCCGGCCTTCGGTGATGACGAAACCGCCGACATGCTGGCTGAGATGCCGCGGAAAGCCGGTGATCTCGCGCACCAGATCCAGTGTGAGGGCAAGGCGTGCCTCGTCCGGATCGAGTCCCAGTTCGCGCAGGCGGGGCGCGTCGATCCGTCCCTCGCCGCCATGGCCCCAGATCTGCGAGGTCATCGCGCCGAGGATATCCTCCGATAATCCCATGGCGCGGCCGACCTCGCGGATCGCGCGTTTGGTGCGGTAATGGATCACCGTGGCACACAGCCCGGCGCGGTGCCGGCCGTAGCGCTGGTAGATCCACTGGATCACCTCCTCGCGGCGCTCGTGCTCGAAATCGACATCGATATCCGGCGGCTCGTCGCGCGCCTCGGACACGAACCGCTCGAACACCATGGTGCCCAGTTCGGGGCTGACAGAGGTCACGCCGAGGCAATAGCACACCACCGAATTGGCCGCCGATCCGCGCCCCTGACACAGGATGCCGCGCGAGCGGGCGAACGCCACCACGTCGTTTACCGTCAGGAAATAGGGCTCGTAGCGCAGCTTGGAGATGAGGGCGAGTTCATGCGCCAGAAGGGTGCGCACCCGCTCGGAGGCCCCGCCGGGATAGCGCCAGTCGAGCCCTTCGAGCGCCAGCCGGCGCAGTCTCTGGGCGGGGGTCTCGTTCCCGGCGACCTCGCTTGGATACTCGTAGCGCAATGCGTCGAGGGAAAACTCGAGCCGCGCGGCAAGATCTGTCGCACGGTCGATCGCGGCCTCGTGCCCGGTATAAAGCCGGCGCATCTCGGCCTCCGAGCGCAGGCGCTGTTCGGCATTGGGCAGGGCGTGGCGTCCAAGGCTTTCGACCGTCACGCCTAGCCGGATCGCGCTGAGCACGTCGGCGAGGCGGCGGCGCTGCGCGCGGTGCAGGATCGGGCAGGCGGCGGCGATGGTGGGCACGCCCAGCCGGGCCGCGTGTCGCGTCAGCCGGTCAAAGCGCACCGGATCGCGCCCGTCATATTGCGGGCGCAGCACCAGATGCATGTGATCGCCGTGCCGGTCCGCCAGCCGCTGCGCCTGTGCCTGCCAGTCGCGCCCGTCCCCCGGATGCAGCAGGAGATGCAGACCGAAAGCGCCCTCCAGAAGATCCGCAAGCCCCAGATCGCAATCCCCCTTGGCCGCGCGCCGCCGCCCGAGGGTCAGCAGACGGCAGAGATGGGCCCAGCCCCGGCGATCCTCGGGCAGGGCGGTCACCTCCAGCCCCTCGCGCAGCACGAGCCGTGCGGCCGGGATCAGGCGCGGCGTGGCGGTCCATTGCGGGGCTGTCGGCCACGGCGGGGGCGGTCCCATCGGGCCGTCGCGCGCCTCCATCCCTTGGCGTTCGGCCACCTGTCGGGCGATCTCGCGTGCGCGTGCATGTGCGCGGACGATGCCCGCGACGGAGTTCACATCGGCGATTGCCACCGCCGAGAGGCCAAGCGTGGCTGCACGCTCCATGTACTCCTCGGGATGTGCGGCCCCGGTGAGAAAGGTGAAATTCGACGTGGCGCAGAGTTCGGCAAAGGACATGAGGGCAGGGCGACTCGGTCTGTGTGGCAGCACACCCTCATTATATTCCCGTTTTGTTCCCTTTTCGAGTCCGGTGCTGTCAATCAGACCAAGCACCGCTATTTCGCGCGTCAGACTTGGCAGTGACCAAGGAAATTTCAAAATTTCCTGAGCGGAATTTTTTGAAAATTCCGCTGTCCGGCCGATCGTATCCGGCCTCAAACAAAAAACCGCGCGGCCCGCGTTCGGGCCGCGCGGCTGGTTTTCACGCCTCGATGCGGCGTCCGATCACTTCAGATCGAAGCGGTCGGCCTCCATCACCTTGGTCCATGCGGCGACGAAATCGTGCACGAATTTCTCGGCGTTGTCGTCTTGGGCGTAGACCTCGGCATAGGCGCGCAGAATCGAGTTGGAGCCGAATACCAGATCCACGCGCGTCGCGGTGTATTTGGTCTCGCCCGTCTTGCGATCCACGATGTTGTAGTGGTTGTTGCCAGCAGGCTCCCACTTGTAGGCCATGTCGGTCAGCGTGGTGAAGAAATCCGTCGTCAATGCGCCGACCCGGTCGGTGAACACGCCATGCGGCTTGCCCGCGTGGTTGGTGCCCATCACCCGCATGCCGCCGATCAGCGCGGTCATCTCGGGGCCGGTGAGACCCATGAGCTGCGCCCGGTCGAGCATCATTTCCTCGGGGCTGACGATGTAGTCCTTCTTGACCCAGTTACGGAATCCGTCGGCCAGCGGTTCCATCACGTCGAACGAATCCGCATCTGTCATCGCATCCGTCGCATCGCCACGTCCCGGGTGGAACGGCACCGCGATGTCGAAGCCGGCCTCTTTCGCGGCCTGCTCGACCCCGACATTGCCGGCCAGCACGATCACGTCCGCGAGGCTCGCGCCGCTGTCGTTCGCGATCGACTCCAGCACGCCCAGCACCCGCGTCAGACGGTCAGGCTCGTTGCCATCCCAATCCTTCTGCGGCGCGAGACGGATGCGCGCGCCATTGGCACCGCCGCGCTTGTCCGAGTCGCGATAGGTGCGGGCGCTGTCCCATGCCGTCGCAACCATGTCGGCGACGCTCAACCCGGATGCCGCGATCTTCGACTTCACGCCGCCGATATCCCAATTGGTCGGACCGGCGGGCACCGGATCCTGCCAGATCAGGTCTTCTTCAGGCACTTCGGGCCCGAAATAGCGCACCTTGGGACCCATGTCGCGGTGGGTCAGCTTGAACCATGCGCGCGCAAAGGTATCCTGGAAGTAGTCCGGATCTGCACGGAACTTCTCCATGTAGGCGCGGTAGCTCGGATCGACCTTCATCGCCATGTCGGCGTCGGTCATGATCGGGTTGCGGCGGATGGACGGGTCCGTCGCGTCGACCGGTCTGTCCTCTTCGGCGATTTCCACCGGCTCCCACTGATTGGCACCGGCCGGGCTCTTGCGCAGCTCCCACTCGTGGTCGAGAAGCATCGAGAAATAGCCCTGATCGAACTCCGTCGGTTTGGTGGTCCAGGCTCCCTCGATGCCACTCGTCACCGCCTGACTTGCCTTGCCGTCCATGTTCGGGTTCATCCAGCCGAACCCTTGGGTCTCGACGCCCGCGGCTTCCGGCTCGGGGCCGAGAGCCTCGGCGTCACCATTGCCGTGGCATTTGCCGACGGTGTGACCGCCCGCCGTGAGGGCTGCGGTTTCCTCGTCGTTCATCGCCATGCGCTCGAACGTCTCGCGCACCTGATCGGCGGTCTTCTGGGGATCGGGCTGACCGTTCACGCCTTCCGGATTGACATAGATCAGGCCCATCTGCACGGCGGCGAGCGGATTTTCCATCGTGTCTGGGCTGTCGACGCTTTCGTAGCGCTCGTCGCTCGGCGCGAGCCATTCCTTCTCGGCGCCCCAGTAGGTATCCTTCTCGGGATGCCAGATGTCGTCACGGCCGAATCCGAATCCAAACGTCTTCAATCCCATCGACTCGTAAGCGACATTGCCGGCGAGGATCATCAGATCGGCCCAGCTGAGCGCATTGCCGTACTTTTTCTTGATCGGCCAGAGCAGTCGGCGCGCCTTGTCGAGGCTGGTATTGTCCGGCCACGAGTTCAGCGGCGCGAATCGCTGGTTGCCGCTGCCGCCTCCGCCGCGGCCATCGGCCAGACGGTAGGACCCCGCTGCGTGCCATGCCATGCGGATCATGAAACCGCCGTAATGGCCGTAATCCGCAGGCCACCAGTCCTGACTGTCAGTCATTAGAGCGTGGAGATCCTTTTTCAGGGCGTCGACGTCAAGGTCGTTCAGCGCCTCACGGTAGCTGAAGTCCTTCCCCAGCGGGTCGGTCTTGGTGTCGTGCTGGTGCAGAATGTCGAGGTTGAGCGAGTTCGGCCACCAATCGGTGACGCTCTTGCCGCTTTCAGTCATGCCACCGTGCATGACCGGGCATTTCGCCATATCATTGCCGTCCATGTAATCCTCCAATCGGGTTGGTTTTCTATGTGTCACTGCAGCGCGGGTCGAGCGTGTCCCTCGCTACCATGTGCGAAACATAAGCGACCAGAAGGATTAGGGGAAGTTCTCTTTGGTGATAATAGCCATAACATTGCGTTATGAACGAGGTCTCTAGCGTCGCGTTCTGCGCCGACCCTGCGTGATACGCTCAGGCCATGAATTGTGTCACGATCCCCGGCAGGTCGTTGAAATCGGAAAACGCGCGGGCGTGGGCGATCTCGGTCACGGCGGTCTTGCGATAGCCTTCGGTATAAAGCGCGAAGGGCACGCCGGCGCGCTCGGCCGTTTCGGCATCGATCTCGCTATCGCCGACATAGATCACGTCCTGCGATCCCATGGCCTCTATTGCCGCCAGCAACGGCGCCGGGTCGGGTTTGCGCAGGGGCAGGCTGTCTCCGCCCACGATCACCGGGAAATGCGCCGAAAGCCCCAGATGCTGCAACACGGCGCGGGCCGGGCCCTGAGGCTTGTTGGTGCACAGGCCCATCAGAACACCGTCAGAGGCCAGCCGCGAGAGCGCCCCGGGCACGCCGGGATAAACCTCTGTCAGGGTCACCGATGTCTCGTACTCGGCCATGAATTCGTCGCCCAATTGCGTATGCAGGGCCGCATCCTGTGCCTTGCCCCGTGCGCACAGACAGCAGGCGATGAAATGCGGCACGCCGCTGCCGATGAAGCTGCGGGTTTCCGCTGGCGTGAAGGGCGCAAACCCGTGACGCGTCATCAGGCGATTGGCGGTGGCGTGAATGTCTGGCGCGCTGTCGATCAATGTCCCGTCGAGATCAAAAATGACGGCCCTGCTCATGCCATGACGCCGGTTGCGATCTCTGCGGCGCGGCGGATCGCGCGGATATTGTCGCCGTAAGGCGCAGGGGTCTCGACCGACCCGCCCTTGAACACCGCAGACCCGGCGACCAGCACATCCGCACCGGCGGCGGCCATCAATGGTGCTGTCTCTGGCGTGATGCCGCCGTCGATTTCGATATGGATGGGTCGGTCACCGATCATTGCGCGCAACGCGCGCACCTTGTCGATCTGGCTGTGTATGAACTTCTGCCCGCCGAAGCCGGGATTGACCGTCATCACGCAGATCAGGTCCACCATCTCGAGCAGATGCGCCACCGCGTCGATCCCGGTGCCGGGGTTGAGCGCGAGCCCCGCCTTGCAGCCCGCGCCGCGAATGGCCTGCAGCGTGCGGTGGATATGCGGCCCGGCCTCGAGATGCGCGGTCAGGATATCGGCGCCCGATTGCGCGAAGGCGTCGATGTAAGGATCGACCGGCGCGATCATCAGATGCACGTCCATCACCGTCCCGATATGCGGGCGGATCGCGGCGCAAAGCGGCGGGCCGAATGTCAGGTTCGGGACGAAATGCCCGTCCATCACATCGACATGCACCCAGTCACAGCCTTCGGCCTCGATCGCGCGGATCTCTGCGCCGAAATTGGCGAAATCCCCCGAAAGGATCGAGGGCGCGATCTTGATGGAACGGTCGAAGGTCATGCCGGGCTCCTGTCCGCGCTGATTGCCCCGGAGATGCGCCGCGCGCGGGCCAAGGTCAAGACCGCTTGCCCAGATTGATCCCCCCGCGATTTCGTGCCACCGTCAAGTCGCGAGGTGGGAATGAGATCAGCATGCAAGCATTGATGATGCACAGGCCGCTCAGGAGCATCGACATCCTGAGCCATGCAGCCGAGGTCTTTGCGGATCAGTGTATCGTCTCGGCCCTGGTCGAGGATGAGATCCACCGCCGGATCTATCCCGAAACGCTGGCCCGCGTCGCGCAGCTCGCGCATGCGCTGAAGGGCCTCGGGATCGGCACAGGCGACCGGATCGGCACGTTGGCGTGGAACGGCCACCGGCATTTCGAGCTTTCCTGCGGCATTGCGGGTATCGGGGCGGTGTGTCACACGATCAACCCGCGCCTGTCGCATGACCAGCTGATCTGTAACATCCGTCACGCGGGCGACCGGATGCTTTTTTTCGACCTGACCTTCGTGCCGCTGATCAAGACGCTCCTGCCCGGTCTGCCTGGGGATCTGCGCTTTGTCATCCTGACCGACCGCACGCATATGCCGGAGACGACGCTTGACGCGCTCTGCTACGGGGATCTTCTGGCCGGGCAGCCCACCAAATACGACTGGCCGGAGTGCCCGAAGAGACCGCCTCGGGGCTGTGCTGCACTTCCGGCACGGGACGAATGCCCCGCCCTGCTGGCGGTGGCTGCGCACGCGGCACGGGACGACAGGCGCACCCACATGGCGCCGCACTTCGCCGACGGGCCGTTGCCGGACGATCTGGTCTGGGTCGAGGATCTGCCGCTGACTGCGACCGGCAAGGTGTCCAGGCCGACGCTGCGCGACCGGGTCGCCGACCACACACATCCCTGTCTGCGCGGGGCGCGCGCATGACCAAGGATCTGGACATCGCCCGCCTCACGGCCTGGCTGTCCGAATATCTGCCGGGGTTCGAAGGCCCGGTCGAGGCCGAGAGGTTTCGCGGCGGGCAATCGAATCCGACCTACCGGCTGACGACGCCCGCGCACTCTTACGTGCTGCGCCGCAAGCCGTTCGGGGTGCTGTTGAAATCCGCCCATGCCGTCGACCGCGAGTTTCGCGTGCAGCGCGCGCTCTGGCCGACCGATGTGCCGGTCGCGAAGATGCATGTGCTTTGCGAGGACGAAACCGTCATCGGCGCGCCCTTCTACGTGATGGACGAGGTGCCCGGCGGTAGCTTCGACGCGCCGACCCTGCCGGATCAGGACCCAGCGACGCGCGATGCCATCGTCGATCAGATGAACCGGGTTCTGGCGGCGATCCATGAGGTCGATCTCGCGGCGACGGGCCTTTCGGATTATGGCCCCACCGGCGACTATTTCCGCCGGCAGATCGACCGCTGGAGCGCCCAATACGCGGCGGCGGCGACCGAGGATCTGCCCGAGATGACCGCGCTGATGACATGGCTCGACGCGCATGTGCCCCCCGATGACGGGCAACGGACGCTGGTGCATGGCGATTACCGGCTGGACAATCTGCTGTTTGCACGCGACGGCACCGCTTGCGTCGCAGTGCTTGACTGGGAGCTTTCGACCATCGGCCACCCGTATGCGGATCTGGCCGGCGTGATCATGCAATGGTCGATGCCCGCCACAGCCGAGGGGCGGGGATTGGCCGGGGTGGATCGCACAGCGCTTGGCCTGTGGTCGGATGCCGATTTCATCGCACGGTATTGCGAGCGGCGCGGCATCGCGCCGATCGGGAATTTCAGTTTCTACCTCGCCTTCAGCTATTTTCGCATGGCCGCAATCCTGCAGGGCGTCAAGAAACGCGCGATCGAGGGCAATGCCGCGGACCCCGAGCGCGGCTTGCGTCTGGGGGCATACGTGCCGGACTTCGCGAGTGCGGGCCTCAACGCGGCAAGGGATGACACATGACCGATCATATCGACCCCAATCTGCTGGAGGCGCCGTCGGCGCTGCAGACGCATCTGGGCTACCGCCTGACCATATGGTCAGAAGATTTCGCGCGGGTCGAGTTGCCGCTGACCCCGGTCCTGATGAACCGGCAGGGCCTGCCGCATGGCGGCATGCATGCCACGCTTCTGGATACTGCCATGGGGTTCTGCGGGTGCTATACCGGCGATCCCGCGCGGTCCCAGATGGCGCTGACATTGTCGCTGACGGTCAACTATCTGGGACAGGCGCGGGGCGATATGCTGATCGCCGATGCGCGGCGCACCGGCGGCGGCAAGAGTACGTTTTTCGCCGAAGCCACTGTGCGGGACGACCAACACGCCCTGATCGCGACCGGAAGCGGGGTTTTTCGCTACCGGCGCGGCGGGTGATCCCAAGCGGCTCTCTACGTCCCGCAGAAGGTTGCCGGAACCACCTCTGACGGCGCGGGCGGGCGGCGCAGATCACCGGCCTCGGGGTGGTCCGCATAGGGATCCGACAGCACGTCGAGCAAACGCTCGAACGGCACGTAATCGCCGGCGACAGCCGCCTCGATCATCTGTTCGATCCGGTGATTGCGCGGAATCACGGCCGGATTGGCCGCGCGCATCACCGCTTCGGGATCCGCCTCCTCTGCCAGCCTTGCGCGCCAGCGCTCGGCCCAGGCGTCGAACGCCGCCGGATCGGAAAACTCGTCGCGCGCGGTGCCGTCTGCCAGTCCGCGGAAGGTGTTGGTGAAATCCGCCCCCGCCTCGGTCATCACCTCCAGCAGTCGATCGACCAGCGCGGCATCGTCCGCCTCGGGCTCGGCAATGCCGATCTTGGCCGCGAAGAGGCGCTGCCGCTCGGCCTCGATCAGGTCGGGCATGGCATGCACCCTAGCTGTGAAATCCTCGATCGCGGCATCCTGATCGGGCATCAGCGGAACCAGCGTGGTGGCGAATTGCGCCATGTTCCAGACGATCACCCGCGCCTGATTGTCATAGCCGTAGCGCCCATGCGCGTCGATCGAGCTGTAGACTGTCTGCGGGTGATACGCATCCATGAAGGCGCAAGGCCCGTAATCGATGGTTTCGCCGGAAATTGCGGTATTGTCGGTATTCATCACGCCATGGATGAACCCGACCGACATCCATCGTGCGATCAGAGCGGCCTGCCGGCGGATCACCGCATCGAGCAGTTCGGCGGGGCTTTCGGCCTGCGGATCGTGCCGTCGGGTGGTATAGTCGTAAAGCGCGCGCAAGCCGTCCATGTCGCGACGTGCGGCGAAATACTGGAACGTGCCGACGCGGATATGGCTGGAGGCGACACGCGTCAGAACCGCGCCGGGCATGCCGCCGGTCTCGCGATAGACGGGCTCGCCGGTGGCGACGGCGGCAAGCGCGCGCGTGGTGGGGATGCCGAGGGCATGCATCGCCTCGGACACCACGTATTCGCGCAGAACAGGGCCGAGCCATGCGCGCCCGTCGCCCATGCGGCTGTAGGGTGTGGGACCGGAGCCCTTGAGCTGGATGTCGCGGCGGGTGCCGTGGCTGTCGACCACCTCGCCCAGAAGCAGGGCGCGCCCGTCGCCAAGCTGCGGCGAGAAGCCGCCGAACTGATGCCCGGCATAGACCTGCGCCAGTGGGTCGGCACCCTCGGGCACATCATTGCCGGCAAAGACCTGCGCGAGGGTGGCCTCATCGGCCTTCGGGATGCCCAGTTCGCGCGCGAGGTCGGTATTGTACTTGATAAGCTGCGGTGCCCGAACGGGCACGGCAGTCTGGCGGGTGAAAAAGCGCGCGGGCAGCGCGCCATAGCTGTTGGTGAAGGGTATGTTCATGTCCATACCTGATAGATAATCTCCACCGGTGGCGGCGTCTACATCTGGCGTGTCATGAGGACGTGATCTTCGCACGGGGTGAATCGCAGCTTTTCGTAAAGCCTGCGCGCCTTGGTGTCGTCGCGCCGCACCTGCAGATTGAGCGTCCGCAGCCCGGCCCCGGCGAGCGCCTTGGGCAGCGCGCTCATCACCTCGGATCCGATGCCACGGCCGCGCACCGCGCGGCGGATGTAAAGCTCGTCGACCATCGCATCCAGCCCGGCGGACCGGACCGACCAGCCGAAGCTGAGGATCACGTACCCGATCGGCGCGCGCGCCGGGCCGATGAGATAGGCCACGCCATGCGGGCTGCCCTCCAGAATCGGCGTGAGTGCTGCGCGGCGTGTCGCGTCGTCTTGCGCGATGCCTGTCTCGTCGTGAAAGGCCGCGACGAGCGGTGCCAGCCGGTCCAGATCGTCGGGCCGTCCAAGGGTCAGTGCCGTCATAGCCGCGAGAGCCTTTCCATCAGAAGGTCGAAGAACCCGTCCGCGTCGATATCGTGCAGAACGGTGGCATTGGGCGCACGGTCGGTGACACCCCACCAGTCCATCACCGTCATGCCCCGCGTCAGGTCCGAATGCAGCTCGATCGCCACGTTGACATATCGTGACCGGAACAGATCGGGGCGCAACAGCCAGCCGATCGTGCAGGGGTCATGCAGCGGGGTGCCGACCGCGCCGTAGCGCTCGGGATCGTAGCGGTCGATGAACCCCGTGAGATCGGCCACGGCGCGCGCCACGGGCGTGCCGATGGCGCGCAGTGCCGCGTTGCGCGGCGGTGTCACCAGCGTCTTGTGCGTGACGTCGAGCGGCACCACGGTGACGGGCACGCCCGCGCGCAGAACGATATCGGCCGCCTTCGGGTCGACATGGATGTTGAATTCCGCCGTCGGCGTCACGTTGCCGAGCGCGGCATGCGCACCGCCCATCAGGACGATCTCCTTGATCCTCGGCGCGATGTCGGGCGCGGTCTCCAGCGCGGTCGCGACATTGGTCAGCGGTCCGAGCGCCACGAGGGTCACCGTGCCCTCGGGACGGGCCCGCAGCGTTTCGACAAGGACATCCACGCCATGCGTGGTTTGCAGGGGCATCTCCGGTTCCGGCAGGTAGGGGCCGTCGAGGCCGGTCTCGCCGTGAACATGCTTGGCCGTCACCAGATCGCCGCCAAGCGGGCGATCACAGCCGGCAAAGACCGGCACATCGGCACGGCCGGCCAGTTCGCAGATGATGCGCGCATTGCGTGCGGTCATCTCCAGCGCCACGTTGCCCGCCACGCAGGTCACGCCCAGAACCTCCAGCGCCTCGGGGCTGGCAAGGGCCAGAAGGATGGCCACCGCGTCATCCTGTCCGGGGTCCGTATCAATGACGATCTGTTGGGCTGTCACCGGTTTCTCTCTCTGAAATGCAAGCCGTGACAATGCGGGGGATAGGCGGCAATGTCCACCGCCCCGACCCGCCGCCGGCGCGATTTCACCGCCGCCGAATCGCGCGCGGGCACGGCGGATGGTCCGGCCTCATCCATGCGATACCTGTCTTGCGCCACGGCATGCAAGCGGGCGTTGCCGCTGCGGTTGGAAATATTTCATGGAATTCCGCCGCTTGAGTCGGGCTTTGTGGTTTCGTTTTGTGGCAGCGGGGGTATAGTCGGACGGGCTCAAGCAGCTTGGACCAGCATTGGAGGGGGCCACCCGATGATACGATCGGAATTGATCCAGAAGATCGCCGAAGAGAACCCGCATCTCGTGCAGCAGGATGTCGCGAAGATCGTGAACACCATCTTCAGCGAGATCACCGAAGCGCTTGCGAGCGGCAACCGGGTGGAACTGCGTGGCTTTGGCGCGTTTTCCGTCAAGAAGCGGGACGCGCGGACCGGGCGCAATCCGCGCACCGGCGAAAGCGTGCAGGTCGACCAGAAATACGTGCCTTTTTTCAAGACCGGCAAGCTTTTGCGTGACCGGCTGAACGGGAACTGACCATGCGATATATCAGATATACCTCCATCGCGATCTTCGCGCTCGCCCTCGTGCTCATCGCGCTTGCCAACCGTGATTTCGTGAGCCTTCGGATCCTGCCCGATGAGCTGGCGGGCTTTGCCGCGCTCAACCCGACCTACGATGTTCCGCTCTATCTCGTGATCTACGGGGGCATCCTCATCGGTTTGATCGTGGGGTTCATCTGGGAATGGATCCGCGAAGCGGGCGAGCGGCGCGCGGCCGCGCGCCAGGCGCGCGAACTCGCCAGCCTGCGGGCCGAGGTGAAGCGTCTCAAGACAGCGCAGAACAAGGACAAGGACGAGGTTCTGGCGCTTCTCGACGAGACGGGCTAGGCGCAGCATGTCCAGGGATACGCGGGTCAAGATCTGCGGCCTGACCACGGCGCAGGACGTGGCGGCCGCGGCGGATGCCGGCGCGACCTATGTCGGGTTCGTCTTCTTCGAAAAATCACCGCGCCACCTTGCGCCTGATGCGGCCCGCGCCCTCGCCATCGAGGTGCCGCCGGGCATCGCGAAGGTCGCGCTTGTCGTGGATGCGAGCGACGCTGCGCTGGATCGGCTGACAGCGACGGTGCCTCTCGACATGCTGCAACTTCACGGGCGCGAGACACCTGCACGCGTGGCCGAGATCAAGGCGCGCTACGGCCTGCCGGTGATGAAGGCCATCGGCGTCGCCGACAGCAGGGACCTGGACCAGATCACCCTCTACGGCGAGGTGGCCGATCAGCTTCTGATCGACGCGAAACCACCCAAGGGCGCAGATCGCCCGGGCGGAAACGCCGCGGCCTTCGACTGGTCCCTGATCGAGGGGTACGACTGGCCCGGGCCATGGCTGCTGGCCGGCGGGCTCACGCCCGACAACGTCGCAGAGGCCGTGGCGCGGACGGGGGCACGGCAGGTCGATGTGTCGTCCGGGGTCGAAGAGGCGCCGGGGCGCAAGGATGCCCGGCGCATCCGCGCCTTCATGGCCGCCGCGCGCGCCTAGAGGCGGGCGTGGTGAACCGGACCGTGCCGATATAGGGCAGGTTGCGGTTGCGCTGTGCGTAATCTATCCCGTAGCCCACCACAAAGGCATCCGGGCATTCGAAGCCGATCCAGTCGGCGCGGATATCGGCCTCGCGCCGCGATGGTTTGTCCAGCAGCGCGATCGTCCGCAGACGCGCGGGCCGCCGGCTTTGCAGCAGGTGCAGCACATGTGCGAGGGTGTGGCCGGTATCCACGATATCCTCGACCACCAGCACGTCGCGCCCCGCAATATCGCCGCGCAAGTCCTTGAGAATGCGCACTTCTCGGCTGCTCTGCATCGCGTGTCCATAAGACGACGTCTCGACGAAATCGACCTCGACGGGCAGGGACAACTCGCGCACCAGATCGGCGATGAAAATGAACGAGCCACGCAAGAGACCGACGACCACCAGTTTCTCGGTGCCCGCGAATTCCGCCCCGATCTCTTGCGCGAGCGCCTCGATTCGCGCGGCAATGCTCTTGGCCGAAATGAGCCTGTCGATGGCATAGTCGCGATGTGGCATGGGACCCCCTTGAACTTCCCCCACCATTCTATGACAACGCGCGGTACTGTCACGCGTAATCCGGGTATCAAATGCCATCACATTCCGAAGTCAGAAAGCTGCGTTATACGGCGGACCAGATGTACCGTCTGGTCGCGGATGTTGCGGATTACCCGCAATTCCTGCCATGGACGGCGGCGGCTCGGGTGCGCAAGATCACGCCGCGGGATGACGGCTCCGAAGTGATGGAGGCTGATTTGGTCATCAGTTTCAAGGTCTTCCGCGAACGTTTCGGCAGCCGCGTCGTGCTCTGGCCAAAAGAGAAGCGGATCGAGACCGAGTATCTGGACGGACCGTTCCACCACATGCGGTCGAACTGGACCTTTCGCGATGTCGAGGGCGGCTGCGAGGTGGGGTTCGATGTGGATTTCGCCTTCAAGAACCGGCTGTTGCAGTCTGCAGCCGAGTTGTTCTTTTACGAGGCGATGAAGCGGATCGTCCGCGCCTTCGAGAAACGCGCTGATGCGCTTTATGGAAATGCATGAGATTTCCCGCACAAGCTATTGTTTCAATGACAGTTTAAGCAGACTCAAGGCGTGATCCCGCGTGAGCACGCGAACGCGGTCGCGGCCCTGCGCGCCGAAGTCGCGGGTTTCCGTCCGGGTGGCATGGCCGGTGTGCGCAAGGCCGAAACAGACGCGGCCTTCGGGTTTGTGCTCGGATCCGCCGGGGCCGGCGATGCCGGTGATCGACACGGCGAGTTTGGCGTGGCTGTGGCGCAAGGCGCCTTCGGCCATTTCATGTGCTGCCTCTTCGGAGACTGCGCCATGCGCTGCGAGCGTGTCAGGGGACACGCCCAGCATCTCGATTTTTGCGGTATTTGAATAGGTTACAAAACCACGTTCAACCACCGATGACGAGCCGGGCACATCCGTAAGCGCCACGGCCACCATGCCGCCCGTGCAGCTTTCTGCGGTGGCGATCATGACGCCCTGATCTCGCGCAAGGTCCAGTATCTCCTTTGAAATCATGTCAGTAAGACCTCATGATAAAGGTAGGCCGAGAGGACGACGCAGATCGCGGCGGCAAACCCGGCAAGGATATCGTCGAGCATCACGCCGAGGACGTCGTTGCGGCGGTCGGCCCAGCCGATGGGGCCGGGCTTCCAGATGTCGAACAGTCGAAAGAAGAAGAAGGCAAAAACAAAGCCGGGCCAGAGGCTTAGAAGGTTCGCCCCGACATGGGCGGCACCGATGGAGACGGGCAGGAAGGCCAGCCACTGGCCGGCGACTTCGTCGATCACGATCTCGGACGGATCGCGGTCGGCTTTTCCCTTTGTTTCCAGTGCAATGGCCCACCACCCCGAGGCGCATGCCAGCACGATCCCCACGATGAGGGCCGTGGGACCGCCCACAAGATGTAGCCCCCATGCCAGAGGCAGGGCCAGCAGCGAGGCCCATGTGCCCGGGGCCGGGCGCAGGTGGCCCATCCAGAAAACCGTTGCAATCAAGTGGCTTACGCGCATCTTTTCACCAATGTCACAGCGGCTTGGGCCGCGATGCCTTCTTCGCGCCCGGTAAAGCCGAGCCGTTCGGACGTCGTCGCCTTGACCGAGATCCGGCCGGTCTCGATCCCGGTGATCTGCGACAGGGCGTGTTGCATGGCCTCGGCATGGGGACCGATCTTTGGGCGCTCACATACCAGAGTGATATCCATGTTGTTGATTGTAAACCCTTTCGCGTTCGCCATCTCGACCGCGTGACGCAGAAAGACATGGCTTGCGGCACCTTTCCATTGCGGATCGGAGGGAGGGAAGTGGCGCCCGATATCCCCCTCGGCCAAGGCCCCATATATGGCGTCTGTCGCTGCGTGCATCCCCACATCCGCGTCGGAGTGACCGTCGAGGCCGCGATCATGCGGAACGGCGACACCGCACAGCATGCACTGGGTTCCGGGTCCGAAACGGTGCACGTCAAAGCCGGTGCCGACACGTATATCCATCTGATTTTCCAGTATTCTTGCCGCTCGGGCGAAGTCGGCGGCATGGGTGATCTTGAGATTGTCCTCGTCCCCGTCGGCGATAGCCACGTCGATGCCGGCAGTGATGGCGACGGCGACGTCATCGGCGGCGTCGCTGTCCTGCGCGCGGTGCGCGTCAAGGATCGCTCTGAAATCAAAGGCTTGCGGGGTCTGCGCCCGGTAAAGCCCGGCGCGGTCGCGGGTGCCCGTGACGCGGCCTGCCTCAGCTGTCCAGAGCGCATCGGTCACCGGCAGGGCCGGCGCGACGGCCATGGTCTCGCCGGTCTGCAATGCGTTCAGGATGTACGCAATGTACGCGGGTTGTGTACAACATCGCGCGGCGTCGTGGATCAGCACGTGATCGGGCGGATCGGCGGCCATCGCGTCGAGCCCGGCGCGCACCGAGGCGGCCCGCGTCGCGCCGCCCGGCACGACGCGGATCCTTGGATGTGGGGCGATGCGCGCGACCGCGTCCGGGTGCACGACAACGGTGATGGCGGTGATCTCGGGCACCGCGAGAAAGGCGTCGAGCGTCCAGTCGATGACGCGCCGGCCCAGAAGGCTCTGCCATTGCTTGGGCAGGGCGCCGCCGGCGCGGGTGCCGCTGCCTGCGGCGACGATGAGGGCGGCACATGTCATGCCGCCTGATTACGGCGCGTCCGGGTTGAGCGCAATGGCTTGGCAGATGCTTAAAAAACAGGCATAAGGGCTGTGGCAGCCTCCGAAGGCATCAGTGCAGCGTTGTCACCGGCCGGTGCGAAAGCTACAACAGGGACATTGCACATCGATTAGGCACGCCCATGCAGACACTCGCCAATAGGTGGTTAACGCCGCCCGTGGTCCTCGCCCCGATGGCGGGAATCACTGACTTGCCCTTTCGATCGCTCGTGTCGCAATTCGGTGCGGGGCTGGTGGTCAGCGAGATGGTCGCCAGTCAGGAAATGGTGCAGGCCAGGCCGGGGACGCGCGAAAAGGCCGAGCTGGGCCTTGGGGCGGAGAACACCGTGGTGCAGCTTGCCGGCTGCGAGCCGCACTGGATCGCCGAGGCCGCGCGCATGGTCGCGGACCGGGGCGCGCGGATTATCGACATCAACATGGGCTGCCCCGCCAAGAAGGTGACGCGCGCGCGCGGCAACGGCGCGTCGGGCTCCGCGCTGATGCGCACGCCGGATCACGCGCTGCGGCTGATCGAGGCGGTTGTCGGCGCGGTGGATGTGCCGGTGACGCTCAAGACCCGGCTCGGCTGGGATCATGACAGCCTGAACGCAGCGGATATCGCGCGGCGGGCCGAGGCGGCGGGGATCGCCATGATCACCATTCACGGCCGCACGCGCTGTCAGTTCTACAAGGGGCGCGCCGATTGGGAGGCGATCCGGAACGTGACCGAGGCGGTCGGGATTCCGGTCATCGCCAATGGCGACATCGTGGATCCCCCGACTGCCCGCATGGCGCAGGCGCGGTCGGGGGCGGCGGGCGTGATGATCGGGCGCGGCGCGCAGGGCCGGCCGTGGCTGCTGGCCGAGGTGGCCGCACGGCTTTACGGGCTCCCTGCGCCGAATGTGCCGCGCGGGACGGCGCTGGCGGATCTCGTGGCTGGGCATTTCGAGGCGATGCTCGGGTTTTACGGCACGGCGCTTGGCGGGCGTGTCGCGCGCAAGCATCTGGGCTGGTACATGGATCATGCCGGGACCGGGGCGGCGCTGCGCCGTGTGGTGCTGACCGCCGAGCCGGGTGCGGTGCTGCGGCATCTGCCAGAAGCGATGGGCACAGGGGCGATGGGCACAGGCGCGGTGAGGCAGGCGGCATGAGCACGGATGACGCGATCTGGGCGGCGCTGCCGGTGCCGGCACTGCTGATCGACGAGGACGACCGGATCGCGCGGATCAACCCCGCGGCCGAGGGGTTCATGCTGAATTCCGAGCGCACCCTCGTGGGCCAGCCGATCTGGGACCGGCTGGCGGTCAATTCGCCGCTGGATGCGGCGTTCGAGCGGGCGCGACAGAGCGGCGCGCCGTTATTTGTCAATGACGTGGATGTCGGCACCGGCGAGCGCGCGCCGATGCAGTGCAACCTGCAGATCGCGCCGCTGCCGGATCGGCCGGGGCACATGATCATGCTGATCAGCCCGCGCGAGCTGGCGGGCCGCATGGTGCAGAACAGCAGCGTGAAGGCGGCGGCGAAATCGGCGATCGGCATGGCCGAGATGCTGGCGCACGAGATCAAGAACCCGCTGGCCGGCATCACCGGCGCGGCGCAGCTTCTGTCGATGAATGTCGGCAACGACGATCTGGAGCTGACCGACCTGATCGTCAGCGAGAGCCGCCGCATCGTGGGTCTGCTGGAGCGGGTCGAGCAGTTCGGCAACGTCACGGAGCCGGACCTGCGCCCCATCAACCTGCATGACGTGCTGGACCGCGCACGGCGCTCGGCGATGCTGGGATTTGCCGCCCACATGACGCTGGTCGAGGATTACGACCCGTCGCTGCCGCTGGCGCTTGGCGATACGGACCAGCTGTTGCAGGTGGTGCTGAACCTGCTGAAGAATGCCGCCGAGGCCTCGCAGGGCAAGCCCGGCACGATCCGGCTGCACAGCTATTACGAGCAATCCCTGCGGGTGCGCCGCGACAAGGGCAAGGGCAAGGTGTTGCCGCTGCAGATCGAGATCATCGATGACGGGCCGGGCCTGCCGCCGGAGATCGCCGAGCAGATCTTCGACCCGTTCGTGTCGGGCCGCGAGAACGGCACGGGCCTTGGTCTGCCGCTGGCGGCCAAGATCATCTCGGATCACAATGGCTGGATTTCGGTGAGTTCGGTGCCGGGGCGCACGGTGTTCCGCATTTCGTTGCAACGCGCAGAGACCACGACAGGCAAGGAAGGCTAGGCTATGGATGGCACGATACTGGTTGCCGATGACGACCGCACGATCCGGACGGTCCTGACACAGGCGCTGACGCGGGCGGGGTGCCGGGTGCACGCCACCTCTAGCCTGACGACGCTGATGCGGTGGGTCGCCGAAGGCAAGGGCGACGTGGTGATCTCGGATGTGGTGATGCCCGATGGCAATGGCCTGGAGATGCTGCCGAAGATCGCGCAGGACCGGCCCGGCCTGCCGGTGATCGTGATCTCGGCACAGAACACCATCATGACGGCGATCAAGGCCGCCGAGGCGGAGGCGTATGATTATCTGCCCAAGCCGTTCGACCTGCCGGATCTGATGAAGCGCACCGCGCGCGCATTGGAATCGCGGGCCAACCGGACGGTGTCGGCCGAACCCGGCGAGGTGGACCGCCCGGATGAATTGCCGTTGATCGGGCGCACGCCGGCGATGCAGACGCTGTACCGGGTGGTGGCGCGGGTCATGCACAGCGACCTGCCGGTGATGATCTGCGGCGAGTCGGGCACCGGCAAGTCGCTGATCGCCAAGGCGCTGCATGATTTCTCGGATCGCCGGACGCTGCCGCTTGTGACGGTGACGGCCGAGGATCTGAGCGATCTCGACGGCCCGTCGAAGGTGCTGGCGCGGGTCAAGGGCGGGACGCTGGTGCTCGATGAGGTCAGCGATCTGCCGCGCGAGGCGCAGGGCCGCGTGGTGCGGATGATGGACGCGCCGGGCGATCACGTGCCGCGCTTCATGGCCACCAGCCGGGTGCCGCCCGCGCTGGCGATGGAGGACGGCACGCTGCGCGAGGATCTCTATTACCGGATGAGCGGCGCGGTGGTCGATGTGCCGGCCTTGCGCGAACGCATCGAGGATATCGCGCTTCTGGCCGTGCATTTTCTGGCCCGCGACGAGCGCGAGGGCCAGCCCGCGCGGCATCTGTCGGATGACGCGATCGAGCTGATGCGCGCCTATAGCTGGCCCGGCAATGTGCGCCAGCTGGAGAACGCCGTGCGCCGCATCGGGCTGACCGCGAACACCCCCGAGATATCCCGCGGCGAGGTCGAGGCGGTGCTGGGCAATCAGCCGCGCTCCGAGCCGGTGATGCGCGAGGGGCGCAACGGCGAAAGCCTGTCGGCCTCCGTGGCCGGCCACCTGCAGCGCTATTTCGACCTGCACGGCGCCGAGCTTCCGCCGCCGGGTCTGTACGGGCGGATCCTGCGCGAGGTCGAGACGCCGCTGATCGAGATCGCGCTGGATGCCACCGGGGGCAACCAGATGAAATGCGCCGATCTGCTGGGGATCAACCGCAATACGTTGCGCAAGAAGATCACCGATCTGGATATTAACGTGACACGCCGCCGCAAATTGATGTAAAACTGCAACATGGATGTGGCCATTCGGACCCGCGCATGGTGTCCCGGCCACGATGTTGTGGGGCAGGCGGACTGTTCCACCAAGGGAATGAGGGGCATGCGTGGCAACGCGAACACGCAAAACGCGAGGCCGGACATCGGTCGGACGCCTGACATGGGACGGGATCGCCCGGCTGCGGCGTCTGCGGCAGTTGCAGACATGGGCCACCTTCGGTCTGGTGCTCCTCGGGCCGGTGCTGGCGCTGCTGACCTATCTGCTGCTCGGGCCGCTCGATCAGGGCACGACGTCGAACGCGCTGCGCCTCGTGCTGCTGGCGGATCTGGTTTACGTGCTGATGATCGCCGGGCTGGTGATGCAGCGTGTGGCGCGGATGATCGCGGCGCGGCGCCGCCAGTCGGCGGGCTCGAAACTGCATCTGCGGCTGACCGGCGTGTTCGCGCTGATGGCGCTGTTGCCCACGGTGACGGTGGCGGTGTTCGCCATGCTGTCGGTCAATATGGGGCTGGAGGCGTGGTTTTCGGACCGGGTGGGCCGGGTGGTCGACAATTCGGTCGCCGCCGCACAGGCCTATGAAGAGGAGCACCGCCGCGATCTGGTGACCGATGCGCGCGCGTTGGCGAAGGTGATCAACGCCAACAAGCGCGCCATGGTGTTCATGGATGACGGCAGCATACGGCAGGTCCTGTCCTCGGGCCAGCGCGAGATCCAGCGCGGTCTGCGCGAGGCCTTCGTGATCGACGGCGCGGGCGAGATCCGGGCGCGCGGCGAACGCTCGTATCTGTTTGATTTCGAGAAGCCCACGCGCGCGCAGATCCGCGAGGCGCAAGCCGAGGGCGTGCTCGTCATCCGCGACTGGGACAATGACGAGTTCCGCGCGCTCGTGCCGCTGGAGGCCTTCGCCGACCGGCTGTTGTATGTCAGCCGCAACGTGGATGGCGATATCCTGAGCCTGCTGGACGAGACGCAGGAAACCGCGCGGTTCTACAAGCAGCGCGAGAGCGAGCGCGGGCGGCTGCTGTTCGAGTTCGGGCTGTTGTATGTGGGCTTTGCGGTGATCCTGATCCTCGCCGCGATCTGGCTGGGCATGTGGTTTGCCGAGCGTCTGTCGCGCCCCGTGGGTCGGCTGACCTCAGCCGCGCAGCGCGTCGGCGAGGGGGATCTCGACACCCAGGTGCGCGAGGAGGACGGCGATGACGAGATCGCCCAGCTCAGTACCTATTTCAACCAGATGACCCGCCAGTTGAAGGGCCAGCGCGAGCGGCTTCTGGCCAATACCCAGCAGATCGAGCGGCGCCGGCGGCTGTTTGATTCGGTGCTGGGGTCGGTGTCGTCGGGGGTCGTGGGGCTGGATGCCAAGGGCCGCGTCACCTTCGTCAACCGTGCCGCCGAGCGGCTGCTCGACTGGCAGGAGGATCAGCAATCGCTGTCTCTGAGCGTCGCGGTGCCGGAGTTTGCGCCGCTGTTCGAGCGCCTGCGCGCCTCGCCCGGCGGCTTCGTGCAGGAGGAAATCAAGGTCAGCCGCGGCGCGCGTGCCGAGAATCTGCTGGTGCGGATGTCCACCCGCAAGGGCGAGGGCGGGCGGCGCGAGGGCTATGTGGTGGCCTTCGACGATGTGACCGATCTGGTCACCGCACAGCGCATGGCCGCGTGGGGCGACGTGGCCCGCCGCATCGCCCACGAGATCAAGAACCCGCTGACGCCCATTCAGCTGAGCGCCGAGCGCATCAGGCGCAAGTTCGGCCGGCTGCTGGAGCCTGCCGATGCCGAGAGCCTGGAGCAGTTGACCGATGTGGTGGTGCGCCAGACCACGGATCTGCGGCGGATCGTCGACGAGTTCTCGAAATTCGCCCGCATGCCGGAGCCCGAGACCGCGCCGCTGAGCCTGACGGACGTGCTGCGCGAGGCGGTGCTGCTGCAGGAAAGCGGCCAGCCGGAGGTGCACTTCGAGCTGGATCTGACCGACGCGCCGCTGCGCGCCGCTATCGACCCGGCGATGATCGGGCAGGCGCTGACCAACCTCATCAAGAACGCCGGCGAGGCCATCGAGAGCCTGCGCGAGGCCGGCGCGCCCGAGGGCCATGTGCCGGTGATCCGCATCGAGAGCGCCGATGAGGGCGACTGGGCCGTGATCCGCATCAGCGATAACGGCATCGGTCTGCCCGAGGATTCCGGCCGGCTGTTCGAGCCCTATGTGACGACGCGCGACAAGGGCACCGGCCTTGGCCTGCCGATCGTCAAGAAGATCATCGAGGAACATGGTGGCACGCTGCGCCTCGAAACCGCAGAGCCGTTCGCGCCGGGCGCGCATCGCGGCGCCCGTGCCGTGGTGCACCTGCCGCTGCTGGCCGTGCAGATTGCCGATAACAGGACCGAAAAGGCCGTATGAGGGAGCCATGAACGATATTCTGATAGTTGATGATGAACGCGACATCCGCGAGCTGATCTCGGACATCCTCCAGGATGAGGGCTATGTCACGCGGCGCGCCGGCGATTCCGACGCGGCGATGACGGCGATCGCCGCCGATCAGCCGGGGCTGCTGATCCTGGACATCTGGCTGAAGGACAGCCGGATGGACGGCATCGACATCCTGAAGTCCGTCAAGCGCGACTATCCGGATGTGCCGGTGGTGATCATCTCGGGGCATGGCAATATCGAGATCGCCGTCGCGGCGATCAAGCAGGGGGCGTATGACTTCATCGAGAAGCCGTTCAACATCGACCAGCTGATGGTGGTGATCCGGCGCGGCATGGAGACCAGCCGCCTGCGCCGCGAGAATCAGGCGCTGCGCCGGCGCGAGACGGCCCCGGCCGACATGCTGGGCGACAGTGCGCCCTTCCGCACGCTTCTGGGCAATCTCGACAAGGTCACGCGCTCCAACGGGCGGGTGCTGCTGAGCGGGCCGGCCGGATCGGGCAAGGAACTGGCCGCGCGCTACATCCATGCCAATTCGATGCGCAGCGGCGGGCCGTTCGTCAGTGTCGCCTGCGCCACGATCGCCGCCGAGCGCATGGAAGAGGTGTTGTTCGGCACGGAATCCCCCGAGACCGGCGTGACGCCCGGTCTGCTGGAGGATGCCGATGGCGGGATGATCTATTTCGAAGAGGTCGCCGATCTGCCGGCGGGCACACAGTCCAAGATCCTGCGCGTGCTGGTCGATCAGACCTTCCTGCGCGTCGGCGGCACCGCCAAGATCAAGGTCGATCTGCGGGTGATCTCCTCGACCAGCCGCGATCTGGAGGCCGAGATCGCCGCCGGCCGGTTTCGCCGCGAGCTCTATCACCGGCTCAACGTGGTGCCGGTCGCGGTCCCCAGCCTCGAGGACCGGCGCGAGGACATCCCGGCGCTGGCCGCGCATTTCATCGAGGTGTTCCACCGCACCCAGGGCCTGCCGCTGCGGGATCTGAGCGACGAGGCGGCGGCGCTGTTGCAGACGATGCACTGGCCCGGCAACGTGCGTCAGCTGCGCAACATGATCGAGCGTGTGCTGATCCTCGGCGAGGGCAGCGCGCCGATCTCGGCGGCCGAGCTGCCGGGCGAGACCGGACCGCCGGGCGAGGGGGGCCGCGTGATCCTGTCGGGGACCATCGCCACCATGCCGCTGCGCGATGCGCGCGAGGCGTTCGAGCGCGAATACCTGCTGACCCAGATCAACCGTTTCGGCGGCAATATCAGCCGCACCGCGGAATTTGTCGGCATGGAGCGCAGCGCGTTGCACCGCAAGCTGAAATCACTGGGCGTCGTGACCGGCGCCAAGGGGGTGATCCGGGACGGGGCCGGCGGCGACCGCGCGCATCCCGCAGGATAGCGTGCGGCGCGCGCGATCATTGACTTGGCGGCAGCCTTGCGGCACTCACATGATTTTAGCCCTGAGGACACGACCATGATCCCGACGATCCTGCCGACTTACAATCGCGCACCGCTCTCCTTCGTCAAGGGCGAGGGCAGCTGGCTGATCGAGGCGGATGGGCGACGCTTTCTGGATCTGGGGGCGGGAATCGCGGTCAACGTGCTGGGGCATGCGCATCCCGATCTGGTCGCGGCGCTGACCGATCAGGCGGGCACGCTGTGGCACACGTCGAACCTCTACGAGATCCCCAGGCAGCAGGAGCTGGCCGACCGGCTGGTCGAGGCGACATTTGCCGACACGGTGTTCTTCACCAATTCCGGCACCGAATCCTGCGAGTTGGCGATCAAGATGGCGCGCAAGCATTTTCATGACGCAGGCCAGCCGGAGCGCACCGGCATCGTCGCCTTCGAGGGGGCGTTTCACGGCCGCTCCACCGCCGCCATCGCCGCGGCCGGATCCGAAAAGATGACGCATGGCTTCGGGCCGCTGATGCCCGGCTTCACCCATGTGCCGTGGGGCGATCACGACGCGCTGCACGCCGCCATCGATGAGACCACCGCCGCCATCCTGATCGAGCCCGTGCAGGGCGAGGGCGGCATCCGGGCCGTGCCGGACCAGTGCCTCAAGGGCCTGCGCGCGCTCTGCGACGAGACGGGCATCCTGCTGATCTTCGACGAGGTGCAATGCGGCATGGGGCGCACCGGGCGGCTTTTCGCGCATGAATGGGCGGGGGTGAGCCCCGACATCATGATGGTCGCCAAGGGCATCGGCGGCGGCTTCCCCATCGGCGCGGTGCTGGCCACCGAACATGCGGCCCGCGCCATGACCGCCGGCACGCATGGCTCGACCTATGGCGGCAACCCCCTTGGC
Source organism: Roseovarius sp. (assembly GCA_041685435.1). GTDB lineage: Bacteria > Pseudomonadota > Alphaproteobacteria > Rhodobacterales > Rhodobacteraceae > Roseovarius. The sequence goes on from JAWLFT010000024.1 coordinate 25,883, forward strand.
TGTGCGGTGGGCTGCGCGGTGATGGCACGCGTGGCGGATCCCGAATTCCTGTCGGAGGTCACGCGCAAGGCCGCGCTGTTGCGGCAGCGCCTCGAGGGGCTGGTCGCCGCCCATCCCGACATCTTCGCGGGCGTGCGGGGCGTGGGGCTGATGCTGGGGCTGGAATGCCGCGTGCCCAACACCGATGTCGCGCGCGCAGGGTACGAAGCGCAGGTGATCACCGTGCCGGCCTCGGACAATGTGCTGCGCCTGCTGCCGCCGCTCAACATCACCGATGCCGAGATCGCCGAGGCCCTGACCCGTCTCGACACCGCCGCCGCCCAGCTCGAGATCGCCTGATTTCTTCTGGCCTCAAATATCCCGGGGGTGTGGGGGCTGGCCCCCACTTAAACCTGCGTGTGGGGGCTGGCCTCCACTTAAACCTGTGTGTGGGGCTTGGCCCCCACGTGACCCTGCGTGCGGGGCTGGCCCCTCAAGTAAAAGCGAATCGTGACATGACGCATTTTCTCGATATCCACACGACCCCGGCGGCCGATCTGCGGGCGATCATCGATCAGGCGGAGGCGATGAAACTGGCGCGGGGGGCGGGCCTGCGCGGCACGCCCGATGCCGAACAGCCGCTGGCCGGCCACGTCGTCGCGCTGATCTTCGAGAAGCCGTCGACGCGCACGCGGGTCTCGTTCGATGTGGGCGTGCGGCAGATGGGCGGCGAGGTGCTGGTGCTGTCGGGCGCCGACATGCAGCTCGGCCATGGCGAGACGATCGCCGACACCGCCCGTGTCATGAGCCGCTATGTCGATCTGATCATGCTGCGCACCTTTGACGAGGCGGTGCTGCAGGAGATGGCCGATCATGCGTCGGTGCCGGTCATCAACGGCCTGACCGATCGCAGCCATCCGTGCCAGATCATGGCCGATATCCTGACCTATCAGGAACATCGCGGGCCGATCGCCGGGCGCAAGGTGGTCTGGTCCGGGGATGGCAACAATGTGTGTGCGTCGTTCCTGCACGCCGCCGCACAGTTCGGGTTCGATCTCACGTTCACCGGGCCGGTGCAGCTCGATCCGGAGCCCGAATTCGTCGGGCTGGCGCGCAAGGCCGGGGCCACGATCACCATCGAGCGCGACCCCGCAAGGGCGGTCGAGGGCGCCGATCTGGTGGTCACCGACACCTGGATCAGCATGCATGACAGCCAGTCCACCAAGGAGCGGCGCCACAACATGCTGCGCCCCTACCAGGTCGATGCGGCTCTGATGGGCCGCGCCAAACCCGACGCGCTGTTCATGCATTGCCTGCCGGCGCATCGCGGCGAGGAGGTGACGTCGGAGGTGATGGACGGCCCGTCCTCGGTGATCTTCGACGAGGCGGAAAACCGCCTGCATGTGCAGAAGGCGATCATGCGCTACACCCTTGGCGTCTGATCGCGCGGCTGCATCGCTTGCAATCGGTGGGAGATGCGGCTTAGGCTGATCGCCATGTTAGCGATAGCAGGCTTTGCATGACGGGCGCGCGGATCGGAGTTTACGGGCTGGGCACGATGGGGAGCGCGCTGGCGCTCAACATGGCCGAGCGTGGCTTCGACGTGGCCGTGAGCAATCGGGAACCCGAATGGATCGCGCCCTTCGTCGCCGAGGCGGGGGCGCTCGCGGATCGGATCCACCCTTGCGACAGCCTCGGTGATCTGGTGGCGGCCCTGAAGCCGCCGCGCGTCATCCTGTTCATGATCCCCTCGGGCGCGCCGATGGACGAGATGCTGGCGGCGGTCACGCCGCTGCTGGCCTCTGGCGACACGGTGATCGATGGCGGCAATGCCGATTTCCACGACACACGGCGCCGCGCCGCCGACCTCGCCGAAGAGGGCCTGCATTTCGTCGGTCTCGGCGTGTCCGGGGGCGAGGCGGGCGCGCGGCACGGCCCGTCGATGATGGTGGGCGGCAGTGCGCAGAGCTGGCAGCAGTTGCGCCCCGTCCTGACCGCCATCGCCGCCCGGCATGAGGGGTATCCTTGCGTGGCGCATCTGGGGCCCGACGGGGCGGGGCATTTCGTCAAGACCGTGCATAACGGCATCGAATATGGCGACATGCAGATCATTGCCGAGATCTACAGCCTGCTGCGCAAGGGGGCCGCCCTGCCGCCCGCCGCGATCGCGGCGCTGTTCGCGCGCTGGAACGCCGGCCCGCTGCGGTCCTATCTGGTGGACATCACCTCCGACATCCTGCGCTACGACGACCCCGAGACCGGCCATCCGATGATCGATGTCATCACCGATGCGGCCGGGCAGAAGGGCACCGGGCGCTGGACAGTGGTCGAGGCCTTGCTGCTGGGGCAATCGGCCAGCATGATCGAGGCCGCCGTGGGCGCGCGCGCGTGGTCGTCGGAAAAGTCCGTGCGGCAGGCGGCGGAGGCAACCCTCGGCGGGTGGCTCGGCGCGGTCGATCTGCCGGGGGAGACCTTTGAGGACAGGCTGGCCGAGGCGTTTCTGGCCGCAAGACTGCTGGTTCATGCGCAGGGGTTCCGGGTTCTGGCCGAGGCCTCGACAGCCTATGGCTGGGCGCTCGATCCGGCCACCGTCGCGCGGATCTGGCGGGCGGGCTGCATCATCCGCTCGGCCCTGCTGGATGATATTGCCGCGGCGTTCGACGCGGACCCGCCGCAGGGCCAGCTGATCCTTGCGCCCGGTCCGGCGCGGACCCTTGCGCGCAGCGTGCCTGCCTTGCGGCAGGTGGTCGGCGCCGCGATCGCGGCCGGGCATCCGGTGCCGGCGCTGTCGGCCGGGCTGGCGTGGCACGACACGATGCGTCAGGGCCATGGCAGCGCCAACCTGATCCAGGCGCAGCGCGACATGTTCGGGCGGCACGGATTTGCGCGCCTGGGGCAGTCCGGGGTGCATCACGGGCCGTGGTGGGACTGATCGCGCCGGTGTTTTCCGAGTATTTCCGGAAAGATGAACGCAGGGTGTCACGGGACGGCTGGGCGGTTGCGGGCCGCGTGGCCGCGCGCCGGAGGCGCCGATGGTCGGGGCGTCGCGCCGCGTCGTGTGAATTGCATGTCGGTCCTTTTGATTCGCGGCTCGAATGCCTATACTTGGGCCCTCATCCAGGGGGGCGCGCGTGGTACGACCGATTTTCAGCCTTTTCGGCACTCTCTTCAGTCTGATCACGCTTGTCGTGGTGATCGTCGGGCTGAGCATCGGAGCGGTCCTGCATATCTACGGCAAGGATCTGCCCAGCCATGAGCGGCTGGCCAATTATACCCCGCCGACGATCAGCCGGATCTATTCCGGCGAGGGGCGGATCATCGACGAGTTCGCGCGCGAGCGCCGTCTGTTCACCCCGGCCGAGGATATCCCCGATCTGGTCAAGCAGGCCTTCATCAGTGCCGAGGACAAGAATTTCTACCGCCATGGCGGCTTCGATGCGATCGGGATCGCCTCGGCGGTGGTGGACGCGGTGGAATCGCGCGGCCGGAACCTGCGCGGCGCATCGACCATCACCCAGCAGGTGATGAAGAACTTCCTGCTGTCGGGCGATCGCCGGGTCGAGCGCAAGGTCAAGGAGATCATCCTCGCCACACGCATCGAGGAGACGCTGAGCAAGGAACAGATCCTGGAACTCTATCTCAACGAGATCTTTCTGGGTCAGAACAGCTATGGCGTGACCGCCGCCGCGCAGACCTATTTCAACAAGACCCTGAGCGAACTCGCGCCGCACGAGGCCGCGACGCTGGCCGCCATGCCCAAAGCCCCGAGCGATTATCACCCGGTGCGCGAACGCGAGCGCCTGATGGCGCGGCGCGCTTTCGTGCTGCGCCAGATGTGGGAAAACGGCTATCTGACCGAAGAGGACTACCGCGCGGAGACGGACGCGCCGCTGCGCACCGTGCAGGGCGCCGATTTCGAGCCGTTCGGTGCCGACCTTCCCCCGCGCGATTATTTCACCGACGAGATCCGCCGGCAGCTCAGCGAGGAATTCGGCGAGGGCGAGTTCTTCACCGGCGGGCTGTCGGTGCGCGCCACCGTCGACCCCGAATTGCAGGATCTGGCCGCCCGCGCCCTGCAGCGCCAGCTCGAACGCTATGACCGTGACCAGGGCCGATGGCGCGGCACCGGGCTGACGGTGCCCGCCGAGGCGCTCGACACCGAAGCGGCCTGGCAGGACGCGTTGCGCGGCCTGAGTGTGGCGCGCGACATCGAACTGGACGGGCAATGGTATCCGGCGGTCGTGCTGGCGACGGGCGACCGGGTGATGCGCCTCGGCGTCGAAGGCGTCGAGGGTACCCAGGAGGTCCCGCGCGAGGACATCGACTGGCTGCCGGGAAATTTCAGCGAAACCTTCGATCCGGGCGACGTGGTGCATGTCCGCCGCATGACGAATGGCGAGAGCGGCGATTTCATCCGCTGGACGTTGCGGCAGGTGCCCGAGGTGCAGGGCGGCTTCATGGCGATGGACGTGAATTCGGGCCGGGTCCTGGCGATGCAGGGTGGCTTTTCCTACCAGGAATCGACCTTCAACCGTGCCACGCAGGCGATGCGCCAGCCGGGATCGAGCTTCAAGCCGTTCGTCTATGCCGCCGCCCTCGACAGCGGGTATTCCCCGGCCACCATCGTGATCGACGCGCCGATCGAGGTCGACACGCCGCAGGGCCTGTGGCGGCCGCGCAATTCGTCCAACAAGTTCTATGGCCCCACGCCGCTGCGCACCGGGATCGAGCAGTCGCGCAACCTGATGACCGTGCGCCTCGCGCAGGAGGTGGGCATGGATGTGGTCGCCGATTACGCCGAGCGCTTCGGCGTCTATGACAACATGAGCCCCTTTCTGGCGAATGCGCTCGGCTCCGAGGAGACGACGCTGTTCGAGATGGTGGCGGCCTATGCGATGTTCGCCAATGGCGGCGAGCGCGTGCATCCCAGCCTCGTGGACCGGGTGCAGAACCGCTACGGCGAGACCATCTACCGGCAGGATCAGCGGACATGTGTGGATTGCGACGATCCCGGCATTCCGAGCAATTTCGGCCCGCGCATCACCTCGGATCGAGAGCGGGTGATGAATGCCGTCACCGCCTATCAGCTGACCTCGATGATGAAAGGCGTGGTGGATAATGGCACGGCCTCGGGCGCGATCGATCTGCCGGTGCCGGTGGCCGGCAAGACTGGCACGACCAACGATGCGCGCGATGTGTGGTTCATCGGCTTCACCAGCAATATCGTCGCCGGCTGCTATATCGGCCACGATCAGCCGCGCGGCCTTGGCCGGTCGGCCTATGGCTCGTCGATGTGCGGCCCGGTGTTTCAGGAATTCATGGCCGAGGCGGTCAAGAAATTCGGCGGCGGGCCGTTCGAGGTCCCGCCCGGCGGACGCTTTATCAAGATCGACCGGGTGACCGGCGCGCGTCTGGCTGACGATGCGGAGGGCGCCAATGTCGTGGCGGAATATTTCCGCGATGGCGAGGCGCCGGTCTTTGGCCAGATGTTCGATGGCGGCTTTGCCATGGGTGACGATCTGGATCTTTACGGCTCGGACGAGCAGGTGCGCGACGTCACCACGTCCTCGGGGGGGACGGGTCAGGTCGGCGGCCAGTCGAGCTTCGGGTCGATGAGTTCGGGCGGGCTGTACTGAGCCACGGAAGGGGGCCAACTGAGGGGGGGGGAGGCGGCCGCGCGGGGCGATCCTGCGCGGGTGATCTTGCCCGTGCCCGGATGCTGGGCTATCACGCAACTTCAAGCGGACAGGATGGACATTATGCGCGCCGACCCCGAGAACCTCGTTGCCGAGATCGAAAAATCGCTGGAGCTTCTGCGCCAGCGCCTGGGGTGGGAAACCGCGCATCACCGGCTGGAAGAGTTCGACGCGCGGGTCGAGGATCCCACGCTCTGGGATGATCCGGCGGCTGCACAGAAGCTGATGCGCGACAGGCAGGCGCTGGTCGATGCGCTGGAGACGCATGACAGGATCAAGCAGGAGATGGACGATCTGACCGGCCTGATCGAGATGGGCGAGGCCGAGGGCGACGAGGAGGTCGTGGCCGAGGCCGTGGAGAACCTCAAATCGCTGGCCAAGGTCGCCGCGGCGCGCGAGCTGGAGGCGCTTCTGGATGGCGAGGCCGACGCCAATGACACCTTCATCGAGATCAACGCCGGCGCGGGCGGCACCGAAAGCTGTGACTGGGCGTCGATGCTGGCGCGGATGTATGTCCGGTGGGCCGAGAAACGCGGCTACACCGTCGAATTGCAGTCCGAGAGCGAGGGCGAGGGCGCGGGGATCAAGTCGGCGGCCTACAAGATCTCCGGGCGCAACGCCTATGGCTGGCTGAAATCCGAATCCGGCGTGCACCGTCTGGTGCGGATCTCGCCGTTCGATTCAGCGGCCAAGCGTCACACGTCGTTCTCGTCGGTCTGGGTCTATCCGGTGGTGGATGACGCTGTCGATGTGGAGGTCAATCCGGGCGATATCCGCATCGACACGTTCCGCAGTTCGGGGGCCGGCGGGCAGCATGTCAACACCACCGATTCGGCGGTACGGATCACCCACATCCCCACCGGGATCGTCACGCAATCCTCGCAGAAATCGCAGCATCAGAACCGCGACATCGCCATGAAGGCCCTGAAATCGCGGCTTTACCAGCAGGAGATGGACCGCCGCAACGCGGCCATCAACGACGCGCATGACGCCAAGGGCGATGCCGGATGGGGCAACCAGATCCGGTCCTATGTGCTGCAGCCCTACCAGATGGTGAAGGATCTGCGCACCGGGGTGGAAACCTCGGACACCAAGGGCGTGCTCGATGGCGATCTCGATCAGTTCATGGCGGCGACGCTGGCGCAGAATGTCAGCGGCAAGAGCCGGGCCGAGGCGCAGGGCGACGATTGACCCCGGTCGGGGGGCGGGCCTACGGTGACAGCCGGATATCGCGCGTGATCGGGACGGCAGGGCGGATTGGTGCTTTCAACTTGCGCGTCGAGACATTAGATCGTGCAATGGAAACCCCGAAGACCGCATCGTGTCTTCGAGAGACGGAGAAAGAGACATGCTGAACAATATCGGCCTTCCCGGCCTTCTGCTCATCGCCGTGGTGGTGCTTGTGCTTTTCGGGCGTGGCAAGATCTCGTCGCTGATGGGCGAGGTCGGCAAGGGAATCACGTCCTTCAAGAAGGGGGTGTCGGAAGGCAACAAGGAGCTTGACGACGCGACCACCGACGACGAGGTCCAAACGGCCGAACGCGACGTGACCCCCAAAGACGAAAAAGACAAGGTCTGATCCCCGGATGCTTGACCTCGGCTGGACGGAGCTTCTGCTCATAGGGATCGTGGCGCTGATCGTGGTCGGGCCCAAGGATCTGCCCGGAATGTTTCAGGCCGTGGGCAAGTTCGTGGGCAAGGCCAAGGGCATGGCGCGCGAATTCAGTCGCGCCATGAACGACGCCGCCGACCAGTCCGGCGTGAGCGATATCCAGAAGAGCTTCAAGGCGGCGTCCAACCCGATGAAATCGGCGATGGACGAGGTGCGCAAGAGCACCCGGGACGCGACCCGCGACGTCGATGTCGACGAGCAACCGCCGCTGAACGAAAAGCGGCAGGCGCAGGCCGACAAGACCCGGGAGAAAGCCGGCGACATGGCGGCCAGGCGCAACGCGGCCGAAGCCGAGACGCAGGCGGCGGATGCCGGGGACAAGACCGCCGGGGACAAGACGGCCGGGGCCGAGGCAAAGACGGCGGACAAAGCGGCAAGGACCGCCGATGCCGAGAGCCCGCCGAAGGCCAAACCCGCGAAAAAGTCGAAGGCGGCACCCAAACCGAAGGCCGCGAGCAAGTCCAAGGCCGCAACCAAGCCAGACCCCAAGGCTGAAGACGAGGCCGAGGACAAGGCATGAGCACCCCTGACGAGATCGAGGACAGCAGCGCGCCGCTGATCGAGCATCTGGCGGAACTGCGCAACCGGCTGATCCATTCGGTCGTCGCGTTCATCATCGGCATGGTGATCTGTTTCACCGTGGCCACGCCGATCTTCAACTTCCTGACCGCGCCGCTCTGTCAGGTGCTGGCCGAGCGCGGGCAGGATTGCGACCTGATCTTCATCTCGCCGCAGGAGGGCTTTTTCGTGGCCGTCAAGGTCTCGCTTCTGGGCGGGTTCTTTCTGGCCTTTCCGTATATCGCCAACCAGATGTGGCGGTTCGTGGCGCCCGGCCTTTATCGGTCGGAAAAGGGCGCGTTCCTGCCGTTTCTCGTGGCGTCGCCCTTCATGTTCTTTCTGGGTGCGTCGTTTGCGTTCTACGTGGTCACGCCGCTGGCCTATGACTTCTTCCTCGGCTTCCAGCAATTCGGCGGCGAGGGCGAGATCGTCGATGACGTGCAGGGTGCGGCCCCGCTGTCGGTGGTGTTCCAGGGCTCGGCGCAGGAATATCTCAACCTGACGATCAAGTTCATCATCGCGTTCGGGCTGTGCTTTCAGTTGCCGGTACTGCTGACGCTGATGGGCAAGGCCGGGCTGGTCAGCGCCGAGGGCCTGAAGCGCGTGCGCAAATACGCGATGGTGGGCATTCTGGTGTTGGCCGCCCTGGTGACACCGCCCGATGTCATCACGCAGGTGATCCTGTTCGTGACCGTCTACGGCCTTTACGAGGTGTCGATCTGGCTTGTCGCCCGCGTCGAGAAGAAACGCGAGGCGGAACTCCGCGCGCAAGGCCTCTGGTTCGAGGATGATGACGAGGCCGCATTCGACGAGGAGGACGATCTCGAGGATCCGCTGGGCGGCCTGGATGACGGTAAGGGCAGGGACTGAATGACCGCCGACCCGATGGAGCGTATCGCCGACGCGCTGGAGCGTCTGGCCCCCGCACCGCTGACCGTGCCGGATTTCGGGGTCGCCGATGCGTTTGTCTGGCATGTCTCGCCGGACCGGCTGGAGCCGGTGGCGACCGTGAACCGCGTCGACATGCGGCTGCTGGTCGGGATCGACCGGTCGCGCGACACGCTGCTGGAGAACACCCGGCAATTCTCGCGCGGGCTGCCGGCGAACAATGCGCTGTTGTGGGGCGCGCGCGGCATGGGCAAATCGAGCCTCGTGAAGGCCGCACATGCGGCGGTGCGCGCCGAGGGGGCGCCGCTGAAGATCATCGAGCTGCACCGCGAGGATCTGCCCTCGGTCGGGCGTCTGCTGAACCTGTTGCGCGGCGCGGAGGCGCGGTTTCTGCTGTTCTGCGACGATCTGAGCTTTGGCGAGAATGACGAGCATTACAAGTCGCTGAAGGCGGTGCTGGATGGCGGGATCGAGGGGCGGCCCGAGAACGTGCTGTTCTACGCCACATCCAACCGCCGCCACCTGATGCCGCGCGACATGATCGAGAATGAACGCTCGACCGCGATCAACCCGTCCGAGGCGGTCGAGGAAAAGGTGTCGCTGTCGGATCGGTTCGGCCTGTGGCTGGGCTTTCATCCTTGCGATCAGGATGGGTATCTGGCGATGATCCGCGGCTATTGCGACGCCTACGGGGTGGAGATCGACGACGAGACCCTGCGCGCCGAGGCGATCGAATGGCAGGCCACGCGCGGCGCGCGTTCGGGCCGGGTGGCGTGGCAGTATTTCACCGATCTGGCCGGACGGCGCGGCGTGCGGGTCTGATCTGCCGGGCCGCCCCAGGCCGCGCGCCCCGGAGTGTGCGCTGACCAGCCACCCATTGTGCGCTTGTGCCACGCGGTCCGAGGGGGCATGCTGAGCCGCGAACATTGAAATTACGGGGGGTCTGCCCCACTTAAGAGTCAACGAAACGGAGAAGGCCGGGGTTGCCGCGAAGACGGGGCCAGTGCCTTCTTGCCAAAGAGGACTACGAGCATGCAAGACCAACTCAATGCTTCCTATCCAGTGCTGCCGCTGCGCGATATCGTGGTGTTCCCGCATATGATCGTGCCGCTTTTCGTGGGGCGCGAGAAATCCGTGCGGGCGCTGGAAGAGGTCATGCAGGACGACAAGCAGATTCTGCTGTCGAGCCAGATCGACCCGTCCGAGGATGATCCGTCGCAGGACGACATCTACCGCCTGGGCGTGCTGGCCAATGTGCTGCAACTGCTGAAACTGCCCGATGGCACCGTCAAGGTGCTGGTCGAGGGCGTGTCGCGGGTGCGCATCACCGAATACCTGGACAACGAAGAGTATTTTTCGGCGCGGGCAGAGCATGTCGCGGAGACGCCCGGCGATGCGACCACCATCGAGGCGCTGTTGCGCACCGTCAGTGACGAGTTCGCGCGCTATGCCAAGGTCAAGAAGAACATTCCCGACGAGGCGCTGACGGCCGTGTCGGACTCCGATGATGCGGCCAAGCTGGCCGATCTGGTGGCCGGTCATCTCGGGATCGAGGTGGACCGCAAGCAGGACCTTCTGGAGACGCTGAGCGTGAGCGAGCGTCTGGAAAAGGTCTATGGCCTGATGCAGGGCGAAATGAGCGTCATGCAGGTCGAGAAGAAGATCAAGACCCGCGTGAAAAGCCAGATGGAGCGCACGCAGCGCGAATACTATCTGAATGAGCAGATGAAGGCC
>JAWLFT010000100.1:0-9274 GCA_041685435.1 Roseovarius sp.
CCGCGATCCTCGACCACCTCATATCCGCCCGCGAAGGCCTGATTGGTGGCGTCGTGCCAGATCGCCTTGGCCCGCTCGCCCGCGTCGAGCACCACATGCGCCCGTTTGAGCCGCGCCTGATAGTCGTCGAACCCGGTCACGGCAAAGACATCCGGCGCCATGAATCGGTGCCCGCGCGTGGTGTTGCCGGCAACAATGCCGTCCACGTCCATCCCTACCACCTGCGTCTCGCCAGCGTCGTCAGTCAGGATGCAAAGAATGCCGTGCAGCGGCCGCACCCATCGCAAGGATCCATGGCCCCACCGCATCGACTTCGGCCATGGGAAGTTGCGGATGACCTTTTCCAGCTCCTCGGCCACGATATCGGCGACCGGCCGGCCGGGATGCGTGATGGCCGCGACATAGACCTGGCCCTTTTTCTCGTCGCGGATCTTGAGATCGTCGCGGGATACGCCCGCGCCGCGCAGAAACCCCTCGATCGCCTTTTCGGGGGCATCGACGCGCGGGCCCTTGCGCCGCTCCACGCGTTTCGGACTTTCAGCCGGCAGGCCCTGCACGGTCAGCGCCAGCCGCCGGGGCGTCGAGAAACCGGCCGCCCCCGCATAGGTCAGCCCGGCCTCGACCAGCGCGTCGGTCATGCCGCGTCGCAGATCCTCGGCCGCGCGGGCCTGCATGCGCGCGGGGATTTCCTCGGAGAAGAGTTCGATCAGCAGATCGGGCATGCGTCAGTATCCTTCGGGCGGTTCGGGGCAATCGTCGGGCGCGGGCTGGCCGTCGAAGACCACCTCGCCGCAGCGGTTGATCTGGTGCCAGACATAACCGCGCCCGTCCTCGGTGATGGCGACGATCCGGTCGATGCCGTAGTGGATGTCCTTCTCGCCCAGAAATGCCGTCGCCTGCCCGTCCTCGAGCGCGTCGCCGATGGCCTGCGAGTCGAAACAGTCAAACCAGAACGGCGCGTTGAGCGGTTCTGCGGCGGGGTAGGGCGCATAGGTCTCGGCGAGGTCGGCGGGCCGGGCCGTCGTGGTGAAGCAGGCCCGGTAGCGGATCGGCGAACTGTCGGCGTCGATGGCCTCGAAATCGTCATGGGGCAGGGGTTCCGGCGCGCCGCCGGCCTGCGCGGTCAGTTGCACGTCGCCCGCGCCGGTCGCCGGCACCTCTTCGTAGAAGTGGTAGACCTGCAGGTAATACATTGACACCCCGGCGATCACGCCTGACGCGAGCAGGAAGGCTGCGAGTATCTTTCCCATCAGGCTGCCTTTCCGCCGGCGTCGGTCTGCAGATAGGCATCGGCGCATTTGCGGGCCAGCGAGCGGACCCGCCCGATATAAGCCTGACGTTCGGTAACCGAGATCACGCCGCGTGCGTCCAGCAGGTTGAAGATATGGCTCGCCTTGATGCACTGGTCATAGGCGGGATGCGCCATGACGATGTGGTAGCCGGTTCGCGGGTCGGTGGCCGCCTGCGCAAGGATCGCGTCGCATTCCGCCTCGGCCTCTTCGAAATGCCGCAAGAGTACCTCGGTGTTGGCCACGTCGAAATTCCAGCGCGAATATTCCTCTTCGGTCTGGCGGAACACGTCGCCGTAGCCTAGCGGAATGGGCGCGTCCGGGTCGTTGAAGGGCATATCCATCACGTGATCCGCGCCCAGCACATACATTGCCAGCCGCTCCAGCCCGTAGGTCAGCTCGCCCGAGACGGGCGCGCAGTCATGCCCGCCGACCTGCTGGAAATAGGTGAATTGCGACACTTCCATGCCGTCGCACCAGACCTCCCAGCCCAGCCCCCACGCCCCCAGCGTGGGGCTTTCCCAGTCATCCTCGACAAAGCGGATGTCGTGCAGCGACGCGTCGATGCCGATGGCCTGCAGCGACCCCAGATACAGATCCTGCAGGTCCGGCGGGCTGGGTTTGATCAGCACCTGATACTGGTAGTAATGCTGCAGGCGGTTGGGGTTCTCGCCGTAGCGCCCGTCGGTCGGACGGCGCGAGGGCTGCACATAGGCGGCCGCCCAGGGGCGCGGGCCGAGGCTGCGCAGCGTGGTCGCGGGGTGGAAGGTGCCCGCGCCGACCTCCATGTCATAGGGCTGCATCACGGCGCAGCCCTGCGCCGCCCAGTAGCCTTGAAGCCGCAGGATCACCTCCTGAAAGCTGCGCGGTTTGTCTGCCTTGTGCGTCATGCCATACCCTTCGGGTGCCCCTTGAAATCGCCGCCTTTCTCTAGGCGTACCGTGCGGTAGGGTCAATCGCATGCATCCATGCTTCGATTGGCTGGGATCGTCGCGATTATTGGGGTGCATCGCCGGGGAACTTTGTTAAAACATCCAAGTTAAACTGATGACGTTCTTGCCTGATCGGAAAATAAGCCCATGACGCGTATCGTGCTGATCCTGATATGTCTCGTTTCGGTCTGCACGACGACAGGTCGCGCGCAGGACGTCCTCGGCCGGGACGGATCAGGCGCGCCCCTTGTCTGGGTGCAGATCGAGGCCAAGCCCAGCCTTCTGGAGGCCAGAGACGCCGCGCAGCGCTATGCCGCAACCCTGCCCGAGGTGGGCGGGTTCACGCTTGGCAATGGCTGGTATGCGATCGCGCTTGGCCCCTACCGGCGCGACGAGGCCGAGCGGGTGCTGCGCGACTATCGCCGCGACGGGCGGATTGCGCGCGACAGCTATATCGCCCGCCGCTCGGCCTATCAGCGGCAGTTCTGGCCCGTGGGCGCGTCGCTGGAGGAGTCCTCGGCCCCTGCAACCGATGACAGGGCGGATGCCGTCGGCGGGCGCCCTGACGTGACCCCCGATGAGACACCCCGCGAGGCCCGCGCCAGCGAAGCTCGCCTGACACGCGAGGACCGGTTCGAACTGCAGAAGGCCCTGACGTGGACCGGGGTCTATGACGGCTCGATCGATGCCGCGTTCGGACGCGGCACCCGGGCCGCCATGGCTCGCTGGCAACGCGAGAACGGTTTCGAGGCCACCGGCGTGCTGACGACATCGCAGCGCGCGAATCTCTTGCGTGACTTCACTGCGGTGCTGGACGGTCTGGGTCTGGAACGGATCGTGGACCGGGCGACGGGAATCGCGCTGAAGTTGCCGAGCGACGTGGTCGATTTCGCGCGCTATGCACCGCCATTCGCGCATTTCGATCCTGTGGGCGATCTGGATGCGCGGGTGCTGCTGATCAGCCTGAGCGGCGACCGCACCAGCCTGAACGGGCTGTACGAGGTCATGCAGTCGCTTGAAATCGTGCCCGAGACCGGGCCGCGAAGCCTTGATCGGGACGGGTTCACGCTAGTCGGCGAGGGGGCGCTGGAGATTTCGCACACCCGGGTCTGGCTGCGCGATGGCGAGATAAAGGGCTTCACCCTGATCTGGCCGGTGGGGGACGAGGAGCGCCGCAATCGCGTCTTGCAGGAGATGCTGGAAAGTTTCGACTGGCTGCCCGGCACACTTGATCCCGCCGAAGGCAACGCGTCAGCGCAGCGGATCGATCTTGTCGCCGGGCTCGAGGTGCGCAGGCCGCGCCTGACACGGTCGGGCTTTTATGTGGATGATGGTGGCACCGTCCTGACCACGGCGGATGCCGTGCGCGGGTGCGGGCGGATCACGATCGACCAGGTTCACGAGGCCGGGATCGCCCTGATCGACGAGGGCCTCGGCGTGGCGGTGCTGCGTCCCGAGGCCCGTCTTGCGCCGGCGCGCGTGGCCACCTTCCAGGATCGCACGCCGCGTCTGGCGTCGGATGTGGCCGTTGCCGGCTATTCCTATGGCGGGGTTCTCGGGGGCCCCACCGTGACCTTCGGGCAGGTGTCGGATCTGGAAGGGTTGAACGGCGAGCCTCATATGAAGCGCCTGACGCTCGCCGCGCTCGAGGGCGATGCCGGGGGGCCGGTTCTGGATCAGGGCGGATCGGTTCTGGGCATGCTTCTGGCGCACCGGATGGACAATCGCAGCCTGCCCGAGGATGTGAGCTTTGCTGCGACCAACGGTGCCTTGCAGGATATTCTGACCCGCGGCGGCATCATGGCGCGCCGGACCTCCGAGGCCGGGATGATGTCCGCCGAGGCGCTGACCGACCGCGCCAATGCAATGACCGTTCTGGTGAGCTGCTGGGACTGAGGGTCCGACCGCGTGCGGCCAGAGCGGGCTGGGTGCGGAATGTCAGGTGCGGATGCTGCCATGGGCGACTTCTTGGGCCTGAAGGGGACGTTTGGGGTGAGCCGCGCATCGACGGGCCGCGGTGCGGCGATCCAACGTGATTTTGGCAGCGCTTTATGGTGGCCAAATCGGGAAAATACCAATGCAAGGCGCAGGTTGCGGCCAAATCGCCGTGCCGGGGGGCGGCCCGGCGATGCGCGGCGGCCTTCGGCCTTGATTCCGCGCAGGGCAGAGTCGGCAACGTCCCCTTCAGGCCAATTTCCGACTCTCGCAAATATCGCGGTTCACCCCGCCTGCGGTAAAAGCCTTTCCTCGACCATGCGATCGGCGATCACCGCTGGGCTGACACCTTCAGCATGCGCCAGGGCCAGAATGCGTGCCATGTTGGCCTGTATCGCTGACAGTCGGTCCTCGACCCAGCTGTCACGCTCGGCGATGTGCAGGATTTCAGCGGCAACATTGATGATCCCGCCGCCATTGGCCACGTAGTCAGGCAGGTAGAGGATGCCGCGCGCCATCAGCGCCGTCGCGTCATCGGGGGCGGCGAGCTGGGTGTTGGCCGCGCCGCAGATCATGCGTGCCCTGATCTCGGGGATGCTCCGGGCGTCGAGCACCCCTCCGATGGCGCATGGGGCGAGGATATCGACATCCGCGGCGTGGATGTCGGACGTCTCCAACGGAACCGCCCCGAACGCCGTGACGGCAGAGGTCACGCGGGCCGCGTCCATATCCGCTACAACCAGCCGCGCGCCCGCGTCGTGCAGCCGCTGGCAGACATGCCAGCCGACATGGCCAAGACCCTGCACACCCACCACGCGCCCGGCAAGATCGGCCTTGCCCCAAAGCTGCCTCGCCCCGGCCTGCATCGCACCACACACCCCGCGCGCGGTGACCGGAGATGGGTCGCCGCTGGCGTGATCGCCCTGATCGCGCCCCGCGACATGGCGCGTCTCGCGCGCGATCTCAGCCATGTCGGCAGGCGACATGCCCATATCCTCGGCGGTCCAGTACCGACCTTCAAGGCTCTCGATGGCGCGGCCCATGGCACGCAAAAGCGCCGGCGTCTTCTCGGTGGCCGGATCGCCCATGATCACCGCCTTGCCGCCGCCAAGCGGCAGACCGGCGGCCGCGTTCTTGTAGCTCATCCCGCGCGACAGGTTCAGCACATCCGTGATCGCATCCTCCTCGCTGGCATAGACGCGCATCCGAAGCCCGCCCGCGGCGGGCCCCAGTTGCGTAGAATGCACGCCGATGAACCCGCGAAGGCCGCTGTCGCGATCCTCCACGCGGTAGAGGGCTTCATGTGTCGCTGAGGGTAGATGTGTTAGCATGGTGACATCCTTTCGAATTTCAGGATAAGGACGATCGGACGCGATTAAACGGCAAATATCGGTCAAATTCCCGTTACAGGCAGGGATTTGGCGCTGCCAGAAGGAAGATCTTGGGGAAAATGGACACAATCGATCGCCGCATCATCGCCGCCCTGCAACGCGACGGGCGTCAGAAACTGGCCGATCTGTCGGTGATGGTGGGATTGTCCCCGACGCCTGTGGCCCGGCGCATCGCCCGGCTGGAGGAGCTCGGGATCATCACCGGCTATGCCGCGCGCATCGACCAGGAAAAGCTGGGCCTGCCGCTCAACGCGTTCATCTTCGTCGAACTGGAGCATCACGGCCGAGACGCGGTCAAGGCATTCGAAAACGGACTTCGGCGCTTTGACGAGGTGATGGAGTGCTACCTGATGACCGGCACACGCGATGTGCTGATCCGGGTCGTGGCCGCGGATCTGGCCGGTTTCGACCGGTTTCTCGAGGACGGTCTGATGCAGATGCCGAATATCCGTGCGATGCGGTCGAGCTTTGCCCTGCGCACCATGATCCGGCGCGATGCGCTGCCAGAGGTCTGAGATATGGAGCGCTACGATGTGATCGTGATCGGCGCGGGCCCGGCGGGCGGGGCTGCGGCGTATTGCGCCGCGCAGGCCGGGCTGCGCGTGGCGCTGATCGACCGCAAGGCCTTTCCGCGCGACAAGCTTTGCGGCGGCCTGATCACCGGTCGCGCGCGCCGCCATTACGCCGAGATCTTCGAGCGCGAGATGCCGTTCGAGGCGATCGACCACAAGACCGAGGTCGATTTCCGCTTTCGCGGTCGTCCCGTCGGGTTGATCCGGGATGCGCCCGCGCTCTGTGCGACGATGCGGTGGGATCTCGACGCCATGATCTGCGGGCATGCGATCGGTGCCGGTGCGGCGGATTTCACCGGGCACAGCGTGGCGGCGCTCGATACGGATGCGGGCACGGTGACGCTGAAGGATGGCCCGGTGCTCGGTTGCGGCGTGTTGATCGGCGCGGACGGCGCCAACAGCCAGGTGGCACGGCACTTGTTCGGTCAGAGTTTCGATCGCAAGCGCATCGGCTTCGGGCTTGAGATCGAGGTCGCCGGCGCGCACCTGCGGCCCGACGCGCCGATCCGGATCGATCTGGCGGCGGTCAACTGGGGGTATGGCTGGGTGTTTCCCAAGCGCCGCACGACGACGGTTGGCGTTGGCGGGCTGCTGGCCCGGAATCCGCAGATGAAACAGGCCATGGCCGACTATTGCGAGATGCTGGGCATCGACGCGCCCGAGGCCCGCGTCAAGGGCCAGTTCCTGCCATTCGGCGCGTTTCGCAAGACCCCCGGCAAGGGGGCGGTCCTTCTGGCGGGCGATGCGGCCGGGCTGGTCGATCCGATCACCGGCGAAGGGATCGGCTATGCGATGAAAAGCGGTCAACTGGCGGCGCAGGCGGCCATGGATGCCCTGTCGACAGGCCATCCCGGGCGTGCCCTTGCGCTTTACACTCGTGCCTTGCGCCCCATTCACCATGCCTTGCGCATGGCGAGGCTGATCCGCCCGGTGATCTTTCTGCCCTGTCTTGCGCCCGGGTTCGAGCGTGCCTTTCGCCGTTCGACCCGCCTGCGCCACCAGTATTTTCGGCTGATGGCGGGCGAGTTGGAATACGACGATATCCTGTGGCGGCTTCTGCTGCGCCTGCCGCGTCTGGCATGGATATCCCTGCGCGGCGACCCGTCACACAAGGCGGGGGGCTGACCGCGTCGCCCCCCGCTTCATCTTTCTCAAAATACTCACATCCACCGATGGCAGGATGTGCCGGGCTCAGCCATTGGGCACGATGATGATCTCGACCCGGCGGTTCTGCGCCTTGCCCTGCGGGGTCAGGTTCGAGGCGACGGGCTGGTCCTCGCCACGGCCGAAGGCGTTGATCCGCGACGACCTCACACCGCCACTCAGCAGCACATTGGCCACGGCGTCGGCGCGACGCTCGGACAGTCTCTGGTTATAGCTCGCCGCGCCATCGCTGTCGGTATGCCCGATGACCTGCACGCGGGTGTCAGGATATCTCTGCAGGCTGTCGGCGACGCTGAACAGATCCTGGCGCAATCCGGGACGGATGTCGAAGCTGTCGACGGCGAACAGGATGTCCTGCGGCATTGTCACGATCAGCCGGTCGCCGGTATTGTTGATCTGTACGTCATCGTCGAGTTGTTGCCGCAGTTCCGCCTCCTGCCGGTCGAGCGCATTGCCGACGACCGCACCGCCCGCCGCCCCGATCGCCCCGCCTATCAGCGCCCCCCTGGCCCTGTCATCGCTGGCCAGCGCCCCGGCCCCGGCCCCGAGAAGGCCGCCGACGATCGCGCCCTGCCGGGTTTTCTGACGGTCTTCTCCGCCGACGGAGGCGGGGTCGGTACACGCCGTGGCGAGCAGCAGGGACGCGCCGGACAGCAGAAGCAGCGGATTGCGCGTGGCAGAAACTGGGAATCGGATCATGAGTGACACCTTTGTTGTTGATCTGACCCGAAACATCGGGGGTGCGGGCATGATAAGCAATAACATGTCCGTTCCCAAGGCCCCTTGACCGGAAAACATGCACTCTGGCACGCATGACTTTGCTCAAATGCCGGCTTGCGCACTTTCGTAGGCGAGGATCGCCCGCTTGACCGGCAAACCCCAGTGATAGCCGCCCAGGCCCCCGGATTTGAGCAGCGCGCGGTGGCAGGGAATGAGATAACTCACAGGGTTGCGCCCGACGGCGGTGCCCACCGCCCGCACGGCGCGCGGATGGCCGATCGCCTGCGCGATTTGCGAGTAGGTCGTGACATGCCCGGGCGCGATCCCGAGCAGCGCCTCCCAGACCTTGATCTGGAACGGCCCCCCGATCATCTGCAGCGCCACTTCGCCGCGCCCGGCGAAGGCCGCCGCGACCCATGGTTCGACATGCCCGGGCGCATGGGTGTACCCGGCACGCGGCCAGCGCGCGCGCATGTCGTCGAGGGTTGCATCGCGCCCGATCTCGTCGGCAAAGGCCAGCCCGCACAGGCCGCGATCCGTGCCCATGGCCAGCGTCGCGCCGAACGGGCTGTCGAACCAGCCGTAATGCACGGTCAGACCCTCGCCCTGCCGGGCGAAGGCGCCGGGGCTCATCGCTTCCCACCTGAGGAAGAGATCGTGCAACCGTCCGCTGCCCGACAATCCGCTTGCCTCGGCGGTCTCGAGCGTGGTGAACCGCTGCGCAAGCAACGCCTTGGCATGGCCGAGCGCCAGATATTGCTGATATCGCTTCGGTGACACCCCCACCCATTGCGAAAACAGGCGCTGGAAATGCGCCGCGCTCATGTCCATTTCGCGGGCCAGTTCGGCCAGCGACAGCCCCTCGCCGCGCGCATCGATCACCGCGATGGCGCGACGCATGACGTTGTAATGATAGGTCTGGTCGAGATCGGTCATGCAAATGTCCTGACGGCTTTGTCGCAGGATAGGCCGCCCGCATGGCGCACGCGACCCGAATGTTGCGCATGCGCCGCAGGCCGCCAAGCTTGCCGTGTCCCACAACCACTTGGTCGGGATCTCATGGCGGTGTGAAACACCTGATACACTTTCAGGTTGTGAAACGTTGTTTCACTCGCGTTAACACAAGTTAAGAGAAAACATTCATAAAATTGATCTTATCTTTTGCGGGATGGCATTTCGGAAATCCTGCGGGCTTGCGTCAGCGTCGGCCTGTGGAATGGCTCGGAATAATCCCGTTTGACGGCTGCCAGATTTCCGCAGCCATTCTCTTT
>JAWLFT010000025.1:0-9832 GCA_041685435.1 Roseovarius sp.
TATCGAAGATTCTGTGGAAATTTAAGGGAGACACGATGCAAGCCAAAGACGGGCCCGGCGACCCTGACAGCAGGATCGCGGAAAACCTTCCCTATCTGCGCCGTCACGCCCGCGCGCTCTCGGGCAGTCAGAGCGTCGGGGACCGCTACGCCGCCGAAACGCTGGAAGCGATCCTTGCGGATCGCGCCGCGCTCGCCCCCGACCTGTCGCCGCGGATCGCGCTGTTGCGCGCCTTTCACCGCATCTGGGCCGGGGCCGGAGCGCCGATGAGCGATCCCGCGCCGGGCACGCTGCTGGCGCGCGCCGAGCGCCACATGGCGCGTCTGACCCCGCGCAGCCGCGAGGCGCTGTTGCTTCGGACGATCGAGGATTGCGGCTTTGCCGACATCGCGGTGGTGATGGACACCACCGAGGCCGAGGCCGAGCGCCTTGTCGAGGCCGCGCTGGCGGAAATGCGCAACACCGTGCGCGGCACGCTGATCATCATCGAGGACGAGGGCGTGATCGCGCTGGATATCTCGAACATCGCGACGGATATGGGGCACGAGGTCCTGGGCACCGCCCGGACCCACGCGCAGGCGGTCGCACTTGCCAAACGCCATCCGCCGCAGTTGATCCTCGCCGATATCCAGCTTGCCGACAAGTCCTCGGGCGTCGAGGCGGTCACCGAGATCCTGAGCAGCATGGCCGATATCCCGGTGATCTTCATCACCGCCTACCCGGAGCGGCTGTTGCACGGCAACCGGCCCGAGCCGGCGTTCCTGATCACCAAGCCCTATTCGGACGCGCAGGTGCGCTCGGCGATCAGCCAGGCGATGTTCTTTTCCTCGACCGAGCCGCTGACGGGCTGAGCGCGCCGGACCCCGCGTCGCGCGGCGGGGCCCGGCCTGTCAGGTGTCAGAGATAGACCAGAAGGGTGCTAATGATCGCCCCGGTGATCACGAGGTGGATCAGGCAGAAGCCCATGATGTCCTTGGCCTTCAGCCCGGCGATGGCCAGCATGGGCAGCGCCCAGAACGGCTGCAGCAGATTTGTCCACGCATCGCCCCAGGCCACCGCCATCGCGATCCGCGCCACATCCGCGCCGAGTGCCTCGGCCGCAGGCAGCATCACCGGCGCCTGCACCGCCCATTGCCCGCCGCCCGACGGCACGAACATGTTGACGATCCC
This sequence comes from Roseovarius sp., assembly GCA_041685435.1. GTDB lineage: Bacteria > Pseudomonadota > Alphaproteobacteria > Rhodobacterales > Rhodobacteraceae > Roseovarius. The sequence continues at coordinate 1,171 of JAWLFT010000025.1, forward strand.
GGCGCTGATGAACGCCCAGAACGGCAGGGTGACATCGGTCGAGATCGACACGAACCATTCCGACATGCTTTCGGCGAGGCCGGACTCTGTCATGATCGCCATGATCCCGGCATAGAACGGAAACTGGATGACAATCCCCGAGCCGCCCTGCACGGCCTCCTGCAGGGCATTCATCAGGTTGCGGGCGGTGCCGTGCAGGACGATGCCGAGCATCAGAAACAGGAAGTTGACGATGTTGAGGTTGAGCCCGCCCCCATCGACGAGGAAATGATACCCCAGAAAGATCAGCCCCGGTACGCCGACCAGCCACATCAGGATCCGGCTGTTCTCGAGATGTTCGGCCGGGCGCGAGGGCACAAAGGTGTCGTCGGTCTCGTCGCCCAGCTGGTCGCGCGTGATGATGACGCTTTCGTCGGGTTTGGGGATCATCAGCCAGTTGGTCAGCGGGATGACCACGAAGAGCACCCCGACGATCACCAGGTTGAAGCCGGAAAAGATCGTCATCCCGGTGCCGATGAGGCCGATCCGGTCTTCGGTGAAATGCCCCTCGGTGGCGATGGTCAGCGGGATGGAGCCTGCAAGCCCGCCATGCCAGACGACGAAGCCCGAATATGCGGCCGCGACCAGCAGCCGGTAGTCGACTGCGATCTGACGCGCAAGCTCGCGGGCGAAAAGTGCCCCGACGACCAGCCCGAACCCCCAGTTGATCCAGGACGCGATCAGCGACACGACGGTGACCATGATGATCGCCGCGCCGGGCGATTTCGCCAGAGCGGCGAGCGCCGCGAGGAACCGCTTGATCGGCGGGGACGACGCAAGGATGAAGCCGGTGACCAGCACCAGCAGCATCTGCATCGAGAAGGTCAGCAGATCCCAGAAACCGTTGCCCCACATCTCGACGACATCGAGCGGGGCCGCGCCCTCGAACAGCATGGCCGACGCGGCGGCCACGACTGTCAGGATCAGCACGAAGATGAACGGATCCGGCAGGTAGCGATCCGTCAGCGTCACAGCCGGACGCGATAGCGCACGTAACATGATATCCTCCCTTTATTGAACAGGGGCGATAGAGCACATTCCATACGGCCAATCCACCCTCGGGCGATCGCCTGCATGCAGGTTTATTGCAGATCGGCACGTCCGGCTCAGGGGGATGTCGCGTCCCCGTGTCCGCGCGGGGCCTCTCGTGCATAGACATCGCTGCGGACATAGGCGGCCGTCAACGCCCGGATCAGCACGCCCAGAACGGCGGCCAGCGGCACCGCCGCGAGCGCCCCGATGAACCCGAAGAGATAGCCAAGCGCGAAGATCGCGAAGATCAGCCACACGGGATGCAGGTCGACCGAATCCCCCACCAGCCGGGGCACGAGCACCTGGCTTTCGAGAAACTGACCGACCAGAAACACGGCTGTGACGAGCGCAATCAGGATCGGATCGCCCCAGAACTGGCCGAGCGCCACGCCGATGGCCAAGGCCCCGCCGATGAACGCGCCGACATACGGGATGAAGGAAATGAGCCCGGCGATGAGGCCGATCAGAAACCCGTAATTCAGACCGGTCAGGCCAAGACAGGCCGCGTAATAGGCCACAAGGATCAGGCAGACCGTCGCGGTGCCGCGGACATATCCGCCCAGTACCAGATCCACATCCCGCGCAAGCCGGCGCGCGGTGGGCAGGTTGGCGCGCGGGATCAGATCCCCGACGGTTCCGACCAGACGCCGCCAGTCCATGAGCAGATAGAAGGCGACGACCGGCATCACGACCCAGAAACCCACCAGTTGAACGAGATTGCCGAAGCTCGACACGAGGGCGTCGACCATGGCCGCATCGGAATCGGCCAGCCTTTCGCCGAGGTCGTCGACCAGCTTGTCGAGCGCATTGTTCGCCTCATACCGGCTGACGGCCGGAAAGCGCTCGGCGATGACCTCCTGCAAGGCGGCGTACTGGTCCGGGATGCTCTGGATCAGGGAGGCGGCCTCGACCGTGACGATCGGCACGAGCACCACAAGCGCGGCGAGGAGCAATGTCATCATCAGGGTTACCAGCACCGCCGACGCGACGCTGCGCGGGATCCTCCGGCGCTCCAGCCAGCAGACCAGCGGGTCGAGAAAATAGGCGATCACGGCGCCGACGAGGAACGGCGTCAGGATCGGGCCGAGCAACCACAGCGTGCCCGCCCCAAGCACACCGACCCCGAGCCACAGAAGACAGCGCAGGCGCCGCACGCGCGACCATCGCACGAGGCGCCTCGCGCGGGATGTCCGGCCGCCGGTGGCGCGGCGCTGCAAGCTGTTCTGCCTCATCATGCCGAGACAATGCGTCGCGGCCCGCAAAGTTCCTGCGCCGCGCCTCTGCCATGTGAAAAAATGCGTGTCGCAGCAGGAGGGATCAGGGCACCGCCGTGGTGCCGTCGCGCCTGCCCAGAAGCGTGAGGCCGTCCGCGTCGCTATCTCAGCGCGAGGATGAGATCGACGAGCGAGCCGATGGCGTTCGCGGTCTGGTCGCTGTCGGCGTCCTGCAGCGCCTGCATCCCGGTCGCCGCAGCACAAAGGATGTGGGCCATTTCCGGGTTGCCGATGTCGCAGGCCGCGAGAAGGTCGCGCAGCCGCGCGAGCCGCAGCGCGTCCACCTCGTGCAGCATCTCGGCGACGGCCTCATGGCCGTGCGCCCAGGCCCGGATCATCGGCTCGCAGGGCAGGGCGCGGCTGTCATCGCTACCGGTGGCGGCGATGGCCTGCGCGGTGGCGCGCAGCCGGGCGCTGTCGGTGGCCCCGCCCGCCGCGAACAGCGCAATCTCGACCTCGGTCCGCCAGTGGGCGAGCAGGGCGGCGTGAAAATCGGGCACATCCCGGAAATGCCAGTAGAAGGACCCCTTGGTGGTGCCGAGGCGGCGCGCCAGCGGCTCGGCGCCAATCGCGCCCGGCCCGCTCGCGTGCAGCGCATCGAGACCGGCGCGAATCCAGTCGTCACGGGTCAGGCGGGCTCGGGCAGCTCCGGTCATTCGCAAGATCTACGCCGCCACCGGCCGTGCCGCAAGAGGTGGCCTGTCGCTTGTCTGCGCGCCAAACGGAAACTTGCCGAGAGGGTCGGTCAGGCCCGGACGACCACGCCATCCCGCAGCGGCATCTTGTGTCGTCGTTCGGCGGGGTCGGCCCCGCGACCGTACCGGGCGGGCAGGCTCGGACACCGATCATGCACACACAAAAGTCATGCACGGAGAAAAGGCATACACAGAGAAAAGGCGACCCCCATGGGGAAAGGGGCCGCCTGTCCTGTGCTTAAATCGTGGCCACAACACTCAACGCACAGTTGTTACATTTGGTTTACGCTTGTGTCTATTCTGTGACGCCAAGATGGTATTTCTGGGGAATGACGCGCGCGCCCTGCATCACGGGCCGAGCCGGTGGCGCCGGATCAGGTGAAACCGGCCCTGCGCGTCCTCGCCCATCAGCGACAACGCGTCGACGGGAAACGGGCGCGGCACCGCTGGCATGAGATGGCGCGCGATCGCCTGCCGAATCGCCGGCAGCTCTGACCGGGGGCGTTTGCCGGTCAGCGTGATGTGAAAGCGGAAGGCGGACATCACGTAAGGATAGCCCCAGCGGACGAGGTTGGCGTCCTGATCGGGCGTGAGCGAGGCTGTGCGGCGGCGCGCCAGCGTGGCCGCGTCAAGCGGTGCGCGGACCGCGCCGAAGGTCTGCACGGCACGAGCCGCAAGCGCATCGAGCGCGCCTGTGCAGCCCTCGGGCACCAGCGCGAGAAACCGCCCCATCGCCGCGATTTCCAGCCCGTCGAGCGTCACCGGATCCGCGCCCTTGCAGAACCGGGTGAAGGCGTCCAGCAGCGCGGCCTCGGTCCGTCCCCCGGCCAGCCGGAAGGGCGCGACGAGTGTGGCATGCAGCCCGTAGCGGCGGGCTGTGCCGGTGATCTCATGCGCGGGTGCGGGCAGGTCGGGCAGGTCGGGGGCACGCACCGGTTGGCCGGTGGCGCTGTCCCATCCCAGCCACGCGGCGCCGAGATCGGCAAGATCGCCGTCGGGCGGTGTGAAATAAATCGCGTAGCGGGTGAAATGCATCGAGGCCTCCGCGGGGCCGTCAGCCCGTGGCGCGCCCGGACCCGCCGTCGGTCCGGTCGAGCTGCGCGCGCAGCTCGTGGAGCTCGTCGCGTGCCGCGCGCAGCCCGTCCATCGTCGCGCGCAATTCGGCCTCCGACTGGCTGAGCTGGTTGGTCAGTTCCGCCTCGCGTTGCTGCAGATAGGTGATCGCCTGATCGCGGGCCTCCTCGGCCTCGTGCAGTTCCTGCGCGAGACGCTCCAGCTCTCCCGCCTCGGAGGCCGGCACGCGGATGAAGCGGTGCACCAGCCAGTTGGCGAACCAGCCCACGCAGAAAGCGACGAACAGCACGATGGCCGTCGCGATGATAAACTCAGTCCTGTTCATCTGCCGCCTCTTGCTGCGTGTCCGCCGCGGTTCCGGGTCCATTCTGGTCTGTCTGGTCGGGCGGTTCAAGCGTCATGTCGTAGGTGATGACGGGTTCGGGGCGAATGACCCGGAATTCGATGCGCCGGTTCTTCTCGCGGCCCTCGGCGGTGTCGTTGTCGGTGATCGGGGTGCTTTCGCCGTAGCCCTTGGCCTCGATCGAGGCGGTGAGCACCCGCCGCATGCGCAATTCCTCGAGCACCGCGCGGGCGCGGTCGAGGCTCAGCCGCTCGTTCATCACCTCGCGGCCCTGGCTGTCGGTATGGCCGGCAATCTCCATGCGCAGCTCGCCGCAGTCCTCCAGGATATCGGCGATCCGGTCCATGACCTCGACGCTTTCGGAAGTGATCTGGGACGAGCCCGGCTCGAATCCGATCTTGCGCTCGTCCTGCACGGCCGCGATGCGCGTCTCGCACTGGGCGGGTGTGGGCATCCGCGCGACGGGATCGAGCGCCTCGTCATAGCTGACGTCGATGCTGAACTGCGCATCGCCGTCGAGCTTGCCGGACAAGAGCGCCGACAGATCGCTGCCGGCGTCCTTGCGGCCGCTCGTGCCCTCGACGCCGACATGGTCCGGGGTGACCGTCACCGCCCCTTGCGCGAGGTGCGACAGCGCCTCGACGCCCAGAAGCACGCGCATCGACCAGTCGCGGGGCAGGCCTTCGGCGACGCGCGCGGAGATGTGCACCGCGTCCGAGGCAAAGCGCGCCTTGGCAAAGCTTTGCGCCGTCTCGCGCAACTGCGGCGTGCTGAACTGTCCGCGCAGCAGGACCTGCCCCTCGGGCGAAAGCGTGACGATGAATTCAGGCGTCTCGGGGGCGCTGTCATCGGGCGGCTCGGGGCGCGTCGCCTCGAGCGCGAACACCTCTGGCAGCGCGGTCTCCAGCCCGCCGATCACGTCGTCGAAAAGATCGGCCGGGGTGCCTGCGGGCGCGCGCAGCGCGATATCGGCATCGGTGAAGGTCACGGTGCCGCCGTCCAGATCATAGATGGCCGCGATCGCCAGTTCCGCGGCCTCTGCCCAGCGGGGCGAGGGCACGCCCATGCCGATGGTGCAATCGGTCCGGGCCTGCAGCCCCGCGCGGCCCGCAGCCCCGAGAATCCGGTCGCGCGCCTCTTCGGTATCGGCGGAACAGGCATCGAACCGCGCGCCCTGCGCATCGACGACGAAGCGCAGCGTGAACGGCGTGATCACCGGGCGCGGCGCGGAAATGTCGAGCGCGAGCCGCACGTCCGAAGGCGATTTGCGGGCAAGATCGCCTTCCAGCCGGCGCTGATCGGCGGCACTTTCGGCCATCGCGGTGATCGCCACGCGGTCGGCGCTGACCGAGATCTTGGTGCGCGGCAGATCCCACAGCGAGCCGACCGCGAAGCGCAGCGCGTCGTCCCATGTGCCCGGGGGCGCGTGGTCGGCGGTTTCCAGCAGGTCGGCCACGCGCGCATCGCCGGTCGCCTCGGCGATGTCATCCACCAGCGCGTCGCGGTCGAGCGAGTCGGGCACCAGCCCGATCAGCGACACGCCGCTCTCGTTGCGCAGGATCTCGATGGCGAAGCGCGGCGGGGCCACGTCTTCGGCCTCTTCCACCAGCATCTGGTCGACGACCCGCGTGGCATCGACCACGGTGCCTGCCACCGACAGCGCGCGGAACCGCGCGGCCTCGGTTGGCGCGGTGCCGGCGAGATAGACCTGCAACCCGTCGGTCTCGATCTCGGTCCAGCCCATGTCGTCGTCGTCGAAGGCGTCGCGCACCTGCGCACGCGAGGCGTCCTCGATCTCGGTGACCGCATAGCCGGCGGCCACGACGCTGAGGGCGGCAGCCGTGGCGAAGGTGGTGGTGAGGGTGAAGATGACGGATAACCGCATGGAGGCTTTGGCCTTGTGTCCTTGTGACTGCGGCGTTCTAGGCGTGCGCCGGGGCGATGGCAATCAAAGTAGGACCGCGACGGCGAAAAACGGCACAGGCAGGAGCCCTGCGTCCCGGTTGGAACGAAAGAGCGTCAGCAGCCGCGCGGAATCGTCGAGGTCCAGCCGCTGCAACTGCCTGCGCAGGTGCCAGCCCATGGCGAGCGGGCCGCAGATCGCCGCGACGAGCGCGTCCCCGCCATCCGGGGCCGCAAGCCCCACCGCGAGCGCCATCAGCGCGACCGCGCCGAGGCCGAAGCCACGCAGCCAGCGCGGCGATCTGTCGCCGAACAGCCGCGCGGTGGATTTCACCCCGATCAGCGCGTCATCCTCGGCATCCTGATGGGCGTAGATCGTGTCATAGAACAGCGTCCACGCCATGCCCGCGAGGTACAGCGCGACCGCCGGCCATCCGAGCGTGCCGGTATGTGCCGTCCACGCCAGCAATGCGCCCCAGTTGAACGCCAGCCCGAGAAAGATCTGCGGCCACCATGTAAAGCGCTTGGCGAAGGGGTAGATCGCCACAGGCACCAGCGCCGCGATGCCAAGGAGGATGGCTGCCCAGTTGAAGGTCAGCAGGATGCAGAACGCGGCCAGTGCCTGCGCGCAGAGCCACAGGAAAGCGCCGCGCGGCGTGACCTGCCCCGAGGGGATCGGGCGCGAGGCGGTGCGCGCCACCGACCCGTCGATATCGCGGTCGGTGATGTCGTTCCACGTGCAGCCCGCGCCGCGCATCAGGACCGCGCCGATGGCGCAGCCCGCGGCGATCCACAGATCCTGCCAGCCCGCGCGCCCGTCGGCGAGCATCGCCAGCGTCAACCCCCACCAGCACGGCAGCAGCAAAAGCCATGTGCCGATCGGGCGGTCCGCGCGGCTCAGCCGCAGATAGGCCCGGGTCGCGGGCGGCGCCGCGCGGTCCACCCAATTGCCGCGGTAGGCATCGGCCACCGCGCCCGCAGCCTCTGGCGTCTGCTTCTGTCCGGACATATGTTGCCCCCATGAAAACGGCGAAGATCAGGCTTTATGTAGAGCAGCCGCTGGGGGAAGGGCAAACCGTTCCTCTGCCCCGCGATCAGGCGCATTACCTTTTCGGGGTGATGCGGCAGGGGGCCGGCGATGCGGTGCTGGTCTTCAACGGCCGCGACGGCGAATGGCGCGCCGAGGTGGTGGAGACGGGCAAGCGCGCCGGCACGCTGACGGTCGTGGCGCAGACCGCCCCGCAGCGGGATCCGCCGGATTTGTGGCTGATTTTCGCGCCGATCAAGAAGTCGCGCACCGATTTCATCGTCGAGAAGGCCGCCGAGATGGGGGCCGCGCGCATCCTGCCGGTGCAGACCGCGTTCACCAATGCCGAGCGTATCCGCCGCGACCGGCTGCAGGCCCATGCCGTGGAGGCCGCCGAACAATGCGGCGGCACCTATGTGCCCGAGGTCTGCGCGCTGCAAAAGCTGGGCGTGCTGCTCGACGGCTGGCCCGACGAGCGGCGCCTGATGTTCTGCGACGAGGCGCTGGCCGGCGACGCGGCCGCGCTGAGCGCCGCGCGCGGCGGCCCGTGGGCGATCCTGATCGGCCCCGAAGGCGGGTTTTCCCAAGCCGAGCGCGCGCGGCTCGCGGCGCTGCCCGGCGCGCATCCCGTGGCGCTCGGGCCCCGAATATTGCGCGCCGACACGGCGGCGGTCGCGGCGCTGACGGTCTGGCAACAGGCGTTGGGAGACTGGGCATGAGATGTCGGGGCATGAGATGTCGGGCATGAGCTTCATCCGGCAAGATGCGCGGGCCGCCCTCTGGCGCTGGCGCGAGGTGCTGGCCGGCAGCGGGCTGGCCGTGCTGGGCCTGTGGTGGACGCTTGGTCTGGGCGGCATCCTGCACTGGCTGGGCTACGCGGTGCTGCTGGTGGCCGGCGCCGTGCTGATGATGGGCGTGCAGCGCGCGCGGTTTCGCCATGGCGGGGGCGGGCCGGGTGTGGTGCGCGTCGACGAGGGGCAGGTTGCCTATTTCGGCCCGCTCAACGGCGGGGTGGTGGCGATCCGCGATCTCGACAGCCTGACGCTTGATCCGACGGGCCACCCTGCGCATTGGGTGCTCAGCCAACGCGGCGCGCCCGATCTGCATATCCCCGTGAATGCCGAAGGGTCCGAGGCGCTGTTCGATGCGTTTGCGACCCTCCCCGGCCTGCGCACCGAGCACATGCTGGCGCAGATGCAGCGCCTGCCGGCCTTTCCCACGGTGATCTGGCAAAAGTCCTCGCCTGTGAGATCGAGCCTGCGTCTGCATTGAGGAC
>JAWLFT010000025.1:9932-21048 GCA_041685435.1 Roseovarius sp.
ACGCCATCGGGGGTGGCACGAGGACCTACGCCATCCGGCTGCATTGACACCGCCGGGGATTGCCGCCAACTGTGCGCTTCAGAAAAAGACGCGCAGAGCATCAGGAGGCCCGACCATGTCCATTCCTCAAACCGGCGGCGGGCCGATCGAACACGAATCGCAACTGGCCGAATACCTCGCGGCGGGCTGCAAGCCGCCCGAGGACTGGCGCATCGGCACCGAGCACGAGAAATTCGGTTATTGCAAGGACAACCAGCTGCCGATTCCCTATGAGGGAAAACGCAGCGTGCGGGCCGTGCTGGAAGGGCTGCGCGACGTTCATGGCTGGGCCCCGGTCGAGGAGGCCGGCAAGCTCATCGGGCTGGAAAAGGACGGCGCCAACGTGTCGCTGGAGCCGGGCGGGCAGCTTGAATTGTCGGGCGCGCCGCTGGAGAACATCCACCAGACCTGCGACGAGGTGAACGTGCATCTCGCCGAGGTCAAGGATGTGGCCGACAAGGTGGGTGTCGGCTTCATCGGGCTGGGGGCGGCACCGGTCTGGACGCATGAGCAGATGCCGATGATGCCCAAGGGCCGCTACAAGCTGATGGACAGCTACATGCAGCGCGTCGGCACGATGGGCCAGACCATGATGCGGCGCACCTGCACGGTGCAGGTCAATCTCGACTTCGCGTCAGAGGCCGACATGGTGCAGAAGCTGCGCGTGGCGCTGGCCCTGCAGCCCGTGGCCACCGCGCTGTTCGCCAATTCGCCGTTTCTCGATGGCAAGCCCAACGGGCACAAGTCGTGGCGCAGCCGCGTGTGGCGCGATCTCGATCCCGACCGCACGGGGATGCTGCCGTTTGTCTTCGAGGACGGGTTCGGGTTCGAGGCCTATGCCGATTACGCGCTCGATGTGCCGATGTATTTCGTCTATCGCGAGGGCCGGTATGTCGACGCGCTTGGCCAGTCCTTCCGCGATTTCCTGCGCGGCGCGCTGCCCGCGCTGCCCGGCGAGAAGCCGACGCTGTCGGACTGGGCGGATCATCTGACGACGATCTTTCCCGAGGCGCGGATCAAGAAATTCATGGAGATGCGCGGTGCGGACGGCGGCCCGTGGCGCCGGCTATGCGCGCTGCCGGCCTTCTGGGTGGGGCTGATGTACGACCGGAGCGCGCTCGATGCCGCGTGGGATCTGGCCAAGGGCTGGGATGCCGAGACCCGCGAGTCTTTGCGGGTGGCGGCGAGTGTCGACGGGCTGCAGGCCGAGGTCGCAGGTATCCACATGCAGACCCTCGCGCGTGAGGTTCTGGACATTTCCGAGGCCGGCTTGCGCGCGCGCGGGCGCACCGATGGCGGCGGGATGATCCCCGACGAGACGCATTTTCTGGGTGCGCTGCGCGACACCGTGGAGACCGGCAAGACGCCCGCCGACGAGTTGCTGGAGGCCTATCACGGCCGCTGGCAGGGCGATCTGGGCCGGATCTACGACGAATTCAGCTACTAGGCGGGGACGCAGCGCACGCGATCACATGTCTCGGGACGCCCGGCCGGCGCATTTGACAGCGCCGGAACAGAGTATTGCGCGGCGTCGGTCGCGCCGGGCTCAGGCGCCGATCAGGGCGATGAAGATCAGGATCCCGATGATCGCGACCGTGGTCCATGTCACGATCTTCACGAATCCCTCGAAGGTCTTTTCCTGAACTTCGGTGTCCATCTCGCCATGCTTGTGCTCGGTCATCTCGTCCTGTCCTTCGTGATCTTTTTCGGTGTTGTCTTTTTCGCTAGTGTTCATCGCCATATCCGGTCCTTTGGTTACGTGATCCGGCACGCGGTGTCACGCCGGAACTGTACCGGATGCATCCCGCATCTGCCAGAGCCACGCGCCGTCGTCGCGCCGCCAGCGGGTGAGTTCGCCGGCATGGTGCAGGTGGTTGAGATGCGCGATCGCCTCGACCAGCGCAAGCCCGTAGGTGCCGGCCTCCACGCGGCGCTTGAACAGAAGCGGAAAGCAGTCGGCGGCGGTGCGCGGCGTGGTCAGAAACGCGCGCAGACGGTCGAGGGCGGCCAGATGGTTGTCGGCCAGTTGCGCCATGCGCTGCGGCAGCCCGGTAAAGGGCAGCTTGTGCCCCGGCAGCACCAGATGATCCTCGTGCGCGTGCCGCGCCAGCCGGGCGCAGGCCGCGAGCCAATCGCTCAGGGGATCGGACTCGGGTTCGGTCGGGTAGACGCCGATATTGGGGCTGATGCCCGGCAGGATCTGATCGCCGGCGATCACCAGAGCGTCGTCGCGCGACCAGAGCGTGACATGCTCGGCCGCGTGCCCGCCGCCCATGCGCACGTCCCACATCCGCCCGCCCGTGCGGATCACGTCGCCGTCCTGCATCCGTCGGTAGCCCACGGGCAGCGGCGCGCAGACATCGGCGAAGTTGAAGGGGCGCTGCTGCCGGCGCTGCTCCAGGATCTCCGGGTCCATGCCACCCGCGCGCCAGAAGGCCAGCGCCTGCGGGGTGGGGCGCTCCTCGACATCGAGGATCAGCATGCGCGCCATCAGCCAGCTTGTGCGCGACGCCCAGAGATCCGCGCCGCAGCGGTCCATGATCCAGCCGGCCATGCCGACATGGTCGGGGTGGTGATGCGTGGCGATGACGCGCGACACGGGTTTGCCCTGCAGGGGACCGGCGAGGATTTCCTCCCACAACGCCACGCTGCGCCGCGAGTGGATGCCGGTATCGATCAGCGTCCAGCTGTCGCCCTCGTCGAGCGCATAGACGTTGACGTGATCGAGCACCATGGGCAGCGGCAGCCGCAGCCACAGAACCCCTTGCGCGACCTCGGTGGCCTCGCCCGGCGCGGGCGACGCGGGCCATGGATGGCGCAGGAGGGCCGATCCGTCCATCACGCCGCGAAATCCTCGGGCGTGAGCGCGTAGAGGTCATCCGCTCCGGCCGTCGCATGCGCCAGATGCCCGGCATGTGCGGGCAGAAGCCGCGTGATGTAGAAGCGCGCAAGACGCGTGCGCACACCGTCGCCGGCCTCTGCCTGTGCGGATTTGAGGTGGAAATGCCCGCCGAGAACGCGCGCGAAGCCGCGCAAGTAAGGCATCGCTCCAGCAAATCGCTGAGTCATGTCGTCCTGCCCGAGCATCCAGTCGGTCGCCTCGCGCAGCGTCTCGGCGGCTTGCCAGACGGCATCGGCCAGCCCCGGCTGATCCTCGCGCGCGGCCTCGGCGGCGGACTGGATCTCGTCGATCAGTTCAAAGGCGGCCTCGCCCCCGTCCATCAGCTTGCGGCCCACGAGATCCATCGCCTGAATGCCGTTGGTGCCCTCGTAGATCGCCGTGACGCGCACGTCGCGCAGGTATTGCGCCGCCCCCGTCTCTTCGATGTAGCCCATGCCGCCATGCAGCTGCAGGCCGGTATTGGCCACGGAGATGCCCGTCTCGGTGCCGCAGACCTTGGTGATCGGGGTCAGCAGGGCGGCGCGCGCGGCGGCGGCCCTGGTGCCGGTCGCGGTTTCCATGTCGATCGCCTGCGCGCAGGCCAGCGCGATGCTGCGCGCCGCGAATATCTCGGATTTCATGCCCGCCAGCATGCGGCGCACATTGGCATGGCCGATGATCGTGTCGGGATTGTCGGGATCGGGCGTGCGGCCCTGCTTGCGATCCGACGCATAGGCCAGCGCGTGCTGATAGGCGGCCTCGGCCACGCCGATGCCCTGGCCGCCGACACCGAGCCGGGCATTGTTCATCATCGTGAACATCGCGCGCATGCCCTGATGCGCCTCGCCGATCAGCCAGCCGGTGGCACCCTCGTATTGCATCACGCAGGTGGGGCTGGCGTGCAGGCCCATCTTGTGCTCGAGGCTGACCACCTTGAGATCGTTGCGCGCGCCAAGCATGCCGTCCGCACCGGGGAGGATTTTCGGCACCAGAAAGAGGCTGATACCCTTGGTGCCCGGCACCCCGTCGGGCAGGCGTGCCAACACCAGATGGCAGATGTTCTCGGTCATGTCATGATCGCCCCAGGAGATGTAGATCTTCTGGCCGGTGATGGCGTAGGTGCCGTCGCCGTTGGGCTCGGCGCGGGTGCGCAGCGCGCCCACATCCGAGCCGGCCTGCGGTTCGGTCAGGTTCATCGTGCCGGTCCACGCGCCGCTGACGAGCTTGGGCAGGTAGAGATCCTTGATCGCGTCCGAGGCGTGATGCTCCAGCGCCTCGATCTGGCCTTGCGTCATCAGCGGCGCGAGTTGCAGCGAGAGACACGCCTGCGACATCATCTCGTTCACCGCCGTGGTCAGCGTCATCGGCAGGCCAGTGCCGCCATGGTCGGGATGGGCGCTGATCGACACCCAGCCCCCGTCGGCGATGGCGCGGTAGCCCTCGGCAAAGCCGGGTGCCGTGCGCACCACGCCGTTTTCCAGCCGGGCGGGGTTGAGATCGCCGGGGCGTTGCAGCGGGTAGAGCACCTCCTCGCACATGCGGGCGGCCTCCGACAGGATCGCCGCCGTCATGTCGGGGGTCGCATCGGCAAAGCGGTCGGTTGCGGTGACATCGGCCAGCCCGATGACATGGTCGAACAGGAACCGGTACTCTTCGACGGGGGCGCGATAGGGCATGGGGACCTCCTGATGCGGGGGGCCTTGGCAGTCCGCCCGTGCCCCCATATTACGTATCTGCACGAAAGAGCGTAATCAACCGCGGTGGGTCTTCAACTGAAACGCGGCGTCAAAAGGGCGAAACCGGTGCAGACGCGGATATTGAGCGCGGGTCCGGAGGGCTATGCCGCCGCCGCCGGGATCTGGCGCGCGGGCGGTCTCGTGGCCTTCCCGACCGAGACGGTCTACGGGCTGGGGGCGGATGCGCGCGACGGCGTGGCGGTGGCGCGGATCTTCGAGGCCAAGGCGCGGCCGCGCTTCAACCCGCTGATCGTGCATGTCGCGAATGTGGCGGCGGCGCGTGGCTATGTGGCATGGTCGGACGCGGCAGAGCGCGTTGCCGAGGCGTTCTGGCCCGGGCCGCTGACGCTGGTGCTGCCCTTGCGCGCGGGCGCCGGGCTGTCGCCGCTGGTCACCGCCGATCTGCCGACGCTGGCGGTGCGGGTGCCGGGCCATCCGGTGGCCCGCGATCTGCTGGCCGCGTTCGGCGGGCCGGTCGCCGCGCCCTCGGCCAACCCCTCGGGGCGGATCAGCCCCACCGAGGCGCGCCATGTGCTGGCCGGTCTGGCTGGACGGATCGAGGCGGTGGTCGATGGCGGGGCCTGTCCGGTGGGGGTGGAATCGACGATCCTCGGGCTGGCCGGGGGCGATGCGGACGCTCCGGTGCTTTTGCGCCCCGGCGGGGTGCCGGTCGAGGCGCTGGAGGACGTGCTGGGCCAGCCGGTGGGCCGGCGCGCGGACGGGGCCGCGCCAAGTGCGCCGGGGCAGATGCAGTCGCATTACGCGCCGGGGGCGCGGGTGCGGCTCGATGCCCGGGGGCGGCAGGCCGGCGAGGTGATGCTGGGCTTCGGCGCGGTAGAGGCCGATCTGAACCTGTCGCCCTCGGGCGATCTGGTCGAAGCGGCGGCCAATCTCTTTCACCATCTGCATGCGCTGGATGCGATGGGGGCAGCGGGGATTGCGGTGTCGCCGATCCCCGAGCGCGGTCTGGGTCGGGCGATCAACGACCGGCTGCGCCGCGCGGCTGCGCCGAAGGAATGATGAAGAAGGGCACCGCCCGCATGATGTGCACATGATGTGCACATCATGTGCCAGGGGGGCGCTGCCCCCCGCCGCGCCTGTGGCGCGTCTCCCCCCGGGATATTTCCGGCCAGAAGAAACCCGCAGAGGGCTTGCGTCAGCCGGTCAGGGCGAGCCCGCCATAGAGCGTCAGCGCGCCCAGCAGGATGGCGACGATGACGTTGCGCAGAACATACCCCGCCGCGAGCGTGACGAGGGCGGCGGCCATGCGCGGCGCATCGACGCTGCCGCCGGTTGCGGCGGGCCAGACCACCAGCGGCGCCACCAGCCCGGGCAGCACCGCCACGGCCGTGTAGCGCAGATGCCGCAGGATCCACGCTGGCAGCGGGCGGTCGCCGACCAGACCGGTGAAGACGAAGCGCAACGCGAAGCTGCCGAGGCCCAGCCCGATGATGACGAACCAAAGATCGGCGGTGTCGATGCTCATGCGCGGGCCGCCTTCCGGCGCTCGAGCAGCACCTCGACCCGGGCGCCGCACGTCATGCCGGCGAGGCCCGCGACAAGCAACCCGAGATTGTAGGGCAGGCCCGCGGAGACCAGCGCCACGGTCACCGACACGAAGGCCGCCGCGAGATGCGCGGGCGTGCGCAGCATCGGGCCGATCATCGCGAGAAACGTGATCGGCAGCGCAAAATCGAGCGCCAGCCCTTGCGGAATCTTCGCGCCCACGAGCGCGCCCACCAGCGTGAATACATACCACAGCGGACAGATCGGCGTGACCACGCCGAAAAAATACGCGAGCCGGCGCGGAATGTCCCAGCCGGGATTCTGCTCGAACTTGACGGTGGCGCAGGCATAGCTCTGATCGACGGTGAAATAGGCCGCGAGCGCGCGCTGGCCGAGGCTCGCCTTTCCCAGCCAAGGTGTCAGCGAGGCGGAATACATCGCCATGCGCAGATTGACCGCGAGCGCCGAGATGAGCGCGATCACGGTGGGCGCGCCATCGGTCAGAAGCTGCAGCGCGGTGAACTGCGCGGCCCCGGCGATGACCAGAACCGAAAAGCTGAGCGTCTCGAACACGTTGAGGCCCGCCTCGGTCGCCACGACGCCGAAGAGCAGCGAGAACGGCACGATCACCAGAATGAAGGGCGCGCCGTCGCGCACGCCTTGCCAATAGACCGATTTGGTGGTTTCTGTCGTCACCGGGCTGCCTTCGGATGTCATGCGTTCGCAGGCTCGCCTATCCAATGGGGGGAGGAGATGCAATTGGCCACACGTGACGCGCCACCGGGCTACCTGATCGCGCCGGATCCGGAGGCCGCGCGCCTGACGCGGCGTGTCGAGGGCGTGGATCACGACGGTCAGCCCACCCGGATCTCTGTGGTCGAGGAACGCCCGCTGACGATCTTTCTCAACGGGCAGGAGATCGTCACGGCGATGACCATCGGCGATTATCCGGACTATCTCGCGCTCGGGTTCCTGCGCAATCAGGGAATGCTCGGTGCCGATGAGGCGGTGCGCGGCGTGGATTTTGACGAGGATCTGGAGACGGTCGTGGTGCGCACAGACGCGCAGACCTCCTACGAGGAGAAGTTGCAGAAGAAGACCCGCACCAGCGGCTGCGCCGTGGGCACGGTCTTTGGCGACATGATGGAGGGGCTGGAGGCGGTGAGCCTGCCGCAGGGGACGGTGCGGACCTCGGATCTTTACGCGCTGGCCGCCACCATCAACCGGACCCCGTCGCTGTATCTGGCCGCCGGCGCGATCCATGGCACGGTGCTGTGCCAGGGCGCCCGACCGCTGGTCTACATGGAGGATGTCGGCCGGCACAACGCGGTCGACAAGATCGCCGGCTGGATGTTCAGCGAGGGTGTCGCGGCGGATGACAAGACGCTTTACACCACCGGGCGGCTGACCTCCGAGATGGTGATCAAGACCGCGCTGATGGGCATCCCGGTGCTTGCCTCGCGGTCGGGCTTTACCGCCTGGGGGGTCGAGATCGCGCAGCAGGTTGGCCTGACGCTGATCGGGCGGCTGCGCGGGCGGCGCTTTGTGTGCCTCGCGGGCGAGGACCGGCTGCTGCGCGATGCCGACCCCGAGAGCGTGGCCGAGGAAAGCCCCAAGGCCCGCCGCAAGAGCGCGCGGGAATGACCGCCGCCCCGAGCAAGCCGCTGGGTGTTGTCCTCGCCGGCGGGCAGGCGACGCGGATGGGCGGGGGCGACAAGGGGCTGCTCTCCTTGGGCGACGGATCAATCCTCGATCACGTGATCGCGCGGCTGGCGCCGCAGGCGGGCGCGCTGGCGATCAACGCCAATGGCGATGCGGCGCGGTTCGCGCGGATCGGCCTGCCGGTACTGCCCGATCCGATCGATGGCTTTCCCGGGCCGCTGGCCGGGGTGCTGGCCGGGCTCGACTGGGCCGCGGGCGAGGGCGCCGAGACCATCGTGACCGTCGCGGCCGACACGCCGTTCTTTCCCCGCGATCTGGTGGCGCGGCTGCAAGGCGCCGCCGAGGGCATGGCGCATCCGCTGGTGCTGGCCACGACGCCGCGCGGCGCGGAAGACACCAGATCCATGAGCGCGGGCGGGCAAGTGCGGCATCCGACCTTTGGCCTCTGGCCGGTCAGCTTGCGCGACGATCTGCGCGCGGCGCTGGAAGGCGGCCTGCGCAAGGTCGTGCTCTGGACGGACGCGCATGACGGGCGCGAGGCGCTGTTCGAGGACGCGGGCGCGTTCTTCAACGTCAACACGCCCGAGGATCTGGATGAGGCGCGCAGGAGGGCGGGTGCGTGAGGCTTTACGGTGTGACGGGCTGGAAGAATGCCGGCAAGACCGGGCTGATGGAGCGTCTGGTGGCCGAGATCGCCGGGCGTGGTCATTCGGTCTCGACCGTCAAGCATGCGCATCACAGCTTTGACGTGGATCATCCCGGCAAGGACAGCCACCGGCACCGGGTGGCCGGCGCGACCGAGGTGCTACTGTCGTCGCGCCGGCGTTTTGCGCTGATGCACGAGATGCGCGGTGAGGACGAGATGCCGCTGGAGGCGCTTTTGCACAAGCTTGCCCCTGTGGATGTGGTGCTGATCGAGGGCTACAAGCGCGACCGCCACCCCAAGATCGAGGCGTTCCGCGCCGAGACGGGGCATGCGCTGATCGCGCCCGGCGATCCGACGATCCGGGCGGTGGCCGCCGATTGCGTGCTGGATCTCGACCGGCCGGTGTTCGATCTCGATGACACGGCCACGATCGCGGATTTCATCCTCGGCGAGGTGGGGTTGTGACCGGATTCGACAGCGTTCTGGTGGTCGATTGGTCGGCATCGAGTGTCGTCGCGCCGAAGCGACCGACGAAGGATGCGATCTGGCTGGGGCTCGTGCGGGACGGCGTGGCGCAGGAACCGGTCTATTGCCGCACCCGGATCGAGGCCGAGGCGCGCATCGGCGACCTTGTTGCCGAGGAGCGTGATGCCGGGCGGCGTCTGCTGGCCGCGTTCGATTTTCCCTTCGGCTATCCGCGCGGGGTCGCCGGCGCGATCACCGGGTCTGACGATCCGCTGGTGCTGTGGGACTGGCTGGCGGCGCGCATCGAGGACGCCGAGGACGGCGCGAACAACCGCTTTGACGTGGCCGAGGCGATGAACGCGGGTTTTGACGGACCGGGGCCGTTCTGGGGCAAGACGCATCGCGATCGCTGGCCGGGCATCCCCTATCGCAAGGCCGGCATCGCCTTCGATCAGGTGTCGGAAACCCGCGCCTGCGATCGGGCCGCGGGAACGTCGAGCAGCTGTTTTCAGCTTTGTTACAACCCGACCGTGGGCAGTCAGGCGCTGATGGGGCTGCCGATACTGTCGCGGTTGCGGCGGAGCGAAGGCGTCGCCGTCTGGCCCTTCGAGAACTGGCGGGAGGCGTCCGTCGTGCTGGCCGAGATCTGGCCCGGGCTGATCGAGCCGGCGGTGAAGGCGGCGATGGCGCTCAAGGATGGCACGATCCGCGACCGCGAACAGGTGCGGCTGCTGGCGCGGGCGCTGTCGCGGCTGCCCTCGGGCGAGCTGGCCGGCATGATGTCCGACCTGCCGCCCGAGGCGCAGGAAGAGGCGTGGGTGCTGGGTGCGGGGCATGAGGCGCGGCTGTGCGCGCTTGCGTCCGAGGATCCGGGGCTTGCGCCGCCGCCCTTGCGCGACGATTGTTTCGCGCTGCCGGCCGGTGTCGACTGGACGCCGGTGGCGGATGCGCTCGGGATGCTGCGCGCGCGGCTGCATGCGGTCGTGGGGTCCGGGACCGTGCCGCTGGCCGAGGCGACGGGCCGGGTGCTGGCGTCACCTGTGGTGGCCCGGCGCGCCAATCCGCCAGAGGCGAACACGGCCGTCGATGGCTACGGCTTTGCACAGGCCAGCCTTGCAGCGGGCGATCAGGTGCTGCCGCTGGTGGCGGGACGCGCCGCCGCCGGGGCGCCCTTTGCCGGCAGGGTGCCCGCAGGGCATGCGATCCGGGTGCTGACGGGCGCGGCGCTGCCCCACGGCGTCGACACGGTGATCCTGCAGGAGGATGTGACCGAGGCCGAGGGCCGCATCGCCTTTCGCAGCGGGGTGAAGCGTGGTGCCAACACGCGGGCGGCCGGCGAGGACGTGGCGGCCGGCGAAACGGTGCTGGCGGCGGGCCGGGTGCTGACTCCGGCCGATCTGGCGCTCTGTGCTGCAGTCGGTGTCGCGGATCTGGACGTGCGGATGCCGCTGCGCGTCGCCGTGATCTCGACCGGGGACGAGCTTGTCGAGCCGGGCGCGGAGGCGCGGCCGGGGCAGATTTATGACGCCAACCGCCCGATGCTGACGGCGCTGGTGCGGCGGATGGGATACGAGGCCGTCGATCTGGGGCGCGTCTGTGATGATCGCGGGGACCTGCGGGCCCGGCTGGATCGTGGGGCCGCGGAGGCGGACGCGATCCTGACCTCGGGCGGGGCGTCTTCGGGGGATGAGGATCATGTCTCGGCCCTTCTGAACGAGGCGGGCGCGATGGCCGAGTGGCGCATCGCGTTGAAACCGGGACGCCCGCTGGCACTGGGTCTCTGGGGCGGTGTGCCGGTCTTCGGTCTGCCCGGAAATCCGGTGGCCGCGATGGTTTGCACGCTGATTTTCGCGCGCCCCGCGATGGCGGTGCTGTCGGGTGCGGGCTGGTTTGCGCCGCAGCACTTCGAGGTGCCGGCCGGCTTCGCGAAATCGAAAAAACCCGGGCGCCGGGAATATCTGCGCGCAAGGATCCGGGACGGGCGGGCGGAGGTGTTCGCCTCGGAAGGGTCCGGCCGGATCAGCGGGCTGAGCTGGGCCGAGGGGCTTGTGGAACTGAACGAAGAGGCGGCGGAGATCGCGCCCGGCGATCCGGTGCGCTACATCCCGTTCGGCAGTTTTCTGGCGGGCTGATCTGATTGGGCGGCTCTGCCCGAAGTCTGGTTATTTGGGGGCTCTGCCC
>JAWLFT010000025.1:21148-35611 GCA_041685435.1 Roseovarius sp.
CCGGCGATCCGGTGCGCTACATCCCGTTCGGCAGTTTTCTGGCGGGCTGATCTGATTGGGCGGCTCTGCCCGAAGTCTGGTTATTTGGGGGCTCTGCCCCCGGGCGCCCGTGCCGGGCGCCTCCCCCGGGATATTTGTGGCCAGAAGAAACCGGGATCAGCAACAGGGTCGGCGGCCGCATCAGGCCCGAAGATCAGGCCCGTGGGGCGGCGACATGCACCTCGGTCTGCCACTTCGCGCAGCGCTCTGACAGGCGCGGGGGCGGGGGAAGGTCGGTGAAGATCCGGTCGACATCGCGGACTGAGCCGATGCGCACCGGCGCGCTGCGCTGGAATTTCGAGTGATCCGCGACAAGAAAGACCTCGCGCGAGCGGTTGAGCAGGGTCTGGCCGACGACGACCTCCTGGATGTCGAAATCGAGCATGTCGCCATCCTGGTCCAGCGCCGAGCAGCCGAGGATGGCGTGATCGAACTTGAAGTTCTCGATGCTGCGGGCCGTGAGATGGCCGACAAGGCCATTGTCGGCGCGCCGCAGCGCGCCGCCGGCGACGATGATCTCGCAATCGCTTTTGGCCATCAGGATCTGCGCGACGTTGATGTTGTTGGTCACCACCATCAGGTTGCGATGCTCCATCAATTCGCGCGCCACCGCCTCGGTCGTGGTGCCGATATCGAGAAAGAGCGAGGCGTCGTCGGGGATCATTGCGGCGCAGGCGCGGGCGATCGCGAGTTTGCCCGGCTCGTTGAGGCGGCGGCGCTCCTCGTAGAGAATGTTGCTAACACCCGAGGGCAGGATCGCGCCGCCATGCACCCGTTCGAGCTTGCCGGCATTGGCAAGTTCGGTGAGGTCGCGGCGGATGGTCTGGACGGTGACATCGAACCGCTCGGCGAGGTTCTCGACCGTCACCTTGCCCTCGGCGCGGGCGATCTCGAGGATGTCGGGCAGGCGGAACGTTTGCGACATGGCGGGCCTTGATCCTTAACGGGTTCGAGTATGTTCGTTTCGCTTCCATGTGCAAGCCCCGTCTTTGCCGCGCTGCAGCGAAGGCAGGCGGGGCCGTCCCGGAGCTCGCGCGGCCATGCGGCGCAGCGACAACGGATGGTTGAAAGCGATTTGAGGCAAAAAGAACAAAAACGAACAATTTACTTGACCCGGCGCGGGCAAGCATGCTTCGTTTCGACGCGAAGCCAACGGAGGGGTCTTCGAGTGACGGAATACGCGGAAGACAGGATCGTCGATCTGTTCGTCATCGGTGGCGGCATCAATGGCTGCGGCATTGCACGTGACGCCGTGGGGCGCGGCCTGAGTGTTGAGCTGGCCGAGATGAACGATCTCGCCTCGGCCACCTCCTCGGCCTCGACGAAGCTGTTTCATGGCGGGTTGCGCTACCTCGAATATTTCGAGATCCGGCTGGTGCGCGAGGCGCTGATCGAACGCGAGACGCTGTTGCGCGCCATGCCGCATATCAGCTGGCCGATGCGCTTCGTGCTTCCCTATCACCCCGACATGCGCTTCGAGGGCGAGACGCCGACCTCGCGCATCCTGGGCGTCGTGATGCCGTGGTTGAAGGGACGGCGGCCTGCATGGCTGATCCGGCTGGGGCTGTTTCTTTACGACCATCTCGGCGGGCGCAAGATCCTGCCCGCGACCCGCACGCTGGATCTGCGGCACGCGCCCGAGGGCGCGCCGCTTCAGGACAGGTTCGAGCACGCCTTCGAGTATTCCGATTGCTGGATCGAGGACAGCCGTCTGGTCGTCCTGAACGCCCGGGATGCCGAGGCGCGCGGCGCCCGCATCCGGTCGCGGACACGGGTGCGGTCGGCCGAGCGGGTGGGCGGTCTGTGGCGGGTGACGCTGGAAGACGAGGGCACCGGCGCGACCGGGACCGTCCGGGCGCACGCGCTCGTCAATGCGGGCGGGCCGTGGGTGAAGGATATCATCTCCAACACGCTGCGGATGAATTCCAGCGAGGGCGTGCGGCTGGTGCGGGGCAGCCATATCGTGACCCGCAAGCTTTACGATCACGACAAGTGCTATTTTTTCCAGGGAAATGACGGGCGGATCATCTTCGCCATCCCCTACGAGGGCGAGTTCACCCTGCTGGGCACCACCGATGCCGAGCATGCCGATGCGCATGTCACGCCGGAATGCACCCCAGAGGAGGCCGACTATCTGTGCCAGTTCGCGAGCCAGTATTTCGAGCGTCCGGTGACGCGCGACGACATCGTCTGGTCCTATTCGGGCGTGCGGCCGCTCTACGATGACGGGGCGAAATCGGCGACGGCGGCGACCCGCGATTACGTGCTGTCGCTGAGCGAGGATCGGGGCGCGCCGCTGCTGAACGTGTTCGGTGGCAAGATCACAACCTACCGCAAGCTGGCCGAGGCGGCGCTGGCGCGGCTGAGCCCGCATTTCGAGCATGCGGGGGCTGACTGGACCGCCGGTGTCGCGCTGCCCGGTGGGGATTTCGAAGTTGACGGGGTGGACCGGCTGGTAAAGGATCTGAAGGCTGCACACCCGTTCCTGACGGAGGCGTGGGCGCTGCGTCTGGTCCGGGCCTATGGCACAGAGGCCGCGCAGATCGTGGCCGGCGCTGGCACGGCGTCTGATCTGGGTCCCGATTTCGGCGCGACGCTGACCGGGGCCGAAGTGCGCTGGCAGATGGAGCACGAATTCGCGCGGGAGGCGGCGGATGTCGTGTGGCGACGCACGCGGCTGGGACTGAAGATGAATCAGGCGCAGGTCGACGAGCTGGAGACGTGGATGCGGCAGCAGCGGGAGGTGCAGATGCCCCCGCCGCGTGCTGCCAGGGGATGAGCGAGGCGAGGAAAGCATGACACTGACATTGGAGGGGGTGTCGAAGGTCGCAGGCGGCGAGGTGCATATCCACCCGACCGATCTGACGCTGGAGGCCGGCACGATGAACGTGCTGCTGGGGCCGACGCTTGCGGGCAAGACATCGCTGATGCGGCTGATGGCCGGACTCGACCTGCCCCAGAGCGGGCGCATCCTGTGGCAGGGCAAGGACGTGACCGGCATGCGGGTGCAGGACCGCGCCGTGGCGATGGTGTACCAGCAATTCATCAACTACCCGTCGATGAGCGTCTATGACAATATCGCCTCGCCGATGCGGCTGATGGGCAAGTCGGCGGCCGAGGTCGACGCCGCGGTGCGCAAGACCGCCGATCTGATGCAGCTGTCGCCGATGCTGGACCGGCGCCCGCTGGAATTGTCCGGCGGCCAGCAGCAGCGCTGCGCGCTGGCGCGGGCGCTGGTCAAGGATGCGGGGCTCGTATTGCTGGACGAGCCGCTGGCCAATCTCGACTACAAGCTCCGCGAAGAGTTGCGCGCCGAGATTCCGAAGATCTTCGAGGCCGCCGGCAGCATCTTCGTCTATGCCACCACAGAGCCGGAAGAGGCGCTGTTGCTGGGCGGCAATACCGCGACGCTGTGGGAAGGGCGGATCACCCAGTTCGGGCCGACGCCGCGCGTCTACCGCGAGCCGGCCGACGCCACCACCGCGAGGGTGTTCAGCGATCCGCCGATGAACTTTCTGCCAGTGACCAAGTCGGGCGCGCGGATCCTGTTCGGTGACGGGCAGTCCGCCCCGGTGGTCGGGGTCATGGCGCAGCTTGCCGATGGCGATTACCTTGCCGGGTTCCGACCCAACCATCTGGAACTCGAGTCGCCAGACGGCGATGTCATGGTCTTCGACACGACGCTGAGCGTGACAGAGATCACCGGGTCGGAAACCTTCGTGCATCTCGATCATCACGGGGAACGCTGGGTCGGTCTGATCCACGGTGTGCGCATGTTGCAGGCGGGCATGGATCTGCGCGTCTATCTGGACCCTGCGCATGTCTACGTGTTCGAGACGAGCGGCGCGCTGGTCGTGCCCGCGCCCTATGCGCAAGCGGCCTGAGGGGGACGAGATGGCAAAGATCACGCTCGACAATCTGGCGCACAGCTATCTGCCCGCACCGAAAAGCCCCGAGGACTGGGCGCTGAAGGAAATGAACCATGTCTGGGGCGATGGCGAGGCCTATGCCCTGCTGGGTGCATCGGGATGCGGCAAGTCCACGCTGCTCAACATCATCTCGGGGCTGGTGCACCCGTCGCAGGGGCGCATCCTTTTTGATGATAAGGACATGACGGGTCAGACCACGGCGGCGCGCAACATCGCACAGGTCTTCCAGTTCCCGGTGGTCTACGACACCATGACGGTGCGCGACAATCTGGCCTTTCCGCTGCGCAATCGCGGGGCAAGCGCGCAATACGTGGCCGACCGCGTGCAGACCATCGCCCGGATGATCGGGATGGAGGGCACGCTGAACCGCAAGGCGCGCGGGCTGACGGCGGATGCCAAGCAGAAGATCAGCCTCGGGCGCGGCATGGTGCGCGAGGATGTCAACGCGCTTCTCTTCGACGAGCCGCTGACGGTGATCGACCCGCACATGAAATGGGAGCTGCGCACGCAGCTGAAGGCGCTGCATCACGAGTTCGGGCATACGATGATCTATGTCACGCACGATCAGACCGAGGCGCTGACATTCGCCGACAAGGTGGTTGTCATGCATGACGGGCGCGTCGTGCAGGTCGGCACGCCCGAGGAATTGTTCGAGCGGCCCGCGCACACCTTCGTGGGCTATTTCATCGGCAGCCCGGGGATGAACCTGCTGGACGCGCAGGTCGAGGGCGACCGCGCATTTGTGGCTGGCACCGAGATCCCGCTTGGCGCCGATTACGGGCGACCCACCGGGCGGGTGCAGATCGGCGTGCGGCCGGAATTCGTGCAGATGGCGGCAGACGGGGCAGGCCTGCCAGTCCGGCTGGCCCGTGTTGAGGATGTCGGCCGCCACAAGGTGGTGCGCTGCGATCACAACGGCACGCAGATCAACGCGATCGCGGCCGAGGGCGCAGAGGTGCCGGCGGACCTGTCGCATCTCGCCTTCCGGCCCGCCGCGATCAACGTCTATTCCGACGACTGGCGCGTCGCGCCCAAAACCTCGAACAGGGAGGCCGCGTGATGGACAAGCCCGTCAATCACAAGGCATGGCTGCTGGTGCTGCCGGTGCTCGTGCTGGTGTCGTTTTCCGCCATCATTCCGCTGATGACCGTGGTCAATTATTCGGTGCAGGACACGTTCGGTCAGAACGTGTTCTTCTGGGCCGGTCTGGACTGGTTCCGCGAGATGCTGGCCTCGCAGCGGATGTGGGACGCGCTGGTGCGACAGATCGCGTTTTCGCTGATCATCCTGGCCATCGAGGTGCCGCTGGGGATTCTCGTGGCGATCAACATGCCGAAAAGCGGCTTCTGGGCCTCGGTCTGTCTGGTGCTGATGTCGCTGCCGCTGCTCATCCCGTGGAATGTGGTGGGCACGATCTGGCAGATCTTCGGGCGCACCGATATCGGCCTGCTCGGGTATACGCTGGACGCTGTCGGAATCGACTTCAACTACACGCAAGGATTCTACTCGGCCTGGGCCACGCTGATCGTGATGGATGTGTGGCACTGGACATCGCTGGTGGCGCTTCTCGCCTATGCCGGGCTGCAATCCATCCCGGGCGCCTATTACCAGGCGGCCAGGATAGATCAGGCAAGCCGGTGGGCGGTGTTCCGCTACATCGAGCTGCCGAAGATGTCCGGGGTGCTGACCATCGCGATCCTTTTGCGCTTCATGGACAGTTTCAAGATCTACACCGAACCCTTCGTCGTCACCGGCGGCGGGCCGGGCAACGCCACCACGCTGCTGTCGATCGATCTGGTGAAGATGGCGCTCGGGCAGTTCGATCTGGGCAAGGCCGGGGCCTTCTCGATCATGTATTTCCTCGTGATCCTGCTGGTAAGCTGGGTGTTCTACACGGTGATGACGAATCTCGACAAGAGGGATGGGCGCTGATGGTCGATGCAACCGAGAGCCGGACGACCGCCGCGCGCGGGTTCAGCCTGCCGAAGGTGAAGGGCTCCACCGTGGTGATGGTACTGTATCTTCTGTTCCTGCTGGTCCCGATCTACTGGCTGGTGAACATGAGCTTCAAGACCAATTCCGAGATCCTGTCGACCTTCTCGCTGGTGCCGCAGTATCCGACGCTGGCCAATTACCAGAGGATCCTGAACGATCCGTCATGGTACATGGGCTATGTCAACTCGATCATCTACGTGACGATGAACACGGTGATCTCGATCGCGGTGGCGCTGCCGGCGGCCTATGCGTTTTCTCGGTATCACTTCATGGGTGACAAGCATCTGTTCTTCTGGCTGCTGACCAACCGGATGGCGCCGCCGGCGGTGTTCGCGCTGCCGTTCTTTCAGCTGTATTCGTCGGTCGGCCTTTTCGACACGCACATCGCGGTGGCGCTCGCGCATACGCTGTTCAACGTGCCGCTGGCGGTGTGGATCCTGGAAGGGTTCATGCGCGGTGTCCCCAGGGAGATCGACGAGACCGCCTATATCGACGGCTACTCGTTCGGGCGGTTCTTCGTGAAGATCTTCATGCCGCTGATCGCCTCGGGGGTCGGGGTGACAGCGTTCTTCTGCTTCATGTTCTCATGGGTCGAATTGCTGTTGTCGCGCACGCTGACCAGCACTGACGCGAAACCCATCGCGGCCACCATGACCCGCACCGTGGGCGCCTCGGGCGTCGACTGGGGCGTGCTGGCCGCCGCGGGCGTGCTGACCATCCTGCCGGGGGCCTTGGTGATCTATTTCGTGCGCAACTACATCGCCAAGGGCTTTGCCCTGGGGCGCGTCTGAGGGAGGACGAATGATGGCATGGATGGCTTGGACATGGCAGACGGCGGTCTTCTTTCTGGCGATCGCGGGGCTTTTGATCATCTTTTCGGTGCTCGCGATCAAGTTTCCCGAGACGCCCCGCAAGGGCATCCTGCAGATCGAGACGACGCGGGGCGATCGTCTCTTCATCACGCTTCTTGGTTCGGCCTTCATCAATCTGGTGTGGCTGGGGTTGGAGGTCGCGCCGCAGCCCTACGCGCTGCTGGCGTGTCTGGTCTATGCCGCAGCGGTGTTCCGCTGGGTCTAGGCCGGACGGCATGACAGGCCGTGCGGCCCGCCCGGGCCGCACGCAGAGAAGAAACCGTTCAATCAACCTTTGGGAGGACATGATGAACAAGACCTTGACATCCACCACTGCGGTGGCCTCGGCACTGGCCCTTGCGGGCCTGCCGGCCTTCGCCGACATGGAGGCCGCACGCGGCTTTCTAGACGAGCGCATCGATCGCTCGGCCCTGAGCCGCGAGGATCAGGAAGCCGAGATGCAATGGTTCATCGAGGCCGCCGAGCCCTATCAGGGCATGGAGATCAACGTGGTCTCGGAAACCATCGCGACGCACGAATATGAAAGCCAGGTCCTGGCGCCGGCCTTCACGGCGATCACCGGGATCGAGATCACGCATGACCTGATCGGCGAGGGTGACGTGGTCGAACGCCTGCAGACGCAGATGCAGACCGGCGAGAACGTCTATGACATGTATGTCAACGACGCCGATTTGATCGGGACGCATTGGCGCTACCAGCAGGTGCGCAATCTGACCGACTGGATGGACGGCGAGGGCGCCGACGTGACCAACCCGACCCTCGATCTGGAGGATTTCATCGGCACAGGCTCGGCGACGGGGCCTGACGACAAGCTCTACCAGCTTCCCGTGCAGCAATTCGCGAATGTCTACTGGTTCCGCCATGACTGGTTCACAGATCCCGAGATCATGGCCGATTTCAAAGAGGAATATGGCTACGAGCTGGGCGTGCCGGTCAACTGGTCGGCCTATGAGGACATCGCCGAGTTCTTCACCGGGCGCGAGATCGACGGTCAGGAAGTCTATGGCAACATGGATTACGGCCGCCGTCACCCAAGCCTTGGCTGGCGCTTCACCGATGCGTGGATGTCGATGGCCGGGATGGGCGACAAGGGCCTGCCCAATGGTGTGCCGGTCGACGAATGGGGCATTCGCGTCAATGACGACTTCCAGCCCGTCGGATCGTGCATGGCGCGTGGCGGAGCCACCAACAGCCCCGCTGCGGTCTATGCCATCGAGAAATACAAGCATTGGCTGGAAAACTACGCGCCATCGCAGGCCTCCGGCATGACCTTCTCCGAGGCCGGACCGGTGCCGGGGCAGGGGGCCATCGCACAGCAGATGTTTCTTTACACCACTTTCGTGGCCTCGCTGGTCGACGAGGATCTGCCGGTCATGAACGAGGACGGCACCCCGAAATGGCGCCTCGCCCCCAGCCCGCACGGCGCATACTGGGAAGAGGGCATGAAGGTCGGCTATCAGGACGTCGGCTCTGCCACGCTGATGAAATCCACCCCGGTCGACCGCGCGCAGGCGGCCTGGCTTTATGCGCAGTTCATCGCGTCCAAGACCGTGGACGTGGAAAAGTCGCATTACGGGCTGACCTTTATCCGTGACAGCACCATCGGGCATGACAGCTTCACCGAACGCGCCCCGCGTCTCGGCGGTCTGGTGGAATTCTACCGCTCGCCGGCGCGCGAGAACTGGACCGATACCGGCTTCAACGTGCCGGATTATCCGCGCCTTGCGCAGCTGTGGTGGCAGAACATCGGCGACGCGTCCTCGGGGGCCAAGACCGCCAAGGAAGCGCTCGATTCGCTCTGCGAAGAGCAGGAGCGGGTGATGGAGCGCCTTGAGCGGGCCGGTGTGCAGGGCGATATCGGGCCGAAGCTCAACGAACCGCGTGATCCGCAGGAATGGCTCGACGAGCCGGGCGCACCGAAGCCCGCGCTCGACAACGAGGACCCCGAGCCAATCACCATCGCCTATGACGAGTTGATCAAGTCCTGGCAGTAAACGGACACCACGCCCGGGGCCCGCGTGCGCCCCGGGCGTGGATCGCATGACCTCGGATCATCCGGTCACGCCGGATAATGCCGTCTTATCGGAATGGACCGACGATGACCCATATCCTCGCCATCGACCAGGGCACCACCTCGACCCGCGCGATCCTGTTCGACGCCTCGCTGCAGGTGGCGGCGACAGTTCAGGAAGAGTTCGACCAGCATTATCCCCATTCGGGCTGGGTCGAGCATGACGCGAACGACCTGTGGTCGACCACCGCCGGAACCTGTCGCGCGGTGATCGAGAAGGCGGGGCTCAACATCTCCGACGTCGTCGCCATCGGCATCACCAACCAGCGCGAGACGACCGTGGTCTGGGATCGCCATACCGGGCGGCCCGTCTACCGCGCGATCGTCTGGCAGGACCGGCGCACCGCCGCCTTTTGCACCGAACTGCGCGAGGCCGGGCACGAACCGATGGTCGCGGATCGGACAGGGCTGTTGCTGGACCCGTATTTTTCCGGCACCAAGCTGCGCTGGATCCTTAAAAATGTGGACGGGGCGCGGGCG
Organism: Roseovarius sp.; assembly: GCA_041685435.1. GTDB lineage: Bacteria > Pseudomonadota > Alphaproteobacteria > Rhodobacterales > Rhodobacteraceae > Roseovarius. The sequence continues at coordinate 30,535 of JAWLFT010000025.1, forward strand.
CGGGCCGAGGCCGGGGATCTGCTGTTCGGCACCGTGGACACCTATCTCATCTGGAAGCTGACCGGGGGGGCGGTGCATGCCACCGACGCCACCAATGCCGCGCGCACGCTGCTCTACGATATCCGCAAGGGCCGGTGGAGCCAGACGATGTGCGACCTGCTGGACATACCGATGCGCATGCTGCCCGAGGTGCGCGACAGTGCGGACACGTATGGATGGGCCCGCGCCGATCTTTTCGGGCGCGAGATCCCCATCCGGGGCGTTGCCGGCGACCAGCAGGCGGCGACCGTCGGGCAGGCCTGTTTCGAACCCGGGATGCTGAAATCCACCTACGGGACGGGGTGTTTCGCGCTGCTCAATACCGGGGCGACGCCGGTCATGTCGCAGAACCGCCTGCTGACGACGATCGCCTATCAGATCGACGGCCAGCCGACCTATGCGCTGGAAGGCTCGATCTTCGTCGCGGGTGCCGTGGTGCAATGGCTGCGGGACGGGCTGCGGATGATCCGCCATGCCAGCGAAACGCAGCCGCTGGCCGAGAAGGCCGATCCGCATCAGGATGTGGTGCTGGTGCCGGCCTTCACGGGGCTTGGTGCGCCCTATTGGCGGCCCGACTGCCGCGGCGCGATCTTCGGGCTGACGCGCAACTCGCGCCCCGAGGAATTTGCGCGCGCCGCCCTCGAAAGCGTGGGGTTCCAGACCCGCGACCTTTTGCAGGCGATGCGCGATGACTGGGCCGCGCATGAAGAGGCGGCCGGCGGCCGTCACAAGGAGGTGGCGACGCTGCGGGTCGATGGTGGCATGAGCGCCTCCGATTGGGCGATGCAGTTTCTGGCCGATATCATCGACGCGCCGGTGGACCGGCCGCAGGTCCTGGAAACCACGGCGCTTGGCGCCGCGTGGCTCGCGGGAATGCAGATCGGGCTTTACCCGGGGCAACGGGAATTTGCCGAGACATGGAAGCTGGAACATCAGTTCTCCCCTCGCATGCCAGAGGCCACCCGCCGTGCGAAGGTCGATGCCTGGAGGCGGGCGATCAACGCGACGCTGGCCTTTTGACGCGCGTGTGACCCCGGGCGATGTTGCGCGCCGGCATGTGGACCGCTAAGCCAAGGCTGTTGTCGCTGCCTTTGGAGATATCATGTCGGATCCGGTAAGCGTGATCGTGCCCGCGCGCAACGAGGCGCAGACCATCGGGCGCGTGGTCGCGCAGCTGCGCGGCATGGCCGGAATTGCCGAGGTCGTGGTGATCGACAACGGCTCCACCGACACGACGGCGTCCGTGGCCGAGGCGGCGCGTGCGCGTGTTGTGGCCGAACCGCGTCCCGGCATGGGGCATGCGGTGCGCCGCGGGATCGCGGCGGCGCAGAACGATTGGGTGATGAAGGTCGATGCCGATCTCGACAGGTTCGACCTTTCGCGTTTCGCGCGCATGCAGGATGCGCGCGCGCCGGGCATCGGGCTGGTGAAGGGGGCGTGGCACGACCCCGAGGACGACATGCCGATGACCCGGCTGCTGGTGCGGCCCGCGCTCGCGCGGATGTTTCCGGGGCTGGCGCATCTGGGCGCGCCGAATTCGGGAATTTATCTGTTCGACAAGTCCCGGGTCGCGCATGCCGAGCTTGTCGGCAATTACGCGGTCGATATCGATTTGATGCTGCGCGTCCATGCCGCCGGAGCCGAGGTGACGGAGGTGGATATCGGGCGCATCGTGCATGATGTGCGCGATCCGCCCCACTATGCCGGTATGGCAGAGCAGATTTTCGGATTTTTCCTCAGCCGCCAGCCGATCGATCCGATGGGCGAGGTCGTGATCCTTTCAGAGACCGGCGAGACGGTGATCCGTGCGGCCTTGGGATTTGCGGCAGGCAAGCTGCGCGGGGGCGCGCGCGTGACGTTTGCAGTGGCAGACGGGACCGGGGCGCAGGCGCTGGCCGGGGTGCCGGCCGCCTATCCCACTGCGCAGATCCTTGACCTTCGCGATGTTGCCGAGATCCGGCCGGGGCGCCACGCGACGCGAATGACGATCATCGCCGAGGCGGGCGCGGCGATGCAAGCCGCCAAGATCCTGCAGACGCGTCGTGCCGATGAGCTTTCGGTCGATCTGTGGCAGATCCCCGGTCTGTCCCAGGCCTGCCCGGATGTCGCGGTGGATATCGCGGAAGGCCGCGGGATCAAACGCGCGGCTCTGGCCCGGATCGGTGTGTCAGAGCCGTGTGCGCCGCGCGAGATGTTTCTCGACTGCGGACCCGGCGTGCGATCCTGACGCTACACGGACTCCATATTGCCCAGAAGGATGCCCGTCATGGGCCTGTCGAGATCGGTGCCGAGCGCCGCGATGTCGATGCCACGCTCGACCGCGACGCTGTTGCGGTCGATATCCAGTGCGGTCCAGTCGAGGCTTGCATCAAAAAACGCCCATGCGGGGGAATGCTGGCTGTCCAGACCGACGGCGTGTCGCAACAGTTCGAGCGCGTCGCCGGCGGTCACGCGCCCGTCGCCGGTGAGATCGGCGGCGACGAAATTCTGCGCCTGCGCGGGGCCGAAGGACGGGTCGAGACCCACCGCGACGCGCAGCACGTCGAGCGCATCGCCCGCGGAGATGGCGGGGCCTTCCGTGGCGTGGGACAAGACCGCGTCTAGACGCCCTGTCGCATCGCCGGCCAGTTCCAGTTCGAAACGTCCCGTGGTGTCGGCAGTGTTTTCGAGTGTGGCTGCCGGCACCCCGTGCGGGGTGAAGATCACCGATGCGCCGGCAAGGTCGTTGCCCGACAGATCACGCAGGTGGCCCGACAGGATGACCTGGGCGTCACCGGGCGAGGGCGGCAACGGATCGAGCAGGTCCTCGGCCAAGTAATCGCCATCTGAAAAACGCAGTATCTCGATGCTGGTGAGGGTGTTGGTGCCCTCGTTCAGTTCCGCCGCACTCCGTGTGTCGGTGACGATGATGGCCTCGCCCCCGCGGGTGATGTCGAAGTCGGTCAGCGCGCCGGAGAAGCGTGCGATGTCATGGCCGCCGCCACCGTCGATCATGTTGTCGCCGCCGCCGACGATCAGCAGATTGTCCAGACCATTGCCTGTCAGGATAAGGTTGCCGGCGCCCAGCAGGCCGCCCTCGACCACGCCGTCGCCGAGCGTCAGGTCGCCCGAGGACAAGAGGCGCGTGCCGCCGACGATGTCGATCTTGGCGTTGCGCCCGTCCATGTCCAGCATCGCTGTGCGGGTCAGACCATCCCATATATAGGTTAACCCAACCTGTGTGGTGCCTGAGGCCAGTGCGAGGGCATAGCCGCCGGCCGTTGCGGTCTGCGCCGACACGCCTGCCGCCGACAACGTGAGGCCCGGCTCGGATTCGCCCAGTGAATAGAAGTCATTGCCGTCGAGGTCGGTATAGGCGACACCGGTCAGAAAGATCCCGGAGCCGGAGGTCGCGAATTTATGAGTCAGCATCGAGGCATTGTAATCACGCTCGACCCCCTCGGCAACATTTGCACGGAACACCCCCTCGACCTGCGCGATGCCGGTTTCCCGAAAGATGTCCTGAAGGATGTTCTCGCGATGCGACACGCTCTTGAAGAGGCCTTCGTGATGCGACAAGAGGCTTTCATCAAGGTCGAGCGTGCCGGTCGTGCCGGACCACGCGATGTTTTCGCCGGTGGCCCAAGAGCCGCTGAGGTTATAGCCGGCCGTTTCCATGCGGTCCTTTGGTGTGGTCCCGTGTGGCGCGGGTGAAAGGGCCGTATGAGCGAAATAATTCCTCTCGAGCATGTCGTCTGAGTGCCGCATGGCGGCCAGCGCGAGGTCCGGATCGTGCGCCAGCGGCTGTTTGGGGTCGGGCGTCAGCAGGGATGACGGAGGATCGTTTTCACGGGGGCTCGAATCGTTGAGGCCGATGCCGTATCGCGCCGCCTCCGCAGCCGGATCGAGACGGGCGCGGTTGACGAGCTCCAGAAAGAGCTGTTCGTTTTGTGTGGGGTTCCTGACTATGGGCATCTACACCCTGCCTTGCTCGTCCTTGGGTCTGCGGCCGCCTCAGATTGATGAAAAAGCCTGAATGAAAGATGAACCCGAGCGCCTTGATACCTCAAAATTCATGAAAATGCCGAATGAGTCAAAGATACGCCCGGCTTGGAAATTGGCACAGGTTGATAGTATCGGCCTGTTCACGCCGCGCAGCTGTGTAATGGGGCACGGTTTGGAGACAGCGCGTTGCGCTCTTCATGCCGCCATTTTAACCACGTGGCAGCTTTGGGTTCAGGGGATTTTTGCTCGGCCCTGATCTGATTGGGCGTCTTTCGCGCATGACGCTGGCTGAGCCATGAACCGCCTGGGGTTTCCGAGAGAGTAAAAATCTCAGGGGATGCCCCTTATGGAATCGAAGAAGCACATCCCGAAGTATACGGCCGAGTTCCGCGAGCGCGGCGTTCGGCTGTATCGCGAACAGCGCCCTGATTACACGCGCGAGTTCAAGCAGGTCCGCGCAGCGCCTTCAAACGGTCCGGGGGACCGTTTGAAGGCGCAGAACGCGGCCTACCGCGCGATCGCCTCGAAGCTCGGCTGTTCCCCCGGCACGCTACCCACCTGGTGCATCCAGGCGGTGCATGACGCAGGCGAACGCAGTGGGCCGAGCAGCGAAGAGAAGGCGCGAATCAAGGAGCTGGAGCGCGAGGTCAAGGAACTGCGCACCGCCAACGAGATCCAGAAGAAGGCGTCGGCATATTTTGCCCAGGCGGAGCTCGACCGCCCGTTCCGCAAATGATCGCCTTCATCGAAGAGCATCGCGAGGTCGATGGGGGTGAGCCATTATCGCGCCATTGGTCCGAGCGACAATGGCGAACCCGATCTGCCATGTTCTGCCGATCGCCCCGGCAACCTTTCCCCGTCATGCCGCCATCGCCCGCAACCCCGAGCTGGCCTCGGAGCGGAGCCGGGCCAAGGTGGGCGAGATCACCATGGACAACGAACTGCTCTACGCGAAGATCGACAAGCTGGAGGGCGGCCGCCCTTTGGCCCGGCGGAGATCGAAGAAATGAGCCAGGCGCATTCGATCTCCACACGCCGTCGCTTCGGGATGTCC
>JAWLFT010000026.1:0-35179 GCA_041685435.1 Roseovarius sp.
CCGCGGCCCGTCGATGCGCGGCTCACCCCAAACGTGCCCTTCAGGCCAAACCCGCCCCGCCTGCATCCACTCCGCTCCGGGCCTTTTTTCGTCGGGGCGCACACTCCGGATCCCGCCGGGTGCGAAAATTCCGGGCCACGCCCGGGAACATGGGGCGCGGCGGCGCGTTGCCTCCATGCACCGCACGCATGGTGCGCAAACTCTGGAAAATTGGGATATCCGATATGCTTTCATGGGCCATAGCCTTTCTCGTCGTCGCGCTGATCGCCGCGTTCTTCGGCTTCAGCGGCGTCGCCTCGGCCTCGGCCGGGATCGCGAAGATCCTGTTCGTGATCTTCCTCGTGCTGTTTCTGGTCACGCTGCTGTCGCAAGCCCTGTGACCGCTCAGACCCTGATCGGACGGCACACCTGAAAAGGGCGTCGCGCGCCGCGTGACGCCCTTTTCTGATGTCGGATCGAGACCGCTCGGACGATCTCGTCGGGCAACCCCGGCGCCGGGCCGGAACGGCGTCAGGCCGGCCCACCCGGGACCGGCCTGACGGCTTGGACATGTTTTCGGTGAGTTGCATGTCGGAGGCGGGCCTACCGGTCCCTGCGCCCGGCAAGAAATGCCAGGATGAAGGCTGCAACCGGCGCGGAAAGATTCGCGCGCCTCAGCGCCGCCGCCTTGGCCTCTTCGGCGAGCTGCGCGCGGGCCCGTGCCGCGCGACGGTTGCGCCGGCGCACCCGGATCGCGCCGATCCCCCAGACGAGACCGGCCAGAAGGATCGCGCCGGCGCCAATGCCCAGCCGCGCCACCTGCGGCCCGGCGGCCTCGGCCAGCGCGTGAAACCCGGCCGCACCGATCAGGCCGGCCCCGGCCACGCACAGCACCGCGCAGGCCACATCGACCAGAAGGCGTTCGCGCGGCGCCGTCCCCACGGCGTCGCGCAAGAGCCGTGTGATACGCTCCATCTCAGCGGCGCGTGAGCGCACCGAGCGCGAAGCCAAGCACCGCCGCGATGCCAAGCGAGACGACCGGATTGTCCTTGACGGCGCTGTCGACGGTGTCGCGCGCCTGATGGCCGCGCCGCGCCGCCTCCTGCGTCAGGTTCTCGGCCGAGGCGCGGGCCCGCTCGGCCGTCTGCCCGGCGCGATCCTCGGCCATGTCGCGCAGCAGCGTGGCGATGCCGCTGAAATCCTCGCGCAACGCGGCAAGCTGGCGCTCAAGATCTGCGCTCGACGGATGCTCGTTTTTCTCTGCCATTCGTGAAACTCCTCTCGATCGATTTTCAGGTCTCGTGGCGCGACGGTCTTACTCGCTGATATCGCGCTCGACGCCGCGGGCGGTGTCGCTGATCGCCTCGCCGCCGCCCTGGACATCCTGACCTGCGCCTTCGACGGTATTGCAGGCGGCCAGACCTGCGAAAAGCACGAGAGACAGCATCGCGGTTATGTTTTTCATGGGTAAACTCCTTTTCGTGTTTCGGGACCGGGATCAGCCCCTTGACCCATCAACCCGACACAGACCGACAAGTTCCATCCGATCGCGAAAAGACGTGTGGTTTTTTTCCGATCCCGGCCGCGAGACCCACCTGTGGGGCCGATCCGGCGGGTTTTCCTTCAGCCCGGCCCACCCCTGCCGATCCGCGCCGCGAACCGCGCGACATAGCGCGCGCGGGCATCCGGCAGCGGCTTGCCACCCAGATGCGGCGCAAGATGCCCGGTCAGGAAATGCCCCGTCACGGCATACCCCTGCAGGATCTCGGCATCCGGCGCAGGACCATCCCCCAACAGACACGGCGGCAGCGGCAACAGCCGGTCGGCCCAGCCCCCCGCACCGGCCCGCGACACGGCCCGCCCGGTGCGCGGGGATATATAACTGAGATCGTTGGCCTTTTCGCCCATCACCGCGCAACGCCGCAGATCGAGGCCAAAACCCATCTCCTCCAGCAGGGTCATTTCCCAGTTGAGATAGGCCAGTGGCCAGATCTCGGGCTGGTCCAGAAGATCCAGCAGGATCAGGCTGTGACGGTAGAGCCTTTCATGCACCTCGCGCTCCGGAAGCGCATATAGCAGCAGCGTGCAGACCGCAGTCAGCCCCGACAGCGCCATGCGGTCGCCCATCGACCAGGCCCGCGATTTCACCGGCTCCACGCGAAAGGTGCCAAGGTGATCCTCGAGCCGCGCGCGCCATGCCACATCAAGCTGCGCGCCGGGTTGCAGCACCGGCGCCATCCGCCGCGACGCGCCGCCGCGCACGATGCCGGCATGCCGGCCGTGCTGGGGCGTGAACACGTCGATGATCGCAGAGGTCTCGCCGTGCCGGCGGGTGCTCAGCAGGATGCCCTGATCGCGCCATTCCATCGGTCGATCCTACCCGTCGAGCCCCGTCTCGTCGAGCAGGTGACGCCCGGCGCGATCCTCGACCTCGACCACCCAGAGATCGGGATCGGTGGCGCGCTGCCGGGCGATGGCGGCATCGACCGAGGCCTCGGCGCCCTCGGCCAGCGGCAGCCAGACGCGGCCGCCCGTGGTTGGATCGACAGAGCGTTGATAAAGCGTGGCGTTGCCGTCCAGCGTGTTGAGCTTGACCAGAACCGCGCCCCCGGTGTCATCGCCATGCGCGATGACGAAGGCCGGAATGGCCGCCTGCCCCAGCCGCGCGAGATAGGCGTCGATCCAGAACCGCGCGGTCAGCCGGACCATGGCGTGCCCGTGGCGAGCGGTGAGGCGAGTATTTTTGGCAAGATGAACGCGTGCATGAGGCTCAGCCCCCATCCTTGAAATCCAGCCCCATCTCGGAATAGCGCGCGGCGTCGTCCATCCAGCCGCTGCGCACCTTGACCTGCAGGAACAGATGGATCCGGCGCCCCAGAAAGGCCTCCAGCTCTTCGCGCGAGGCCTTCGAGACGGCCTTGATGGTCTCGCCCTTGTTGCCCAGAACAATCCCCTTGTGACCGTCGCGGATCACGTAGATCACCTGATCGACGCGCGCCGAGCCATCCTTGCGCTCTTCCCAGTTCTCGGTCTCGACAGTCAACTGGTAGGGCAGTTCCTGATGCAGCCGCAGCGTCAGCTTTTCGCGGGTCATCTCGGCGGCGATCATCCGCATCGGCAGATCGGCGATCTGGTCCTCGGGGTAAAGCCACGGCCCCTCGGGCACTTCTTGCGCCAGCCAGCCGCGCAGATCCTCGACGCCGTGGCCCTTTTCGGCCGAAATCAGATAGGTCCGCTCGAACGCGAACCGCGCGTTCATCTCCTGCGTCAGCGCCAGCAGGACGGGCGCCTCGACCCGGTCGATCTTGTTGATGGCCAGCGCGATCCGGCGGCCCTTGGCGATGTCGCCCAGACCGTCGAGGATCCGCGCCACGCCGTCCGTGATGCCGCGATGCGCCTCGATCAGCAGCACCACGATATCGGCATCCGCCGCGCCCCCCCAGGCCGCGGCGACCATCGCGCGATCGAGCCGGCGGCGCGGCTGGAACAGCCCCGGCGTGTCGACGAAGACCAGCTGGCTTTCGCCCTCCATCGCGACGCCGCGGATGCGCGCGCGGGTGGTCTGCACCTTGTGGGTGACGATGCTGACCTTGGCCCCCACCATCCGGTTGAGCAGCGTGGATTTGCCCGCATTGGGCTCTCCGATGAGGGCGATGAAGCCGGCGCGCGTGGTCATGACGGGTCCTCCAACCGCGCCAGCAAGGCGCGGGCCGCGGCCTGTTCGGCCTGGCGTTTCGATCCGGCGGTGGCCGCGGCGCAATCGCCGCCCTGCAGCCGCGCCTCGATGGTGAAGACCGGCGCGTGATCGGGGCCCGACCGCGCGGTCTCGGTATAGTCGGGGGGCGGCAGGCCGCGTGCCTGCGCCCATTCCTGCAGGCTGGTCTTGGCGTCGCGGGCATCGGCCTTGACGAGGCCGATCCGGTCCCCCCAGAGGCGCAGCACGATGGCGCGGGCAACGTCAAACCCGGCATCGAGATGCACCGCGGCAATGACCGCCTCCATCGCGTCGCCCAGAAGCGCCTCCTTGCGGCGCCCGCCCGACAGCATCTCCGAGCGGCCCAGCTTCAGCACCGCGCCGAGGTCGATCTCGCGCGCGACATCCGCACAGGCCTCCTTGCGCACCAGCGTGTTGAACCGCGGCGCAAGCTGGCCCTCGGTCGCGCCGGCGTCATGCGCCAGCACCGCCTCGGCCATCACCAGCCCAAGCACCCGGTCGCCCAGAAATTCCAGCCGCTGGTTGTCGTCACGGTTGGGCGTGGCCATGGAGGAATGCGTCAGCGCCCGCACCAGCAGAGCCGGATCGGAAAACGCGTGCCCGAGCCGGGTCTGAAACTCGGTCATCTCGCGCGACAGTTTCACTCCAACCTCTCGAAGAACCGGTCACTGCGCCATGTCCAGAAGGCCAGCATCGACGAGCCCGCCGACGAGAAGATCACCCGGTTGGCGCGCCCGATCAGGTTTTCATACGGCACGAACCCGACGCCGCCCACGGCCTGCGGAAAGCGCGAGTCGGTGGAATTGTCGCGGTTGTCGCCCATGAAGAAATAATGCCCCTCGGGCACGGTGAACACGCCGGTATTGTCGGCGCGCTGATCGCCGATGTCGAGGATCGCATGAGAATGCCCGCCGGGCAGCGTCTCGATATACCGCGACTTGGTGCAATCGCCCCCCTGCCCGACGGCGCCGTTCTCGCAGCGCGGGCGAATGCCCATCGGCCCCTGACGGTCGAATTCTTCGGTGAAGGTGCCCGCCGGCTCCATTTCGACGGCCTCGTCATTGATGTGCAGCACGCCGTTTTTCATCTGGATGCGCTCGCCGGGCATCCCGATCAGGCGCTTGATGAAATCGGTGCCATCTGCCGGGTGCCGGAACACGATGATATCGCCGCGCTCGGGTTTCGACCCGAGGATGCGGGTGTTGTCGCCATCCAGAAAGCCGCAGATGTCGCGCGCGTCGATATCGATGAACCCCAGGCGGATCGACGGGCAGGACGCATAGGAATAGCCATAAGCCATCTTGTTGACGAACAGGAAATCCCCGATCAGCAGCGTGTCCTTCATCGACCCGGACGGAATCCAGAACGGCTGAAACAGCAGCGTGCGGAACAGCCCCGCGATCAGCAGCGCCCAGAACACCGTCTTGAGCGTCTCTATGATCGTGTTTCCCTTTTTGGCTTCAGATGCCATTCAACGTCTCCGGACAGGTGGGGGCAGGTTCGGCGCTACATGCGGCGCGCGTGGCGGGGTGTCAAGGCGGGGTCTCAGGGCAGAGGCCGCGCCTCGATCACCACAAAGGCCTGTGCCCATGGGTGATCGTCGGTCAGCGTGACATGGATGATCGCCTCGAAGCCCTCGGGCGTCATCTCGGCCAGCCGGTCGGCGGCCCAGCCGGTGACGTGCATCACCGGCTGACCGGAGGCGAGGTTGGTCACCGCCATGTCCTTCCACGCGATCCCCATCCGCAGCCCGGTGCCAAGCGCCTTGGAGCACGCCTCCTTGGCGGCCCACCGCTTGGCATAGGTGCCCGCGACATCGGCGCGCCGGTCGGCCTTGGCCTGTTCGGTATCGGTGAAGACACGTCTCTTGAAGCGGTCGCCGAACCGCTCCAGCGTGCCCGCGATGCGCTCGATATTCGCCAGATCCGTGCCGATCCCCAGGATCATCCCGCGCCCCCCTGTGCGAGACCCGGTGCAAACAGCGGAAAGCTGACGCCAAGCGCCCAGGCCAGGATCAGCCCGAGCGCGATCCCGGCGCTTGCCGCGCCCGCGCGCGCCGCGACCCACCGGCCCATCAGCCCGTAGACGAGGAAGAACAGCAGGACCACCGGCGCGATCATCGCAAGAAAGAACAACCGCTCGGTATCAAGCAGCACCGCAAGCGCCAGGGACGCCAGAAACAACGCCCTGGCGGCCAGCCGCTGCCACAGGACAGCGCCCCGTGTCAGCACCGCATCGGCCAGCATGAAGGGCAGCGCACCGAGGCAAAGCGCGGCGATGATCGTCAAACGCTCGGGCGTCGGCCAGAAATTCGCGCCATACCGATCCAGCGCCAGCCCGAACACGCCCAGCCCCCAGACCAGCAGCGCAAGGATGCCGGCCGCGTGCAGCCCGCCGGGACGCCGCCCGAAATACCACAGGATCGCCAGTTGCAGCCCGCCATAGACGGCCAGATGCAGCGCCAGATAATCCGCGACCAGCACCGGCAGGACGGCCGTGTCCACCTGCACCGCCAGCAATGGCGCAAGCACGGCCGGCACCAGCACCGCCAACGCGAACTGCCCGGCGCTCAAGCCGGCCGGCATGGGTGGCGCGCGATCCGGCAGCAGCCGCGCCAGCGGCCATGCGAGCGCCACGATCGAGACCATCAGCGCCATCAGCCACGGCCCCGTGGCGCGCACGTCCACATCGCCTTGCCGGTCATATGCGGCGTTCAGCCACGCGACCGCCTCGGTGCGGCCCGTGCGGCTGTGCAGCACCGCGACATGCTCGGCCAGCGGGGCGACCACCGCGCGGCGCGTGACGCCATCCGCGCGCACGGTCTCGCCCTCGCCGGCATCCGCCTCGACCATCGCCACCGCCTCGCGGGCAAAGCCGCGCAGACCCGGCTCCCATGCCCCGGAGATCAGCAGCAGGTTCTGCGGCTCTGTCGCCGTGACCGCCTGGCTGAAGGCCGAGATCGCCACCAGTGGCCCGACGCGGGCCTCGTCCAGCGCGGTGCGGATGATGATATCGGTCGCCATGGAATGGCCCAGCAGCGCGACCGCGCCTTCCCAGGCCTCGGCGTTCTGCGCGGCCTCCACGACGCTGCGCGTCTGCTCGACCAGCATCCGCGTCGTGCCGTCAAGGCTGTCGACATCGCCCGACATCGGCACCGGATGCCGCCCGTGCCCCTCGAAATCGAACGCCCAGACGCGATAGCCCGCGCGGGCGAGATCGGTGCTGTAGGCCTGCATCATCTGCCGCGAGCCGGCAAAGCCATGCGCGACGACGACCACCGGACCCTCCGCGCCCTCTCGGGCATACCGTGTCACCGGCGTCTCGCCCACGGCTTGCGTCGTGATCTCCAGCCCGGCGCGCTGGCGTTCAAGCTGCCAGATCGCTGCGAAGGCCAGCAGCCCGGCCAGCACAAGAACCAGCAAACGCATCATCCTGTCCTGCCCGATCCGCGCGGCTGGTAGAGATGCAGCACCCGCGCCTCGTCGATCCCGCCGGCATAGGCGAAGGCCCCGCCCGAGGCGCGCTGCAGATCCGCGATGCTCAAGGCCCCGAACTGGAAGAACCCCGGCCCGAGGTTGTCCTGCGTCGCGGCAAAGATCAGCCGGTCGATTCCCGCCCAGCGCATCGCGGCGAGACACATCTCGCAGGGCTGACACGACGAGATGAGCGTGTGCCCCGCAAGATCCCGCCGCCCCAGACTGCGGCCCGCCTCGGCAATCGCGGCAATCTCGGCATGTCGGCTGGGGTCATGGGTGCGCGCCACGTCGTTGCGCGCACGGCAAACCTCGGTGTCGCCGGCCATCACGGCGGCGGTGAATTGCGGCGCGCCTTCTATCTCGGCAAGTGTCACCGCCCAATCGCAAAGCTGCGACAGCACACGCCGTTCGGCAACGCTGGGGACGACCGTGTCGGGCATGGCGGTCACCCGCGCGCCGCGTCCATCAGGCGGCGCATCTCGACAATCGCGCCCCCGAGCCCGCGAAAGATGGCCTCACCGATCAGGAAATGCCCGATATTGAGCTCGGCCACCTCCGGAAACGCCGCCACCGGCTGCACGGTGTCATAGGTCAGGCCGTGCCCGGCATGCACCTCGAGGCCCAGCGCATCGGCATGGCCGGCCATCTCGCGCAACCCTTCCAGTTCGCGGTCGCGCGTGGCGAAATCGCCCGCCGCATGGGCATCGCAATAGGCGCCGGTGTGCAGCTCGATCACCTCCGCGCCGACGCGGTGCGCGGCCTCGATCTGGGCGCGGTCGGCGGCAATGAACAGCGACACGCGGGCGCCGGCCTCGCGCAGGGGGGCTACGTAGCGCGCCAGCCGGTCCTCCTCGCGCGCCACATCGAGACCGCCCTCGGTGGTGCGTTCCTCGCGCTTTTCCGGGACCAGACACACCGCATGCGGACGGTGGCGCAGGGCGATGGTCTGCATCTCCTCGGTCGCGGCCATCTCGAAATTCAGCGGCACCGTCAGCGCGGCCACCAGCCCTTCGATATCGGCATCCGAGATATGCCGGCGATCCTCGCGCAGATGGGCGGTGATGCCGTCCGCGCCGGCCTCTTCGGCGAGCCTCGCCGCGCGCAGCGGATTGGGCGTGGCGCCGCCGCGCGCATTGCGCACCGTCGCCACATGGTCGATATTCACGCCAAGGCGCAGAGTTCCATCAAAAGACATCGGGCGTTTCCTCGTTCAGATGCGGGCACACGGCGCAAGCTAGCCCCCTTTGCCACGTTCGTCAGCCTCTCTCGTCGTATTTTCGCCCTGTGCCTTCTTTTCCTTCATCGCCGCCCATTTGGCCTTGAGCAGCCCGCGCCGGCGGTTCTGATAGGCGGTGATCACCGGCAGGCTGACATAATAGGCCGCCAGCGCCATGATGATGCCCGGCACCAGCCCGCCGATCATGTACGGAAAGAACACGTCGTCGTAGAACATCTTCAGATTGTGCCAGTCGGCGCTGCGGTGTGAAAAGACCGACAGGAAGTTGGTCCACAGATCCTCGCCGGCATCTACGAACTTGCGCCCCAGCGACCGGTTCAGCTCGTCCTCGGCCAGCGTCGGACGCCCGAGAATCGCATATCCGGTCTGCAGGCAGATCACCCCGATCGGCACATAGGTCAGCGGATTGCCCACGAACGTCCCCAGAAGGGCGGCCACCACATTGCCGCGCAGCAACAGCGCCAGACCCGCGGCCATGAAGAAATGCAAGCCGTAGAACGGCGTGAACACCACGAACACGCCGGCCATGATCCCGCGCGCGATGCGATGCGGCGGGTCCGGCAAACGGTGCAGACGGTGCTTGACGTAGGTCGCCGCCCGACTCCAGCCGCCCCGCGGCCAGAAAAAATCGGCGAGCACCTTCCAGAAAGGCCTCCGGTCTCGACGTTTGAACACCACCTGGGCGGCTCCTAGGGTTTGTGGCTCTGCCCCGTGCCTGACCGGGACGGATCACGATATCGTTCGGCCGAGGCGACATCGCTTTCGGCGTCGAGCGCCGAAAGGATGCCATGCAGATGTTCGACATCCCTTAACTGCAGATCGACCAGCAAGCGATAGAAATCCGGTTTCCGGTCGACGAACGTAAGATCCGAGATATTGGCCTTCTGCTCGCCGATCAAGGTGCAAATCCGCCCCAGCACCCCGGCATCGTTGCCGATGGTGATATCCAGCGTCGCATCATAGACCGGCGGGTGCGTGCCGGTATGCCAGTGCAGATCCATCCAGCGCTCCGGCTGGTCGTCGAATTGCGACATGTTCTCGCAATCGATGGCATGTATGACCACGCCGCGCCCCCGGTAGGTGATGCCGACGATCCGCTCTCCGGGCAGCGGCTGACAGCAGCGCGCCCTCTCGAAGCTCTGATCGGCGCGCAGACCGATCACCGCATGATCGCGCGCGACCACATCGGCGGCATCGGTGGCCAGATCGGGATAGACCGCGTTGAGCACCTGTCGCGCGGTCAGCTCGGCGCTGCCCAGGCGCGCGCGCACCTCGTCGGCGTCCTTCAGGCGCAGCGTGCGCGCCGCGGTCTCCAGCGCCTTGTCGGTGGCTTTCTTGCCGACATGCTCGAAGGCCGAGCGCGCCAGTTCGCGCCCCAGCTTGACGAAACGCTCGCGATCCAGCTCGCGCAGCGCGCGGCGGATGGCGGCGCGCGCCTTGCCGGTCGTGGCGATATCAAGCCATGTGGCCTGCGGCGTCTGCCCGTCGGCGGTGATCACCTCGACCGACTGGCCGTTCTTGACCCGCGTCCAGAGCGGCACGCGCATGCCGTCGATCTTGGCGCCGACGCAGGCATGGCCAATCCGGGTGTGGATCGCATAGGCAAAATCGATCGGCGTCGCCCCGCGCGGCAGCTTGATGACGTCGCCCTTGGGGGTGAAGCAGAACACCTTGTCGGCATACATCTCCAGTTTGACGGCCTCGAGGAAATCCTCGTGATCCTCCTCGGCGTCGAACTGTTCGGTGACGCTCGACAGCCATTTCGCGGGATCGACGGCAAACGGATTCTCGACCCGCACCCCGTCGCGGTAGGACCAGTGTGCAGCGACGCCGGTCTCGGCGACCTCGTGCATGGCCTGCGTGCGGATCTGCACCTCCACGCGCTTGCCGTCGCGGCCCGACACCGTGGTGTGGATCGAGCGGTAGCCATTCGATTTCGGCTGGCTGATGTAATCCTTGAACCGCCCCGGCACGGCGCGCCAGCGCTGGTGGATCGCCCCGAGCGCCCGGTAGCAATCCTCCTCGGAGCGGGTGATCACGCGAAAGCCGTAGATATCCGACAGCCGCGAAAAGCCCATCTCCTTTTCTTCCATCTTGCGCCAGATCGAATGCGGCTTCTTGGCGCGGCCGAACACGTCGGCCTCGATGCCGGCCTTTTCGAACTCGCGGCGCATGTCGCCGGTGATGCGTTCGACGACATCGCCGGTCTCGCGCTGCAGCGTGATGAAGCGGCGGATGATGCTCGCCCGCGCCTCGGGGTTGAGGACGCGAAAGGCCAGATCCTCCAGCTCCTCGCGCATCCACTGCATGCCCATGCGGCCCGCGAGCGGCGCGTAGATATCCATCGTCTCGCGCGCCTTCTGGGCCTGCTTTTCGGGGCGCATCGCCTTGATGGTGCGCATGTTGTGCAGCCGGTCGCCGAGCTTCACGAGGATCACCCGCAGATCCTTGGACATCGCCATCAGCAGCTTGCGGAAATTCTCGGCCTGCTTGGTCTCGGAATTGGACAGCTGCAGGTTGGTCAGCTTGGTGACGCCGTCGACCAGATCGGCCACCTCGCTCCCGAACTTCTCCTCGACGATCCGGTAGGACGCCTTGGTATCCTCGATCGTGTCGTGCAGCAGAGCCGTGATGATCGTCGCGTCATCGAGCTGTTGTTCGGTCAGGATCGCGGCCACGGCGACGGGATGCGTGAAATACGGCTCGCCGGAATGGCGCTGCTGGCCCTCGTGCATGGTCCGGCCGAACTCGTAGGCACGCCGGATAAGCGCCTCGTCCGTGCGCGGATTGTACTGGCGCACCAATGCGATGAGGTCGTCAACAGCGATCATTCCATGCGCCCCGCTTCCCGGCCCCGTGTCACGCGGCCGGGATCGGACTGGCCCTGATGTCTAGCCCTGTCCCTGGGCTTCCATGAGGGCGCGCAACAGCTTTTCCTCGGACATGTCGTCGGGCTCGGGCTTGTCGGCCTCGCCACCCATCAGCAGCGCCATGGAATCCTCTTCCGGCTCGTCCACCTCGATCTGCGACTGGTTCGACTGGATCAGACGCTCGCGCAGCTCGTCGGCGGATTGCGTCTCTTCGGCCACTTCGCGCAGGGCGATCACCGGGTTCTTGTCATTGTCCGCATCGACCGTCAGCGGCGATCCCGACGCGATTTCGCGGGCGCGATGCGCCGCGAGCAGGACCAGCTCGAAACGATTCGGAACCTTGTCTACGCAGTCTTCGGTTGTAACGCGCGCCATGCCACCTCCGGCGGATAATCTGATGTGAAGTGCGGTACCTATTAGAGGACGGCGTGATTTACAAGGGCGAATCAGATGGGCCGAACCGCGTCGATCTCTGCGTGCGGCAGCGCCTCCAGCATCTCCTGCACGCTGCGCCCAAGCACCGGATGACGCCAGTCCGGCGCGATTCCGCTCATGATCTCGGCCAGCGGCACCAGCACGAAGGCCCGGTCCTGCATCCGTGGATGCGGCAGGATCAGCTGCTCGGGGGTCTGCTGGCGCTGCGCGGCGGGATCCAGGCCCTGCCACTGCCGGAACGTGTCCGGATCGGGCAGAACCGCGTCGCCGATGGCGATCAGATCGAGGTCAAGCGTGCGCTGCCCCCATCTTACAGTGCGCGCACGCCCGAAATCCGCCTCTATCTCGTGCAGTCGCGCCAGAATGGACGCCGCATCCCCCGGCAACCACAGCGCGGCCGCGGCATTGACGAAATCCGGCCCGGCTCCGGGCGGAAAGGCCGGCGTCCGGTACAGCCGGCTCGCCGCCGCTACACGCCCCGGACCACCGTCGAGATGCTGCAACGCGGCGCCAACGGTCCGCGCAGGACAACCCTTGCGGGAAGCCACATTCGCTCCGATTGCAATCAAGCAAAGTTGATCCCACGTCATGGATATTCCACCCGTTTGTGTTACCAAATGCCCTTGTCTCGGCGTTTCGAACACCCTACCTCGTCACAAAATTGTTGCCACCCTGTCACACCCATTTCTCACTCACACAAGGGCGTGGCAACATCGAACAGAAAGGCATTGGATAATGTTTTACAAAGACGACAGGCTCGCCCTGTTCATCGACGGATCAAACCTCTACGCGGCCGGAAAGGCCCTCGGGTTCGACATCGACTACAAGCTGTTGCGCTCGGAATTCATGCGTCGCGGCAAATTGTTGCGGGCATTCTACTACACCGCGCTGCTCGACAATGACGAATATTCGCCGATCCGGCCGCTGGTCGACTGGCTGCATTACAACGGCTATTCCATGGTGACCAAGACCGCCAAGGAATACACCGACAGCCAGGGCCGTCGCAAGGTCAAGGGCAACATGGACATAGAGCTGGCCGTCGACGCGATGGAACTCGCCCAGCGCATCGATCACGCCGTGCTGTTCTCCGGCGACGGCGATTTCCGCCCGCTGGTGGAAAGCCTTCAGCGTCAGGGCGTGCGCGTCTCGGTCGTCTCGACGATCCGCAGCCAGCCGCCGATGATCTCGGACGAGCTGCGCCGTCAGGCCGACAACTACATCGAGCTTGCCGACCTCAAGGAAGTTATCGGCCGCCCACCCCGCGACACGTCCAGCGAAAACCGCGAGGCCTATGCCACGCAGGAATGACCCCGAGATGCCGCGCGGGCAGCCGACAGGGTAAGGGCCGCGCGGATGGGCGGTTCGGAACTGGCCGTGATCGGGCAACTCGCCGGGCTGTTCGCCGTCGCCTTCGGCGCGGCGACCCTCCTGCCCTTCCAGTCAGAAGTTCTCTTCGTGGGCCTGCAGCTCGCAGGATCAATTCCCCTCGGGGCGATCATCGCGGTGGCCAGCATCGGCAACACGCTTGGCGCGGTGGTCAATTACGTGATGGGGCGCGGCATCGAACGCTTCCGCACCCGCCGCTGGTTCCCGGTCAACGCCGCCCAGCTGGCCCGCGCGCAGCGCTGGTATGCCCGCTGGGGCGTCTGGACCCTGCTGCTCAGCTGGGCGCCGCTGGGCGACGCGTTCACCGTCGTCGCCGGCATCATGCGCACCCCGGTCTGGGTGTTTCTGGTCCTCGTGACCCTCGCCAAGACCGGCCGTTACGCGGTGCTCGGCTGGATCACGGCGCAGGCCATGGGCTGATCCGCACGGCAGGCATTCCGCACAGCCTCCCTTTACGCCGCACGCTGTCTGGCTTACCTCTTGACGAGAAGGAGACGCGCCATGACCAAGCCCCCCCTCACCCTCTATCTCGCGGCCCCGCGCGGCTTTTGCGCCGGTGTCGACCGCGCCATCAAGATCGTGGAAATGGCGCTCGAAAAATACGGCGCGCCCGTCTATGTGCGCCACGAGATCGTCCATAACAGATACGTGGTCGAGGATCTGCGCGCCAAGGGGGCGGTCTTCGTCGAGGAGCTCGACGACTGCCCGACCGACCGCCCGGTGATCTTCTCGGCGCATGGCGTGCCCAAGGCGGTCCCCGCCGCGGCCGCCGCGCGCGAGATGCTCTATGTCGATGCCACCTGCCCGCTGGTCAGCAAGGTCCATGTCGAAGCCGAACGTCACAACGAGGCCGGCCTGCAGATCGTGATGATCGGCCATGCCGGCCACCCCGAGACCATCGGCACCATGGGCCAGCTGCCGGCCGGCGAGGTGCTGCTGGTGGAAACCGTCGCCGATGTCGCCACGCTGGCCGTGCGCGACCCCGAAAGACTGGCCTTCGTCACCCAGACCACGCTCTCGGTCGACGACACGGCCGAGATCGTCGCGACCCTCACCGCGCGCTTTCCCGCCATCGTCGGCCCCCGCAAGGAGGACATCTGCTACGCCACCACCAACCGGCAGGAGGCGGTCAAGGCGATGGCCCCGAAGATCGAGGCGCTGCTGGTCGTCGGCGCGCCCAACTCGTCGAACTCCAAGCGCCTCGTCGAGGTCGGCGCGCGCGCGGGATGCCCCTATGCCCAGCTCGTGCAACGCGCCGGCGACATCGACTGGCGCGCCCTCGACGGGGTGCGCGCGCTGGGCGTCACCGCCGGCGCCTCGGCCCCCGAGGTGCTGGTGACCGAGGTGATCGACGCGGTTCGCGCCCGCCATGACGTCACCATAGAGACGGTCGAGACCGCCACCGAGAATGTTGAATTCAAGGTGCCGCGGGCCTTGCGCGAACCGGCCTGACGTATCGCTGTCCAGCACACCCAGAAACCACCCCTGCAACAGGGCCCGACACCGCATGTTCCAGACCATCCCCCGCGCCCCGCTGACCCTGGGCCTTGCCGGGCTTCTCCCGTTTCTCTGGGGGGCGCTGACGGTGCTTTTGCCCGATCTCGGGCTCTGGACCGCGCAGACCATCGGCCCGCGTTTTGCCGGGCCTTATGTCATGATCTTCTACGGCGCGGTGATCCTGTCGTTCATGTCCGGCGTGCTCTGGGGCTTTGCCGCGACGGCGACGGGTCGGCTTGCCACCACCGGCTACGCGCTGTCGGTGATCCCGGCGCTCTGGGCGTTCTTCATGACCGGCGGTGGGCCGACCTCGGCGGCGCTGAACCTGATCTTCGGCTTCGCAGGGCTGCTGGCACTCGACTGGCACTTCGCGCGCCACGGTCTCGCCCCCGGCTGGTGGATGTCGCTGCGCAGCCTGCTGACGGCCATCGTGATCGCCTGCCTCGCCGTGGGGGTGCTGGCCTGATGCCGGGGCTCGTCGCTTATACCGACGGGGCTTGCTCGGGCAATCCCGGCCCCGGCGGCTGGGGGGTGCTGATGCACGCGGTCGAGGGCGACAAGATCCTCAAGGAACGCGAGCTGTCGGGCGGCGAGGCCGCGACCACCAACAACCGGATGGAGCTGATGGCGGCCATAAGCGCGCTCGAAGCCCTCACCAAACCGTCGGCCATCACCATCATCACCGACAGCGCCTACGTGAAGAACGGCGTCACCGGCTGGATCCACGGCTGGAAACGCAACGGCTGGAAGACCTCGGCGAAAAAACCCGTGAAGAATGTCGAACTCTGGCAGCGTCTCGACGCCGCCCAGAACCGCCACGACGTCACCTGGGAATGGGTCAAGGGCCATGCCGGCCATCCCGAAAACGAACGCGCCGACGCCCTCGCCCGCGCCGGCATGGCGCCCTTCAAGCCCGGTCGGTCCCGCTGACTCCTCCCCCCCGACACGCGCTCACCCCAGCCGCATCCCCTTGGGCAGCGCCATGCCGCGCAGAACGTCGCGTGCGTCCTGCGCCCCGCGCCCCGCGCGCTGCAAGCGCAGGATCCGCACCGCGCCCCGCCCGCAGGCGACCGTCAGCGCCTCGTCGAGGATCTCGCCCGGCGCGCCCGGTGCGTCCGGTGCGCCCGGCGCGTCCACCAGTTCCGAGCCGAGCAGTTTCAAACGCTCGCCTGCGGCCATGCACCACGCCCCCGGCATCGGCGACAGCGCCCGGATCTGCCGGTCCACACGATCGGCCGGCTGGCCCCAGTCTACCCGCGCCTCGGCCTTGTCGATCTTGTCGGCATACGTCACGCCAACCTCAGGCTGCGGCTCGGGCACCAGGCTGTCCAGCCGCGCCAGCGCCTCGACGATCAGCCGCGCCCCCATCACCGACAACCGGTCATGCAGGCTGCCACAGGTCTCCCCGGCGCCGATCGCCGTGGCCTCGCGCAACAGCACCGGCCCGGTATCGAGCCCCGGCTCCATCCGCATGAGGCACACGCCGGTCTCGGCATCGCCCGCCAAGATCGCGCGCTGGATCGGAGCAGCCCCCCGCCAGCGCGGCAAAAGGCTGGCATGAATGTTCAGACAGCCCGCCTTGGGCGCGTCGAGCACGGCCTTCGGCAGGATCAGACCGTAGGCCACGACCACCGCCACATCGGCCTGCAATCGGGTGAACGCCGCCTGCGCGTCCGCGTCCCGCAGGCTCGGCGGATGGCGCACCGGCAGGCCCAGCGCCTCGGCCCGCGCCTGCACCGGGCTCGGTCGGTCGCGCTTGCCCCGCCCCGCCGGCCGCGGCGGCTGGCAATAGACCGCCGCCACCTCATGGCCCGCCGCGATCACGGCCTCCAGCACCGGCACCGAAAAGTCCGGCGTCCCCATGAAGATCACGCGCATCGCCACCCTTTCATCTTTCCATAAATACTCAAAGCCACCCGCGCCACGCGCACGGATGTCAGCACAGCGCGCATCCCAGGATCACGCGCCCGCGCGCGCCTGCTCGCGTTTGAGCTTCTGCATCTTGCGGGTGATCATCTGCCGGCGCATCGCCCCGAGATAATCGATGAACAGCTTGCCGTTCAGATGGTCGATCTCGTGTTGCACGCAGGTGGCCCACAGCCCGTCGAAACTCTCGCGCCGCGCGTTTCCATCCCGATCGATCCAGGTCACATCGACGGCGTCGGGCCGGGTGATCTCGGCATAATGCTCGGGGATCGACAGGCAGCCTTCCTCGTAGACGCTCACCTCGTCCGAGGCGGCGACCACCTCGGGGTTGAACATCACCAGCGGGCGCGGCGCGGCCCCCTCGTCCTTGACGCAATCCAGCACGATCAGCCGCTTGGCCACCCCCACCTGCGGCGCCGCCAGCCCGATGCCGGGCGCGTCATACATGGTCTCGAGCATGTCATCGGCCAGTTTGCGCAGCTCGTCCCCGAGATCGGGCACGGGCGCGCAGACCTTCTTCAGACGCGGGTCGGGATGGATCAGGATCGGACGTTTCATGCCGTGTGATCTAGGTCATCGCCGCGCGCTCCGCAACGCCCTTGCGACGCTCTTGAACCGGCCTTGCACCCGATGCGCATTCGTCTAGCCTGCGCCGCGAACACGAGTTGGGGAGACGACCATGAATTTCGACGAGATCATCGACCGCCGCGGCACCGGAAGCACCAAATGGGACCGGATGGAGGCCTATGGTGGCGTGTCCCCCGAAGACGGCATTCCGATGTGGGTCGCCGACATGGATTTCCGCGCGGCCGATGTCCTGCAGGACGCGGTGCGGTGCCTCATGGAGCGCGCCAATTACGGGTATTTCCCGGGCGATGATGACATGAACGAGGCGGTCGCGTGGTGGATGAAGGAACGCCACGGGTGGGACGCGGATCCAAGCCATATGTCCAGCACGGCGGGGCTCGGCCACGCCATCGCGCTGATCCTCGAGACCTTTACCGATCCCGGCGACGAGGTGATCATCTTCACCCCGGTCTACCACGAGTTCACACACAAGATCGAACTGGCCGACCGCGTCGTGCACGAGGTGCCGCTCGTCATCGAGAACGATGTCTACCACCTGGATCTCGACGCGCTCGAGGCGGGGCTCACCGGCCGCGAACGGATGATGCTTGTGTCCTCCCCGCACAACCCCGCCGGCCGCATCTGGACCCCCGACGAATTGCGCCAGCTGGCCGAAGTCTGCACCCGTCACGACCTGCTCATGGTCTCCGACGAAATCCACCATGACCTGATTTTTCCCGGCCAGACATTCACGTCCTTTCTCAAGGCGGCGCCCGAGGCCGCGGATCGCTGCTTCATGCTCACGGCCGCGTCCAAAACCTTCAACACCGCCGGCGCGCGGCTGGGGACGGTCACCATTCCGGACGCCGATCTGCGCACGCGCTTCCGTCAGGCGCTTCTGGTACACCAGACCCAGCCCAATCTTCTCGGCGTCGAGTTGACACGCGCCGCCTACTCGCCACGTGGCGCGGCCTGGGTCGACGCGCTGGTCGCCTATCTCGACGGCAATCACCGGCTTTTTCTCGATGGCATGGCACGGATCCCCGGACTCGCGGCGATGCCTATGCAATCGACATATCTCGCATGGGTCGATTTCACCGGAACCGGAATGGACATGGAAGAGGTGCTTCGCCGGGTGCACGAAGATGCGCGCCTCGTCCCCTCCGTGGGCGCGTCTTTCGGCACCGGCGGCGAGAGCTTCCTGCGCTTCAACCTCGCCACGCCCCGCACCCGCCTCGCAGAGGCCGTGGCGCGGATGCAGACCGCCTTCGCGGATCTGCAGTAGCTTGCCGCGCGTACCGCGCCTTGGGTACCGCGGAGGTCTTGGAAAGCAGCGCCACCGCCTGTCCGCGGGCGGCCGACCGCCGGTCATTCATTCAGCGCTCTTTAGCCCTGCGATACCGAAAAAGCCGCGCTCGATGCGCCAGCTTGAACAGATCGCCTGTCCGGGGAGCGGACAGGCGATGACGCTGCGGCCTGTGGCCGCGTCCCGCGCCGGGGCCATAGCCTGACCCCTCCGGGACCCTGTCACACCTTTTCCTGCGTGTACTTCCGCAATTCGGCGCGCGCGACCTGCCGGCGGTGCACCGCGTCCGGCCCGTCGGCCAGCCGCAAGGTGCGCACATGCGTCCACATCGCGGCCAGCGGAACATCCTGTGAGATTCCCTGCGCCCCGAACATCTGCACCGCCTCGTCGATCACCTTCAACGCCACGCGGGGGGCTGCCACCTTGATCTGGCTGATCCATGGCGCCGCCGCCCGCGCATCGCCGCGATCCATCATCCACGCCGCCTTGAGGCACAAAAGCCGCGCCTGCTCGATCTCCATGCGGCATTCGGCGATGATGTCGTAATTCGCTCCAAGCTGCGCCAGCGGCTTGCCGAAGGCCTCGCGCGCGAGGCTGCGTTTGCACATCATCTCCAGCGCCGCCTCGGCCTGACCGATGGCGCGCATGCAATGGTGAATGCGCCCCGGCCCCAGCCGGCCTTGCGCGATCTCGAATCCGCGCCCCTCGCCCAGCAGCATGTTTTCCACCGGGACGCGCACATCCGAAAACCGGAAATGCATATGCCCGTGCGGCGCGTCGTCATGGCCATAAACCTGCATCGGGCGCAGCTTCTCGATGCCGGGTACATCTGCTGGCACCACGATCATCGAATGGCGCTGATGCCTCGGCCGGTCGTCCCCGCCGGTCTTGACCATGACGATGTAGACGGCACAGCGCGGATCGCCCGCACCCGTGGCCCACCATTTCTCGCCATTGAGCACATACTCATCGCCCTCGCGCTCGCAGGACATGGCGATGTTGGTGGCGTCCGAGCTGGCCACGTCCGGCTCCGTCATCAGGTAGGCGCTGCGAATGTCGCCCTCCAGCAGCGGCGCCAGCCAGCGCTCCTTCATCGCGGCGGTCCCGTAACGTTCGACCACCTCCATGTTGCCGGTATCGGGCGCGTTGCAGTTGAACACCTCGGCGGCCATCGGCGTGCGCCCCATCTCCTCGGCCAGATAGGCATATTCGACCGTACTCAGGCCCTGCCCCCGCGCGCTGTCGGTCAGCCAGAAATTCCACAGACCCTCGGCCCTGGCCCGCGCCTTCAGCCCTTCGAGGATCTCGGCCTGCCGCGGGGTATACTCCCAGCGATCACCCTTGCCGATCTCCGCGTGATACTCGGCCTCCATCGGCATGATCTCGTCGCGCACCATTGTCGCGACCCGCTCCAGCAGCGCGCGCGTCTCGTCCCGAATCCCGAGATCCATCCCTCTCACCCCTCTCACGCCGGGCTGCATCAACGCATGCCGACAACCATCCACGCAAATCGTTTATATTTAGTTGACCATGCGGCCTTTCAGGGTTCAAGCATCGTCTTGAAGGGTCTGGCCGGACACGGATTCCGTGCGTACACAAGCCGCGTACGCGTGGCACACCCTGTACGCGCTAGCTGTCCAGCCAGTGGCGCACCGCCGCCTCGAACTCGCGCGGCTTCTCGGCATGCAGCCAATGCCCCGCGCCGGGGATCTTGGCAAACTGCGCGCGCGGGAACAGCGTCGTGATCCGGCTGCGGTATTCGGGCCGGATATAGTCCGATTCCGCGCCGGCAAGAAACATCACCTTCCCATCGTAGGTCCCTGATATATCAGGGAACCCCAGGATCTTCGGCATCTCGCGGGCCAGCGTGTCGAGATTGAGAAGCCAGCGTTTGTCCCGGACATCCAGAGATTGCAGAAAGAACGGCGCAAGATCGGGATTGTCGATCTTCTCCAACAACTGCTCCGCGGCATCGGAGCGTTTGCTGATCGTCGACAGATCGACCGATTTCATCGCCTCGATATACTGTATCTGGTTGTTTTCATAGGGTACAGGCGCGATATCTGCCACGATCAACCGGTTGACAAGCTCTGGCCGCGTCAGCGCCAGCACCATCGCCGCCTTGCCCCCCATCGAATGCCCCAGCACATCACAAGGTCCGTTTAGACCCTCGATCACTTCGGCCAGATCGCCGGCCTGATCGGCATAGGAATGTGTTTCAAACCAAGGGCTTGACCCATGGTTGCGCATGTCCACGGCGACCACGTGACGGGTCTCCGACAGGCGCTTCGCGATCACGCCCCAATTCCGCGCCGAGCCATAAAGACCATGCACGATCACCAGTCCCGGACGATCCGTGCGCCCACCGTGTTGGATGCAATTCAACATGGGCTGAGATATACCGTGCCGCACAGCCGGTGACCAGCCCTGCGGGCACGGGCAATGCGTGAACTGTCAATGCATGAGGAAAGCATCGCAAATGATTGATCCCAGTGTTTTTCAATCGCGTGTCATGCGGCTTCAGACGGCGCTGTCGGACAAGCTGCGGGTGCGCGGCGCAACGCTCGAACGCCAGCTTCATCGCGCCGCGCCGCGCCTGCCCCGCCGTCACCGCCGCGCTGCGGCCACGATCCTCGGGGCGCAGGACTGGATGGCGCATCCGAAATTGGCCCGCGTCCTTGATTTATCGAGCGTCTACAAGGCATTGTCCGATCTGAACGCCTATCTTGACACCATCGACCCAAAGGAAGAGCGCAAGACCGCCCTGCTGCGTCTTACCGGCCTCATCGTGTTCCGGCTGCTGGTTCTTGCCGCGCTGCTCCATGCGGTGCTGATCTGGCGCGGCTTTCTTTAAGGCGCCTGTCAAGCACTTGTTTTCAATAGAAATCCCCCGCGCAGCGTTCAAGCCGCGCAGGGGGTGGGACCGTGCAGGGATCAGAGGTTGGGATAGATCGGGAACCGTTCGCAAAGGGTTTCGACCTCGGCCCGGACCTTGGATTCGACCGCGTCGTTCTTCTCCTCGCCGTTCGCGGCAAGCCCGTCGACCACTTCGACGATCCAGTCGGCGATCTGGCGGAACTCCGCCTCGGCGAAGCCGCGTGTCGTGGCCGCCGGCGAGCCAAGCCGTATGCCACTGGTAACAGTCGGCTTTTCCGGATCGAAGGGCACGCCGTTCTTGTTGCAGGTGATGTGCGCGCGCCCCAGGGCCTTCTCGGTCGCGTTGCCTTTCACGCCCTTGGGCCGCAGATCGACCAGCAGCACATGCGTGTCCGTGCCATGCGTGACCGTGTCCAGCCCGCCCTTGATCAACTGATCCGAAAGCGCCTGTGCGTTCTGGATAACCTGTTGAGTATACGTCTTGAATTCGGGTCGCAGCGCCTCGCCGAACGCCACCGCCTTGGCCGCGATCACATGCATCAGCGGCCCGCCCTGAATGCCCGGGAAGATCGCCGAGTTGAACTTCTTGGCCAGTGCCGCGTCATCGGTCAGGATCATCCCGCCCCGCGGTCCGCGCAGCGTCTTGTGGGTCGTGGTGGTCGCGACATGGGCATGCGGGAACGGCGACGGATACTCGTCCGCCGCGACAAGGCCGGCGAAATGTGCCATGTCCACAAGGAGATACGCGCCGACACTGTCGGCGATTTCCCGCATGCGGGCAAAATCGATCTGGCGCGGAATGGCCGAGCCGCCGGCGATGATCATCTTCGGCCTGTGTTCCGTCGCGAGCGTCTCGACCTGCTCGTAATCGATCAGGTTGTCCTCGCGCCGCACGCCGTACTGTACGGCGTTGAACCATTTGCCCGACTGATTGGGCGCCGCGCCATGCGTGAGGTGCCCGCCCGCATCGAGGCTCATCCCGAGGATGGTGTCGCCGGGGGTCAGCAGCGCCGTGAAGACACCCTGATTGGCCTGGCTGCCGGAGTTGGGCTGCACGTTTGCAAACTCGCAATTGAACAGCTTGCACGCTCGCTCGATCGCGATATTCTCGGCGATATCAACATACTGGCACCCCCCGTAATAGCGCCGACCGGGATAGCCTTCGGCGTATTTGTTGGTCATGACGCTGCCTTGCGCCTCCATCACCGCGGCCGAGGTGATGTTCTCGCTGGCAATCAGCTCGATCTCGTTGCGCTGGCGCCCAAGCTCCTGCCGGATGGCCCCCGCGATATCGGGATCTCGCAATGCGAGACCTTCGGTGAAAAAGTCCTGAGAGACCAGAGACTGATTTCCATCATGTGGCATGAGACAACTCCTGCATTAATCGGATTGCACGACGTTTATCTCAAAATCGGTCTCAGGGAAAGATTGTAAAGCGACGAATTCGCCGGCACGACCGGCATGGCTGGTCTCGGGGCAGGAATTGTGGTTCGATCCGGGCCGACGCAGCCTATCTTGGTGACAGGATCCGCCACATGAACCGCAAGATCGCATTCGCCGCAAGCGATATGCCCGTCGCACAAACCGCCCGTGCCGCACTGGCAGCGCGGTTCGGCAATGTGCCGGAAGACGAGGCGGACGTGATCGTGGCCCTAGGGGGTGACGGCTTCATGCTGCACACGATGCACCGAACCCAATCGCTGAACACGCCGGTCTATGGCATGAACCGGGGCACGGTCGGCTTCCTCATGAACGAATACAGCGAAACCGACCTGCCCGACCGTCTCGCCGTGGCCGAGGAAGAGGTCATCAACCCTTTGAAAATGCATGCACAATCCCGTGATGGCAAGATGCACGAGGCGCTTGCGATCAACGAGGTGTCCTTGCTGCGCGCGGGTCCGCAGGCGGCCAAGCTGCGGATCAGCATCGACGGACGGCTGCGCCTGGAAGAACTGGTCTGTGATGGCGCGCTGGTCGCCACGCCCGCCGGCTCGACCGCCTATAATTACAGCGCACACGGGCCAATCCTGCCGATCGGCTCCGATGTCCTTGCGCTCACGGCGGTAGCGGCATTTCGCCCCAGACGGTGGCGCGGGGCACTTGTCCCGAAGACGGCCACGGTGCGGTTCGACGTGATCGAGCCCGACAAGCGCCCGGTCATGGCCGATGCCGACAGCCGTTGGGTCGAAAGCGTGATCTGGCTCGAAGTCCGGTCAGAGACACGGATCGCGCATCGCATCCTCTTTGATCCCGGTCACGGGCTGGAAGAACGTCTGCTGCGCGAGCAGTTTACCTGAGGCAAGGCAGGCTGGATTAGCCTTGAGCCATGATTGTCGAAGCCAGATCAATAGATCCCGACCCACCGAAAGGACAGATCGGCGCTGTGATCGCGCCCGTAAGCGACAGCGGCAAGGCTGGTGACGGTTTCCGGTCGTGGCACGGCACGCAGCAGGGCACCAGATCGCTCGAAGGCCGAAAACGGTACGCGCACCCGCTGCCAGTCCGACCCGCTCGGGATCGGTGCCTGATAATACTGCCACGGCAGCACCGTCCCGCGTGTCCTCAGATGAAGGAAATAGCCCTCGCCGTTGCCACGCAGCTCGATCACGACGCCCTGCGCCTCTTCGGGAAGGGGC
The DNA here is from genome assembly GCA_041685435.1 of Roseovarius sp. Taxonomy (GTDB): domain Bacteria; phylum Pseudomonadota; class Alphaproteobacteria; order Rhodobacterales; family Rhodobacteraceae; genus Roseovarius. The sequence goes on from JAWLFT010000026.1 coordinate 23,908, forward strand.
TGCTCCAGATCGCCGCGCACCTGGAGGAACCCGCCCCTGTTTTCGGTGCTGACCTCGCCCGTCAGGCGCAGGTATCGCGCATCGGCGGGCCCCTCGATGCGGGCGCCGCCTTGCGACACGCCGCCCATGACCTGATCGCTGAAATACCGCCATTTTTCCAGTGGAGGTGTGGGGTAGTCCCGCATCGCGCCCTCCTGCGCCAGCACCGGCCCGCATGCGAGCCAGAGAAGAACCAGCCATACCCGTTTCATTCCGTCATCTCCGCTGCTTGCGCAAGGCGCGCGGGATCGCAGAGGATCATGCCGCGCCCGCGTCGCTCTATCAGACCCACCTGTTCCCAGTCACGCATGTTGCGATTGACGCTTTCCCGCGTGAGGCCCACCAGATCGCCCAGTTCGGATTGCGAAAACCGCTCGGCCATCTGCAATCGACCATCGGGCAACGTCTCGCCCCATTTTTCGGCCAGACGCAACAGAAGCCGGGCCAGCCGCGTCTGCCCATCCGCCAGCATATGGGCGGTATACATGCCAGACGTGTCGCGTAACCTCTTGCACAACAGCCCAATCGTATCGAGTGCCGCATCGGGGGCTTCCCGCAGAAGACCCAGCACACGGTCGCGGGTCAGCACCCGGCCGTGCACCCGTGTGACCGCGAAGGCATCCGCGCTGCGCGCGCCCCCATCCAGCGCGGCGAGTTCGCCCAGCACGTCCCCTGGTCCCAGATGGGTCAGGATGACGCGTCGCCCATCGGCGGTGTTGCGGCTGATCTCGACACGCCCGGCGATGATCAGCATCATGGTGGTTCCATCCGCCCCGGCCGCATAGATGGTGGCGCCGTCCTCGAAGGCGGTGCTGCGCCCGTGCTGATCAAGCAGCGCCCGGAGGCTCGAGCCGAGCTTCGACTTCATTCCTGCGCCCTTTTCTGGCGTTCGTGTGATGTGCATCACAGCACGGCCCTTGGCAATCGTCTATGAACGGAGAGTGTTTCGCGGTTCGGGGTGATCCAAGTTATTTCTCCCGTGTAACCATTTAGCCTCGCGCCGCGAAACATGCAGAGCCAGTGCCGGGCGTTTCCCCAATCGGCACATTTGGCTTGTCTGCTGTCCGGTGCGATGTCGTGAGTGAGTCGCGCCGGACAGCGCCTTTTTTCGCCATCCAGCGTGACACGGCCACCCGGCTCCCACCATCGGCGGCAGGAACCGGATGAACGCTTTACTTTGCCAGACCAACGGTTTGCAGGGCGATTCTTATCTCGTCGAGGATGGCGGGATCGTCGATGGTCGCGGGTGTCTTGACGACCTCGCCATCCGCCACCTTGACCATGATGGCACGCAGGATCTTGCCTGACCGGGTCTTTGGCAGCCGGTCCACCACGACCGCCTGCTTGAACGCCGCCACCGGCCCGATCTGGTCGCGGACAAGGCGCACGCATTCCGCTGTGATCTCGTCATGCGGGCGGTTGACGCCCTTGGTCAGGCACAGGAATCCCACGGGGGCCTGACCCTTGAGGGCATCGCTCACCCCGATCACGGCGCATTCGGCCACGTCCGGGTGGTTGGCGAGCACCTCTTCCATCGCGCCCGTCGACAGGCGGTGGCCGGCCACGTTGATCACGTCATCGGTGCGCGCCATGATCCACAGATAGCCGTCGGCGTCCTTCATGCCCGCATCGCCGGTCTCGTAGTAGCCGGGGAATGTGTCGAGATAGGATTTGCGAAACCGATCCTCGGCATTCCAGAGCGTCGGCAGCGTGCCGGGCGGCAGCGGCAGCTTGATCGCGATCGCGCCGAGTGTGCCGGGCGGCACCTCGTGCCCGCCCTCGTCGAGGATGCGCACATCATAGCCCGGCATCGCCACGGTGGGCGAGCCGACCTTGACCGGCAGCGGCTCGATCCCGGCGGGGTTGCCAGCGATGGTCCATCCGGTTTCGGTCTGCCACCAGTGATCGTAGACCGGCACGCCCATCTTTTCGGCTGCCCAGTTGATCGTATCGGGATCGGCGCGTTCGCCGGCAAGATAAAGCGCACGCAGCCTGGAAATGTCGTATTTCTGCAGCTCTTTCGCCTCGGGATCCTCGCGCTTGATCGCGCGCATCGCCGTCGGCGCCGTGAAGAAGCTGCGCACGTCATGCTCGGAAATCACGCGCCAGAAGGTGCCCGCATCGGGCGTGCCCACGGGCTTGCCCTCGAACACCACGGTGGTGTTGCCGTGAATGAGCGGACCGTAACAGATATAGCTGTGCCCGACGACCCAGCCCACATCGGAGGCGGCCCAGAACACCTCTCCGGGATCGACATTGTAGATGTTCTTCATCGTCCAGTTGAGCGCGACGAGATGCCCGGCGGTGTGCCGCACGACACCCTTGGGCGATCCGGTCGTTCCCGAGGTGTACAGGATATAGGCCGGGTGATTGCCCTCGACCGGGACACAGTCGGCGGGCTCCACGCCGTACTGGCAGGCATGCCAGTCGACATCGCGCCCCTCGATCAGGTTGGCGACCTCTTCCTCGCGCTGGAAGATCACGCAGAACTCGGGCTTGTGCGTGGCCTGTTCGATCGCGCCGTCGATCAGCGGTTTGTAATGCACCACGCGCCCCGGCTCGATCCCGCAGGAGGCGGCGATGACCGCCTTGGGCCTGCAGTCGTCGATGCGCACCGCCAGTTCATGCGCGGCGAAGCCGCCGAACACCACCGAATGAACGGCTCCGATCCGCCCGCAGGCCAGCATCGCCTCGAGCGCCTCGGGCACCATCGGCATGTAGATGATCACCCGATCGCCCTTTTCGACACCCTTGGCGCGCAACGCACCCGCAAGCCGCGCCACGCGCGAGCGCAGCTGCGCATAGCTGATCCGGTGTTTGGTGCCGGTGACGGGGCTGTCATGGATGATCGCGGCCTGCGCGCCGCGCCCGGCCTCGACATGACGATCCACCGCGTTCCAGCAGGTATTGACCAGCCCGTCGCTGAACCACTCGTAGATCGGCGCCTTGTCCTCGAACAGCGCCTTCGACGGCTTTTGCACCCAGTCAATCTTGTCGGCCTGCTCCATCCAGAATGCTTCGGGGTCGGCCAGCGAGCGTGCGTAGATTTCCGTGTATCCCATGATATCCTCCTCCGGTGTTGCCAAGAGTGTTACGGCATGGTCACGCTCTCAGGCAAGCGTCACGATCCACGACCGGTGCAACTCCGGCCGGAATTTTGCAGAAAGCCTCAGCCATGGGCTGCAAATTTTTGCAAAGGCGCCGCCCGCAAGCATTTTCCGGAAAATCGGTACGGGATCCGCAAATTCGCAAACTCTACGCTGCAAAGGGGTGATTCTATCCGTAATGCGCCACCGGCGTGCCGGCGATGGCGGACATGTTCAGAAGGCCGCGCGCGGTGATCGACGGCGTCACGATATGCGCGCGGTTGCCCATGCCCATCAGGATCGGCCCGACCTCGAGCCCGCCGGCCTTCATCTTGAGGATGTTGCGCACACCCGAGGCCGCATCCGCATGCCCGAAGATCAGCACGTTGGCCGACCCCTCCATCCGGTTGCCGGGCAGCAGCCGCGCGCGCAGCTCGGAGTCGATCGCGGCATCGATGGTCATCTCGCCCTCGTAGCTGAAGTCATGCGCGCCCGCATCCAGCAGGTCGAGCGCTTCGCGAAGACGCACGGCGCCATCATCGGTGCGATTGCCGAATTGCGACTGCGAGCAGAAGGCCACCTTGGGCTCGATCCCGAAGCGCCGCACATGCCGCGCAGCACCGATCGCGGTTTCGGCCAGATCCTCCGGCGACGGCCGGGTGCGCACATGCGTATCGGCGATGAAGAGCGGACCATCCTCCAGGATCATCATGCTCAGCGCGCCATGCGGATGATGGTGTTCATTCGCGAGGACCTGATTGACATAATTCAGGTGCCATCGGAACTCGCCGAACGTGCCGCAGATCAGGCAGTCGGCCTCGTCGCGATGCACCATCACCGCGCCGATGGCCGTGGTGTTGGTGCGCATGATGGCGCGGGCCAGATCCGGTGTCACGCCGCGCCGCGCCATGATGCTGTGATAAGTCTGCCAGTAATCCCGATATCGCGGGTCGTTTTCCGGGTTCACGACGCGGAAATCGCGCTCCGGCCGGATCAGCAGGCCGGCCTTCTGACAGCGTTTCTCGATCACCTCGGGGCGGCCGATCAGGATGGGTTGCTCTGTCGTGTCCTCGATGATCGCCTGTGCGGCATGCAACACGCGCTCGTCCTCGCCTTCGGCGAAGACGATGCGCCGTTCGGCACTGCGCGCGGCCTCGAACACCGGGCGCATCAGCAGCGCGGACTTGAAGACGCTCGCATCGAGGTCGGCCTTGTACTGCTCCAGATCGGGCAGCGGGCGCGCGGCGACGCCGGTCTCCATCGCGGCCCCCGCCACGGCCGAGGACACGATGCCCGACAAGCGCGGATCGAAGGGCTTGGGGATCAGGTAATCGCGGCCGAATGTCATCTGCTCGCCGCGATAGGCCGCCGCCGCCTCGGCGCTGGTCGAGGCGCGTGCCAGATCGGCGATGCCCCGCACGCAGGCGATCTGCATCGCGTCGTTGATCTCCGTCGCGCCCACATCCAGCGCCCCGCGAAAGATGAACGGAAAACACAGAACGTTGTTGACCTGATTGGGAAAGTCCGAACGCCCGGTGGCGATGATCGCGTCAGGCACGGCGGCGCGCGCCAAATCGGGCATGATCTCGGGGCTGGGATTGGCCAGTGCGAAGATGATCGGTGACGCGGCCATGCTGCGCACCATGTCGGGCGTCACCACGTTCGGCCCCGACAGACCAAGGAACAGGTCGGCACCCGCGATCACCTCGTAAAGCGCGCGCAGGTCGCTGTTCTGGGCAAAGGCCGCCTTTTCGGGGTTCATGTCCTCAGTGCGGCCCTCGTACACCAGACCGTGAATGTCGCACAGCCAGATATTCTCGCGCTTCACGCCCAGCTTGATCAGCATGTTGAGACAGGCGATGCCCGCCGCACCGCCGCCCGCCGAAGCGATCTTGATATCCTCGAAGCGCTTTCCGGCGACATGCAGCGCGTTGGTCGCGGCGGCCCCCACGACAATTGCCGTGCCGTGCTGGTCGTCGTGAAAGACCGGGATATCCATGCGCTCGCGGCAGATCCGCTCCACGGTGAAACAGTCCGGCGCCTTGATATCCTCCAGGTTGATCGCCCCGAAGGTGGGGCCAAGCGCGCAGACGATCTCGGCCAACTTCTCGGGGTCGGTCTCGTCCAATTCGATATCGAAGCAATCGATGCCCGCGAATTTCTTGAACAACACCGCCTTGCCCTCCATCACCGGCTTGGATGCCAGCGGGCCGATATTGCCAAGCCCCAGCACGGCGCTGCCATTGGTGACCACCGCCACGAGGTTGCCGCGCGCGGTGTAGCGGCTGGCGGCCTTGGGATCAGCCTTGATCTCGAGACAGGCCTCGGCCACGCCGGGGCTGTAGGCGCGCGCCAGATCGCGGCCATTGGCCATCGGCTTGGTCGCGCGGATCTCCAGTTTTCCGGGTTTGGGAAACTCGTGATAGTCAAGCGCCGCCTGACGTTGCGGCTCTGTCTGGTCGTCGTTCATCATTATCCTCCCAAATGACGCCTGGTCCCGCAGGCGACGTCGGTGTTTGCGATGCCAGCTTGCACCCACGGGCGGGGGGCTGCAATCCCGATGTCGCTCGAGATGTCGCTCTGTCCGGCGGAGCCCCGCGCCGGCCGTCAGGTGTCGAGCCCGGCGCGCACCTCGTCCAGAATGCGCTTGGCCTCCGATCCCTGCATTCTCGCGATATCGTCCTGATATTTCAGGATGGCGCCCAGCGTGTCCGCGATGACCTCGGGGCTCAGGCTGATCACGTCGAGCGCAAGCAGACATTTGGCCCAGTCGATGGTCTCGGCCACGCCGGGTTTCTTGAAGAGATCCTCGGTGCGCAAGGCCTGCACGAAGGCCACCACCTCGCGGCTGAGTTGGTCCGAGGCCTCGGGCGCGCGCGCCCGCAGGATCTCGATCTCACGGTCGAAATCGGGGTAATCGACCCAGTGATACAGGCACCGGCGCTTCAGCGCGTCATGCACCTCGCGCGTGCGGTTTGAGGTCAGGATCACGATGGGGGGCTCTGGGGCGTGGATCGTGCCAAGCTCCGGGATCGTCACCTGGTAATCTGACAGCGCCTCGAGCAGGAACGCCTCGAACGGCGCATCGGTACGGTCGATCTCGTCGATGAGCAGGACCGGCGCACCCCCGGCCTGCGGGCGCATCGCCTGCAGCAGCGGACGCTCGACCAGATACTCCTCGCTGAAAAGCTCATCGCGCAGACGTCCGCGATCCACCCCGCCGGCGGCCTCGGCGGTGCGGATGGCGATCATCTGTTCGGCGAAATTCCACTCGTAGACCGCGCTCGCGGTATCCAGCCCCTCATAGCATTGCAGACGGATCAGACGGCGCCCCAGACCCTTGGCGAGGGCCTTGGCGATCTCGGTCTTGCCGGTGCCTGCCTCGCCTTCCAGAAACAGCGGCCGCCCGAGCGTGAGCGCCAGAAAGGCCACGGTGCCAAGCCCGCGCCCACAGATGTAATCCTGCCCGGCCAGCATGTCCTGCACGGCACCGATGGATGAGGGGTGTTGCACGTGTCGACCTCCGCAATGGCTTTTTGGCCTTCAGCAGTGCATGGTGCAGGCGGCAGGGTCAAGCGCGTGCACCGATCCGGCCAAAAGCCCCCAAGGCCCCCGGCGGCCTCTGGCCTTGGCCCGCACGATTGTGTATGCCCGGGTATCATGACGATGACGCTGACTCTCCGCCGCCCCGATGACTGGCACCTGCACCTGCGCGATGGCGCGATGCTGCGCGCCGTCCTGCCCGAAACAGCACGGCACTTCGCCCGGGCGATCATCATGCCCAATCTCTTGCCCCCGGTCGTCACCTCGGATGACGCCCGCACGTACCGCGACCGGATCAACGCGGCGCTGCCCGAGGGCATGATCTTCACCCCGCTGATGACACTCTACCTGACGGAAGAGACCGATCCGCGCGATGTCGCCGGCGCCCATGCCGAGGGCCTTATTTCGGCGGTAAAGCTCTACCCCGCAGGTGCCACCACCAATTCCGCCTCAGGCGTGCAGGATTTCGACCGGGTGCGCGGCGTGCTCGACAAGATGGCCGAGATCGGCCTGCCGCTTTGCGTGCATGGCGAGGTCACCGATCCGGATGTAGACATCTTCGACCGCGAGGCGGTGTTCATCGACCGCGTCCTTGACCCTCTGCGCCGCGCCACGCCCGGCCTGCGCGTGGTGATGGAACATGTCACGACGCGCGATGCGGTGGATTACGTCACGTCCCAGCCCCGCGATCTGGCGGCGACGATCACCACGCACCATCTGGTCATCAACCGCAACCACATTCTCGTCGGCGGGATCAGGCCGCATTACTACTGCCTGCCCGTCGCCAAGCGCGAGCGGCACCGGCTGGCCCTGCGCTCTGCGGCCACCTCGGGCGATGCGCGCTTTTTCCTCGGCACCGACAGCGCGCCGCATGCCGACCCCGCGAAGGAAAGCGGCTGTGGCTGCGCGGGCTGCTTCACCGCGACCAACACCCTGTCAATCCTTGCCCATGTCTTCGAGGACGAGGGCGCGCTAGACCGGATCGAAGGCTTCACCTCGCTGCACGGCCCCGCCTTCTACGGGCTTGCGCCCAACGACACGACCGTGACCCTCAGCCGCGGCGATGCGATCCGCTATCCTGAAAAGATTGAGACCGGCGACGGGCCCGTCACCGTCTTCGACCCCGGATTTGCCCTGCACTGGCGCGTGACCTGAGCTTCATCTTTCCCAAAATACTCCCGCCGGAGGCACCGATACTCTTCGGCCCGCCGCCCGCAACAAGGACCGCGACATGATCCCCGCCACCTACCCTGATCGTCCCGAGATCGCCCGCCTCACCGCCCGAATGCTGCTGGAAACCCGTGCGGTGCATTTCAACGCGAGTGATCCGTTCACGCTGGCCTCGGGGCTGCCCTCGCCCACCTATATCGATTGCCGCAAGCTCATCTCTTTTCCCCGCATCCGCAGCACGCTGATGGATTTCCTCACCGTGACCGTGATGCGCGAGGCCGGGTTCGAGGCGTTCGACAATATCGCCGGCGGCGAGACCGCCGGCATCCCCTTCGCCGCGCTGTTGGCCGAACGCATGGCCCTGCCGATGAGCTATGTGCGCAAGAAACCCAAAGGCTACGGGCGCAATGCCCGGATCGAAGGCGTGATGGGCGACGGTGACCGCGTGCTGCTGGTCGAGGATCTGACGACCGATGGCGGATCCAAGCTCAGCTTCGTCGATGCCATCCGCGAAACCGGGGCAGCCTGCGGGCATACGGCCGTGATCTTCTATTACGGCATCTTTCCGGAAACCGAGGCGCGGCTGGCCGACCACGGGGTGCGGCTGCATCATCTCTGCACGTGGTGGGACGTGCTCGCCGAAGCCCGCGCGCAGGACGCGTTCGACGCCGAAACGCTCGACAAGGTCGACGCGTTCCTGCACGATCCGCGTAAGTGGCAGGACACAAACAGAAAATAAATTGCCGCCAGGTCCCTGGGGATAGGCGTTGCAACGAATCGAAGATGCCTCCAATATGTAGTGGTGTTGATCCGTGTCGGCGCATGATGCAGTGGCAGGCTTCCGGGTCCCTTGGGGATCCCGACCTTATCCGCCATTTATCCCCAGGGTCACGCACAGATCGCTCCACGTGGCACCACGGCACGATCTGACTTAGAAGCGACGAAATTGCATCAAATGATAACGGGGACAGCAGGGATGAACGAGGTCAGCGTCTTCAACGCCACCGGAACCGAGATCCAGTCCGCCGAGACCGTGCCGCATTCGATCGAGGCCGAGCAGCAGATCCTTGGCGCGATCCTGACCAATAACGAGATCTACGACCGCATCGCGCAGATCATCGGCCCGCAGCATTTCTATGATCCCGTGCATTCGCGGATCTTCGAGACCGCGGCGGCGCGGATCACCCGAAACACGCTGGCCTCGCCGGTCACGCTGCGCGCCTTTCTCGAAGACGACGAGGGGCTGAAGGAACTGGGCGGGGCCAATTACCTCGTCACGCTCGCCGGTGCCGCCATATCGACCTATGCCGCGCGTGATTATGCGCAGATGATCTACGATCTGGCGATCCGGCGCGAACTGATCGCTCTCGGCCACGACATCGCCGGAAAGGCGGCGCGGGTCCATGTCGACAGCGAACCCGGCGACCAGATCGTCGAGGCCGAACAGGCGCTTTACCAGCTGGCCGAACAGGGCAAATCCGAATCCGGGTTTCAAAGCTTTCTCAAGGCGGTCACCGATGCCGTCAACGTGGCCAACGCCGCCTATCAGCGCGAGGGCGGCATGGCCGGCATCTCCACCGGGCTGGTGGATCTCGACACCAAGCTGGGCGGGCTGCACAATTCCGACCTGCTGATCCTCGCCGGGCGTCCGTCGATGGGCAAGACCTCGCTGGCGACGAACATCGCCTTCAATATCGCCAGGTCCTACCGGCGCGGCACGCGCCCCGACGGCACCGAGGGCGCGGTCGATGGCGGTGTCGTCGGGTTCTTCTCGCTGGAAATGAGCGCCGAACAGCTCGCCAGCCGCGTGCTTTCCGAGGCCGCCGAGATCTCGTCGCACAAGATCCGTCAGGGTGACATGGACGAGGAAGAGTTCCGGCGCTTTGTCGAGGCGGCCAAGACGCTCGAATCCTGCCCGCTCTATATCGACGACACCGCCGCCATCCCGATCGCGCAGATCGCGGCGCGCGCCCGGCGTCTCAAGCGGACCCACGGGCTCGATGTGCTGATCGTCGATTACCTGCAACTGGTGCGCGGCTCGGCCGAAAACCGGGTGCAGGAGATCGGCGAGATTTCCATGGGGCTCAAGGCGATCGCCAAGGAGCTCAACATTCCCGTCATCGCGCTGTCGCAGCTCAGCCGTCAGGTCGAGAACCGCGAGGACAAGCGCCCGCAACTGTCGGACCTGCGCGAATCCGGCTCGATCGAGCAGGACGCGGATGCGGTGATGTTCGTGTTCCGCGAGGAATATTACAAGGAACGCGAGAAACCGGGTGATCACGAGATGGACAAGATGGCCGAATGGCAAGAGGCCATGGCGCGCCTGCACGGCAAGGCCGAGGTGATCATCGGCAAGCAGCGTCACGGTCCCATCGGCACTGTCGAGCTGAGCTTCGAGGACCAGTTCACGCGCTTCGGCAATCTGGTGAAACCGTGGCAACAGGGCGGCGTGCAGGAGTTCTGAGGCGCGCGAAATACCGTCAGGCGAAGGCCGCGACCTCCGCCAATGCGGCCTCGACCAGCGCCGGCCCCGCGCCGGGGCGCGTGGCCCCTTCGGACAGCACCCGGCGCCAGTTTCGCGCCCCCGGACGGCCGGCAAACAGCCCCAGCATGTGCCGCGTGACCTGATGCAGCTTGCCGCCTGCCGCCAGATGCGCCTCGATATAGGGCAGCATCGCCTGCACAGCGTCTTCCGCGGTCGTGTCGGGCGTGGCCGCGCCAAAGATCCGGCGATCCGCAGCGCAGAGGATATCGGCGGGCTGGTGATAGGCCACACGCCCAATCATCACGCCGTCAAGGCCCGCATCGAGAAAGCGCTGCGCCTCGTCCAGTGAGCCGATCCCGCCATTGATAGAGACATGCAGATCGGGAAACAGCCGCTTCATCCGCAGGATCAGATCATGGTCCAGCGGCGGCACATCGCGGTTCTCCTTCGGGCTCAACCCCTGCAGCCACGCCTTGCGCGCATGGATGATCACGCGGCGGCATCCTGCCCCGGCGATCCGGTCGAGAAACCCGGGCAGCACCGCCTCCGGATCCTGATCGTCGACGCCGATCCGGCACTTCACGGTCACGTCGATATCGACAGCGTCGCGCATGGCCGCGACACACTCAGCAACCAGATCCGCTCGGGTCATCAGCACCGCCCCGAACGTGCCCGATTGCACCCGGTCCGACGGGCAACCGCAATTGAGATTGATCTCGTCATACCCCGCATCCGCCCCAAGACGCGCGGCCTGCGCAAGTTCGAGCGGATCCGACCCGCCCAGTTGCAAAGCGAGGGGATGCTCCTGCACGCAATGATCCAGCAGATGCAGCGCCCCACCCCGTACCAGAGCGGGGGCGGTCACCATCTCGGTATAAAGTAGAGCATGGCGACTTAACTGACGATGGAGGTACCGACAATGACGGTCGGTCCAATCCATCATCGGCGC
>JAWLFT010000101.1:0-9051 GCA_041685435.1 Roseovarius sp.
GGCGACGGCGTTTGCGGCCGTGCTGCTGGAATGTCTGACGGTCGCCGCGCGTGGCGGGGGCGGTCTGGTGGTGCCGCTGAACCAGTATCGCGACAGCACGACGGTCGTGATGGAGAACCATCGCGCGCAGGTGCGGCGGCTTGCCTTCGGACCCGGCGCGATCCTGAACCCCGACGATCAGCCGGCAACCCAGAACGCGCAGATTGCCGACGACATGTTCAATGTGGACGGCCTGCGCGGCTATGGCATGATCACCGCCTATACCGGGGACTACGACGCGAACAACAACAATGTCGGGCTGGATTACGACGGCTACGGAATCATTATCGGTGCCGATCACACGCAGGCCGTCACCACCGGCACGGTCCGCTTCGGCGCGTCGGTCGGATATGGCGAGCTTGACGCGGACGAGAAGGGGTCGCAGTCGTCGCTCGACACCGATTCGACGACCCTGCAACTCTATGCGGCCTATAGCCGCCCGGACGGGTTCTACACCCAAGGCAACCTGCAATACGCGTGGCACGATTTCACCAATCGCCGCGTCGCGGGCGGCACGACCTTCGTCGGCAAGCCCGACGGCGACTCCTACAGCGCCGAGGTCGAGGTCGGGTACCGCATGGACCCGATGCCGATGGGCAAGGATCCGGTCAATATCGTGGCGGTCCACCTGACGCCCTTCGCGGCGCTTGGATACGAGGATCACTCGGTCGATGGCTATACGGAAAGCAATGCCGGCGTCACCGTCTCCAGTTTCGACGAGGATACCGCCTATGGCCGTCTCGGCGTCCGCGCGATGCTGGAACAGTTCCGCGAGGGCAACCGCTACTACGGCGCGATCGAGGTCGCCGGAACCGGCAACTTCAACGGCACCAGCCAGTCGGTCCCGATCAATGGCGGCGCCGCGTTTGCGCCGATTTCGTCGCGCGATGACCTGCGCCTCGATGTCAGGCTGGAGGCCGGTGCGGACCTGAACGCGAACAGCTCCATATTCATCAACCTCGATGGCGCCTTTTCGAACAATTCCGATCAGTACGCGGCGACCGCAGGCCTGAAACTGACTTTCTGAGGCAAGCCCCGGAGGCCGCAGCCTTCATAGGCCGAGCCAGATGCACCGTGCGCCTTTCCAGCGCGCGGTGCATCTTTTTGGAACCGACGGGCGCGCTGCGGGGGCATCCGAAATGGCGTGTTGCCTCTCGCGGATCAGGCGTTACTGTGCCCGCGACATGACGCCCGGTCGGAAGATGCGAAGGATACCGCCCGAATGCTCAAATGGATCGACATGCCGCCGGTCTGGCTGGCCGGATTTCTCGTCCTCGCATGGGTTCAGGCAGTGTATTATCCGATGGGTCTGGATTTCGGCCCGGTCTGGGCCGATCTTCTGGGCGGGCTGCTGGTCGGGGGCGGGCTGGTGCTCATCGTGATGGCCGCGATGGAATTTCGCCGCTACGGCACAACCATCGTGCCGCATGAGACACCCGAGCGGCTGATCCAGACGGGTATCTTCCGCCGCAGCCGCAACCCGATCTATCTGGGTGATGTGCTGATCCTTGCGGGGCTGATCCTGCGATGGGACGCGGTGCTGGCCCTGGCCTTGATTCCCGTGTTCGTCTGGGTCATCGAAAGACGCTTCATCATTCCCGAAGAAAACCGCATGCGGCGCATGTTCCGCATGGAATTTGCCCGGTATTGTGAAAAGACCCGGCGATGGCTATGACGCCCGAAACAATGTTGCTGGTGTGATGCGAAAATTTGTGTGAAGTAACCAAGGTCAAATCGCGAAAATGGCTTCGGCACGCCCGGGGCCCAAGGACCAATTGATCTGCCAGAGGGGGAGACCGCATTGAAGATCGGAACGCCAAAGGAAGTCCGCGAGGGCGAGAACAGGGTGGCCATGACACCCGACTCGGCCCGGCAATTGCAGAAACTGGGCTATGACTGCGCCGTCGAGGCTGGCGCCGGAAGTGCTGCCGGGTTCACCGACGACGCCTATGCCGAGGCCGGCGTCGAGGTGATCAAGAGCGGGGCGCAGCTTTACAAGGCGGCCGATATCGTCGCCAAGGTGCGCCCGCCCACCGACACCGAGGTCAAGCGCCTGCGCAAGGACCAGATCCTGATCTCGTTCTTCTGGCCCGCCCAGAACGAAGAGCAGATGAAGACCATCGCCGAAAAGGGCGCGTCGGTCATCGCAATGGACATGGTGCCCCGCATCAGCCGCGCGCAGAAGATGGACGCGCTGTCGTCGATGGCCAATATCGCGGGCTATCGCGCGGTGATCGAGGCCGGCAACAATTTCGGCCGGTTCTTCACCGGGCAGATCACCGCCGCCGGCAAGGTGCCGCCCGCCAAGGTGCTGGTCGTGGGGGCGGGCGTGGCCGGCCTCGCCGCGATCGGCACCTCGACCTCGCTTGGCGCGATCACCTATGCGTTCGACGTGAGACCGGAAGTGGCCGAACAGGTCGAGAGCATGGGCGCGGAGTTCGTCTATCTCGATTTCGAGGAGGAACAGACCGACGGCGCCAAGACGGGCGGCTATGCCGCGCCGTCCAGCCCGGAGTTCCGCGAGGCGCAGTTGGCCAAGTTCCGCGAGATGGCGCCGGACGTGGATATCGTCATCACCACGGCCCTGATCCCCAACCGCGAAGCGCCCGAATTGTGGACCGAGGACATGGTCAAGGCGATGAAGCCCGGCTCGGTGATCATCGATCTGGCCGCCGAGAAAGGCGGCAACTGCAAGCTGACGGTGATGGACGAGCGCGTCGTGACCGACAATGGCGTGGTGATCATCGGCTATACCGATTTCCCCAGCCGCATGGCGACGCAGGCCTCGACGCTGTACGCGACCAACATCCGCCACCTGATGGCCGATCTCACGCCTGAAAAGGACGGGGTCGTGAACCAGAACATGGAGGATGACGTGATCCGCGGCGTCACGGTGACGCATGGCGGCGAGGTGACCTTCCCGCCCCCCGCGCCCAAGGTGAACGCGATCGCGGCCCAGAAGCCAAAGGAAAAACCGAAAGAGTTGACGCCCGAGGAACGCCGTGCACAGGAACTGGCGGCCTTCAAGCAGCAGACCAAGAACCAGGTCACTCTGCTGGCCATCGGCGCCGCGCTGGTGCTGGCGGTGGGTCTGGTGGCGCCGGCAAGCTTCATGCAGCATTTCATCGTGTTTCTGCTGGCGGTCTTCGTCGGCTTCCAGGTGATCTGGGGCGTGGCGCACAGCCTGCACACGCCGCTGATGGCGATCACCAACGCGATCTCGTCGATCATCATCCTTGGCGCGCTGATGCAGATCGGATCCGGCTCCAGCCTGATCACGGTGATGGCGGCGCTTGCGGTGTTCATGGCCGGGATCAACATTTTCGGCGGTTTCCTCGTCACAAGGCGCATGCTTGCCATGTTCCAGAAATCTTAAGGAGATAGAGGAAAATGGATTTCGGTTTCACGATTGCGGCCTATGCGGTCGCGGCGGTTCTTTTCATCCTCAGCCTTGGCGGCCTCAGCGGACAGGAAAGCGCGAAACGCGCCATCTGGTATGGTATTGTCGGCATGGCGGTCGCCATTCTGGCCACCATGATCGGGCCGGGGGCCGGGCTGTGGCTGCTGTCGCTGGTGCTGATCGCGGCAGGCGGCCTTGTCGGGTGGCAGTTGGCCACCCGCGTGCAGATGACGCAGATGCCAGAGCTCGTGGCGATCATGCACAGCCTTGTCGGGCTGGCCGCAGTGTTCGTCGGCCTTAACGCACACTTGGAAATGGTGCGCGTGGGGCAGGCCTTTGCCGAGGCCGGGCTGGCCTTTCCACGGCTTGAGGAGACCTCACTCGAGGCGATGGACTTTGCCGAGCGGTTCACCGGCTTTGCCGCCATCGCCGCCAAGAAGACAGGTGTCGAGATCACCATCCTGAAGGTCGAGCTGATGCTGGGCATCTGGATCGGGGCGGTCACGTTCACCGGCTCTATCATTGCCTACGGCAAGCTGGCCGGCAAGGTCGACAGCGCCGCCAAGAAGCTGCCCGGCGGGCACTACCTGAACGCCACCGCGGCAGCCCTTTCGCTGCTGGTTGCGGCGGCGTATCTCGGGGGCGCGGGTGTCTGGTCGCTGCTGATCCTGACCGTGCTGGCGCTGTTCATCGGGTATCACCTGATCATGGGGATCGGCGGAGCCGACATGCCCGTGGTGGTGTCGATGCTCAACAGCTATTCGGGCTGGGCCGCCGCCGCCATCGGCTTTTCGCTGAGCAACGATCTGCTGATCGTCGTGGGCGCGCTTGTCGGCTCGTCGGGGGCGATCCTGAGCTACATCATGTGCAAGGCGATGAACCGGCAATTCGTCAGCGTGATCCTCGGCGGCTTTGGCGGGCCGCAGGGCCCCGCCGCCGAGATGGAGGGCGAGCAGGTCGCCATCGATGTCGATGGCGTGGCCAACGCGCTCAACGAGGCCGACAGCGTGATCATCGTGCCGGGCTACGGCATGGCGGTGGCGCAGGCGCAGCAGGCGGTCAGCGAACTGACCCAGAAACTGCGCGCGCGCGGCAAGAAAGTCCGGTTTGCCATCCACCCGGTTGCGGGCCGTCTGCCCGGGCACATGAACGTGCTGCTGGCCGAGGCGCGAGTGCCCTACGACATCGTTCTGGAGATGGACGAGATCAACGAGGACTTCCCCGACACGGATGTGGTGATCGTCATCGGCTCCAACGATATCGTCAACCCGGCCGCACAGGACGATCCCAACAGCCCGATCGCCGGCATGCCGGTGCTGGAGGTCTGGAAGGCGAAACAGGTGTTCGTGTCCAAGCGCGGCCAGGGCACCGGCTATTCGGGGATCGAGAACCCGCTGTTCTTCAAGGAGAACACCCGGATGTTCTATGGCGACGCCAAGACGAGCATCTCGAGCCTGTTGCCCAAGATCGAGTGACCCTTGCCAAGTACGTTTGACAGGGGCGTGCCCGAGCGGCGCGCCCCTTTTTCATGACGGAATACCCCTTGGCGTGTGATGGCGTTGGGGTATCTTCGCAAAGAAGACGCCCAAAGCCTGTGCAGTATACGGCCGTGTTCTGTTAAATCCTTGGCAGGTCAGCGGAAAAACGGTTTCCCTTGCAGCCGGTGCGCAGTATGCAGCTGCAGAAATCAGGAGTTCGCAGCATGTCGCAGATCGAAGATCACCCCCTGCGCTACGAGCTGGCCAACGAATTGCACGCGCGGCCCTTTCCGACGCTGGAGGCACCCTGCACGGCGGTGTTCATGGCGATCAAGGCCCCGCATGACGCCGCCAAGCGCGACAGGGCGGCGGATCTGGCGCATCTGACCGCGCTGCTCGATCGCTACGGTGCGGCGCACCCGCAGCCCGGGGCCACGCATTATTCCGGCCAGATCGGCAAGCACATGCTGAAATGGGAAAGCCATACCGAGATGGTGACCTATACCGTGTTCAGGGGCGCGGTGAGCGAGCGTCCTTTCGATCCGTCGGATTTCGAGGTGTTCCCGGCCGACTGGCTGGCCGCCGCGCCGGGCCAGCGGATCACCTCGGCGCTGATCCGGGTGGTGCCGTGGGAAAGCCGCGAGACCACACGCGCAAATATCGAGGACTGGTTCGTTTCGGAAAGCGTGGCGGTGGCGCGGGTGCTCGACGATGCGGCGGTGATGGCCGGCGATTTCCGCATCGATCCGGCCGGGCATCTGCGGTTCTCGCTTCATGTGGCCCCCACCACCGGCAAACGTCGCGTCGGCCGCGTCGTGCAGCGCATGTGCGAGATCGAGACCTACAAGGCGATGTCGATGCTGGGCTTTGCCCGCGTCCGCGAGATGGGCCGCAGGATGGGCGAGACCGACGGCCATCTGAGCCGTCTGATCGACGACATGACCGCCGGCACGCAGCCCGCCGACGAGACCCTGCAAAGCCTGCTGCGCGTCTCGGCCGAACTGGAATCGCTGGTCGCGCAATCCTCGTTCCGGTTCGGGGCAACCGCCGCCTACGAGCAGATCGTGCATCAGCGCATCGGCGTGCTGCGCGAGGACCGCTTCGAGGGGCGCCAGACATTTAGCGAATTCATGATGCGCCGCTACGATCCCGCGATGCGCACCGTACGCGCCACCAAGGACCGGCTGGGGACGATGGCCGACCGGGCGATGCGGGCGGGCGAGCTGTTGCGCACCCGCGTCGATGTGGACCGCAGCGCGCAGAACCAGACCCTGCTGGAGGGCATGAACCGCCGCGCCGATCTGCAATTGCGGCTGCAACGCACGGTCGAGGGGCTCTCGGTGGTGGCGATCAGCTATTACGCGGTGTCGCTGGCGGGGTATCTGCTCTATCCGCTGACCGAGGTGCTGGATGTCAGCAAGGGCATGGTGACCGCCGCCGTGACGGTGCCGGTCGTGGCGTTGGTCTGGTGGATGGTGCAGCGGATCCGCAAGAAAATCCACTGAGCCCCCGGCGCGCGGTTGCGGCGCGATACTTGGGCACGCCCCTCTGGCCATTGCCGCATGTCTGCTATATCTGTGCCACGCTGCAACACCGCGGAGGACGCAGAGAGCCATGTCCCAGACCATCCCGTTCGAGACGCCCGGCCCCGTCGAGGCCGATCTGAGCCACGCGATTTCGTCCACCGAAGAGATCATCGCCGAGGCCCGGGCGGGTCGCATGTTCATCCTTGTGGATCACGAGGACCGCGAGAACGAGGGCGATCTGGTGATCCCCGCCGAATTCGCCACCCCCGAGGCTGTGAATTTCATGGCCATGTACGGGCGCGGGCTGATCTGCCTGCCGATGACGCCTGAGCGGATCGACCGGCTGGGCCTGCCGATGATGGCGGTCAACAACGCCTCGCGGCAGGAGACGGCATTTACCGTGTCGATCGAGGCGCGCGAGGGGGTCGATACGGGCATTTCCGCCGCCGACCGCGCGCATACCATCGCCACCGCGATCAACGAACAGAACACGCAAGTTTCGCTCGCCACGCCCGGCCATGTCTTTCCGCTGCGCGCGCGGCGCGGCGGGGTGCTGGTGCGCGCGGGCCATACCGAGGCCGCGGTCGACATCGCGCGGCTTGCCGGTCTGAACCCCGCGGGCGTGATCTGCGAGATCATGAAGGACGACGGCACGATGGCGCGGCTGCCCGACCTGATCGAGTTCGCCCAAACCCACGAGATGAAGATCGGCACGATCTCGGATCTGATCGCCTACCGGCACAAGCACGACAACCTGATCACCGAAACCCGGTCCGAGCAGGTCACCGCCAGCCATGGCGGAACGTGGAACATGCGCATCTTCGCCGACCAGATCAGCGGGACCGAACACGTGGTGCTGACCAAGGGCGATGTCACCGACGGACGCCCGCTGCTGGTGCGCACCCATGCGCTCAACGTGCTGGAGGACGTGCTGGGGATCGGCGTGGAGCGGTCCGACGACGGCCCCACCGGCAAGCTGCCCCGCGCCATGGAGATCATCGCGCGCGAGGGCCGCGGGGCGGTGTTTCTCTACCGCCAGCCGCGCCCCACCCTGTCCAGCGAGATGGAAGAGGACGACGCGCCCCGCACGGTCAAGCATACCGGGCTTGGCGCGCAGATCATGGCGACCATGGGCATCCATGACCTGATCCTGCTGACCGACAATCCCAACACCCGCTATCTGGGGCTGGATGCCTATGGCATTTCCATCACCGGCACGCGCCCCCTGACCGAAGACTGAGGACCGACATCATGGCCGAGCACGAGTACACCCTGCCCCGCCCCGACTTCGACGACCCGGTGAAGCTGCTGATCGTCGTGGCGCCGTTCTACCGCGACATCGCCGACAACCTGATCGCCGGGGCGAGCGCGGAAATCGAGGCTGTGGGCGCCACGCACGACATCGTCGAGGTTCCCGGATCTCTGGAGATCCCCACTGCCATCGGGATCGCCGAGCGGATGTCGAATTTCGACGGCTACGTTGCGCTTGGCTGCGTGATCCGGGGCGAGACGACGCATTACGAGACCGTGTGTAATGACAGCGCCCGCGGGCTGACGCTGCTGGGGTTGCAGGGATTGTGCATCGGCAATGGCATCCTGACGGTCGAGAACCGCGACCAGGCCGAGGCGCGCGCCGACCCCGGGCGCATGAACAAGGGCGCAGGGGCCGCAGCGGCAGCCTTGCATCTGGTGGCCCTCGCCCGTAAGTGGGGCGGCCCGCGCAATGGCGTGGGCTTCAAGCCCGTCGGCGAGGAAATCCGGCTTGCGGGCGAGACGAAGGACACGTCACGGGCATGATGACCACCGACCAGCCCCTTTCGGGCAATCGCAAGCGCCAGATGAGATCCGCCGCCCGGCTGTACGCCGTGCAGGCGCTGTTTCAGATGGAGCACTCGAAGCAATCCTCGGACGCGGTTCTGCAGGAATTCCTCGAACACCGCTTCGGCGCCGAGATCGACGACGGCATCGACATGGCCGATGGCGATGCGGATCTGTTCCGCAAGCTGGTCGAGGACGCGGTGAACTGGCAGGCGAGCATCGACCAGACCACCGACCGCGCGCTGGTCGCCAAATGGCCGATCGCGCGGATAGATCCGACGCTGCGCGCGCTTTTCCGGGCCGCCGGGGCCGAGATGACGCAATCGGACACGCCGCCGCGCGTGGTCATCATGGAATTCGTGGAGGTCGCCAAGGCGTTCTACCCCGACGGCAAGGAATCGCGTTTCGTCAATGCCGTCCTCGACCATATGGCGCGGCAGGCCAAACCCGAGGCGTTCTGAGGCCACGGCCGTCGAAACCGGTGGTGTGGATGGAAGTTCCAATCCTTGCGTACGGCATGTGCAAAGGGTTCTCGGTCGATCGCCATGCGGGGCTGAGATGCAGTCGAAGAAGTCCGGATTTGGCCTTGAACGGACGTTTGGGGCTAGCCGGGCAACGACCCGCCGCGGTACGGCGTTTCAACGTGACTTTGGCAGCGCTTTATGGTGGCCAAATCAGGAAAAGATTAAGGCATGGCGCAGGTTGCGGCCAAATCGCCATGCCGGGGGGCCGCCCGCCGATGCGCGGCGGCCTTCGGCCTTGGTTGCAGCGCGACAAACAAGGTGAGGAT
>JAWLFT010000102.1:0-8872 GCA_041685435.1 Roseovarius sp.
GGAATACCTTGCCAAGACGTCGGGCACGCTGATCCCGTTTCACGTCACGCAGCTGGTGGTGCTGTCGAAACGCGTGACGCATTTCGATCCCGTGCCCAATGACGCGCTGCGCTGGCATCTGGTCTCTGTCAGCGACTAAGCGGGCATTTGGGCCGGGCTGGTGCGGCGGCGCCTTACTGACGGGCCGTCGCGCGACGGAAAAGCCGCGTCACGACCATGAAAAACACCGGCACGAAGATCACGCCCAGGATCGTGCCCGAGATCGTCCCGCCCAGCACGCCGGCCCCGATGGCGTTCCGCCCCCCGGATCCCGCGCCGGAACTCAGCACGAGCGGCAGCACCCCAAGCGAGAAGGCCATCGAGGTCATGATGATCGGTCGGAACCGCTGTTTGGCCGCCATCGCCACCGCGTCGATCACCCGGTCACCCGCATCATGGCGGTCGCGGGCAAATTCCACGATCAGGATCGCGTTCTTGCCCACCAGACCTACGACCGTGAGCAGGCCCACCTGAAAGAACACACCGTTCTCGTACCCGCCCAGCCACGCCCCGATCAGCGCGCCGACAACGCCGATTGGCATCGCCAGCATGACCGCGAAGGGGATCGACCAGCTTTCGTACAATGCCGCAAGTGCAAGGAAAACGGCCGCCAGCGACAGGGCGTAAAGCAGCGGCGCCTGATTGCCGGCCTCGCGTTCCTCCAGCGACAGGCCCGTCCAGGCCAGTTGGAAACCGGGGCCAAGATCCGCGACCAGACGCTCCATCTCGGCCATCGCCTCACCGGTGGTGACACCTTGCGCGGGCGACCCCTGCAACTGCTGCGACGGGATCCCGTTATACCGGTAGAGCCCCTGCGCGCCATAATCCCATGTGCCTTCGGCAAAATTAGAAAAGGGCACCAATCCGCCACTGGCGTTGCGCACACGCCATTTCTCGATATCGGTGGGCGTTGCGCGGGCGTCGGCCTCGCCCTGAACATAGACGCGCTTGATGCGGCCCTGATCGAGAAAATCGTTCACATAGGTTCCGGCCCATGCGTATTGCAGCAACTGCCCGACATCGCCGGGCGTCAGCCCCATCGCGCCGGCCTTGCGCCAGTCGATATCGAGGTTGAACTGCGAGGCATCCTCCAGCCCGTTGGGTCGGGCCGAGCCGATCAGATCGCTTTGCGCCGCCGCACCCAGAAGCTGATTGCGCGCCGCCATCAGTTCGGAATGGGTCTGGCCGCCCCGTGCCTGAAGGTAGAAATCAAAGCCCGAGACGTTGCCCAGCTCTATCACCGGCGGCGGCACGATGGGAAAGACCTGCCCGTCACGGATCTGGCTGAGCGCGCCGAAGGCGCGGCCGGCAAGGGCCTGAACGCTTTGTCCGGGCTCGGTGCGCTCATCCCAGTCCCTGAGCTGCACAAACGCGATGCCCTTGTTCTGGCCGCTGCCGGAAAAGCTGAACCCGACCACGCCGAACATGGATTTGACCACATCCGATTCGGCCTCGAGGTAATAGTCTTCCACCTGTTTCAGGACATCGAGCGTGCGTTCCGCGCTCGATCCCGTCGGGGTCTCGATCAGGGTGAAAAGGATGCCCTGATCCTCGGCCGGCAGGAACCCCGTGGGTGTGCGCAGAAACAGCAGCGCCATGCCGATCGCGAGCAGGAGATACACGGCGAGAACCCGCACGGGCCGGCGCACCGACCACATGACGGTCGCCACATAACCGCCGCTCAGCGCGGCGAAACCGCGATTGAACCATCCGACAGGGCCGCGCCTTGCGCCTTGCTTTTGTGGCTTGAGGAACGCGGCACACAGCGCCGGCGTGAGCGTGACTGCGACCACCACCGACAGGATCATGGTCGATATGATGGTGATCGCGAATTGCTGGTAGATCACCCCGGTCGAGCCGGGAAAGAACACCATCGGCGTCAGCACGGCGGCCACCACCACCGAGGTGCCGACCAGCGCACTGGTGATCTGATCCATGGATTTGTGCGTGGCCTCGCGCGGCGACAACCCCTCTTCCTCCATGATCCGCTGGACGTTCTCGATCACCACGATCGCGTCATCGACCAGCAGGCCGATGGCCAGCACCATGGCCAGCATGGTCAGCGTGTTGATCGAGAATCCAGCCGCCGCCAACACCCCGAACGTGCCCAGCAGGACCACAGGCACGGCGAGCGCGGGGATCAGCGTCGCGCGGATATTCTGCAGGAAGATCAGCATCACGAGGATGACAAGGCCGATCGCCTGAAACAGGGTCTTGACCACCTCGTTGATCGAGATCTCGATGAAGGGCGTGGTGTCGTAGGGAATGATGTAGTCCACGCTGTCGGGAAAGAATCGCTCGAACTCGGCCATGCGGTCCTTGATCGCGCCCGCAGTGTCGAGCGCATTGGCCCCGGGCGCCAGGGTGATCGCCATGCCCGCGGCCGGATCGGTGTTGAAACGCCCTGTGGTGTTGTAGTTCTCTGCGCCGATCTCGACCCGTGCGACATCGTCGAGCAGGACGAGCCCGCCATCTGTTTCAGCGCGCAGCACGATCTGGCGGAAATCCTCTGGCGTGCTGAGCAGCGATTGGGCGGTGATCGTCGCGTTGAGCTGCTGGCCCTCGACGGCCGGGCGTGCGCCGAATGCCCCCGCAGAGATCTGCGCATTCTGCGCCGAGACCGCGTTCACCACATCCGCCGGGGCCATCTCGAACGCGGCCAGTTTGGACGGGTCGAGCCAGATGCGCATCGCATATTCGGACCCGAAGACCTGAACCGATCCGACCCCCTCGACACGGCTCAGCTCATCGACAAGGTTTGTCGCCATGTAATCGGCGAGATCGACCTGCTCAAGGCTGCCGTCGGTCGAGATCAGGCCGACCACCATCAGAAACCCGACCGAGGATTTCTCGACGGTGATGCCCTGACGCTGCACGATCTCGGGCAGCAGGGGCGTGGCCTGTCCCAGCTTGTTCTGCACCTGTACCTGCGCGATATCGACGTCTGTACCGGTCTCGAAGGTCAGGGTGATCTCGGCATTGCCCTGCGAGGTCGAGCGCGACGAGAAATAGCGCAGCCCGTCGAGGCCTGTCATCTGCTGTTCGATGACCTGCGTGACGGTATTGGCCACGGTGTCGGCCGAGGCGCCGGGATAATTGGCCGAGACCGAGACCGAAGGCGGCGCGATCTGCGGGTATTGCGACACCGGCAGGGTCTGGATGGCCAGCAGCCCGATCCCCATGATGAAGAGCGAGATCACCCACGCGAAGACCGGGCGGTCGATGAAAAAACCTGACATGCGTCGCGTGCCCCTTGCCTGCCTATTCGTCCCGGGGCTCGGGGGTCACCGTCGCCCCCGGACCGGTCTTCTGGAAGCCTTCCACGACGATCCGGTCGCCGCGGTCGAGCCCGCGATCGACGACCCAGTGATTGCCCTGATCCTGCACGATGCCGATTGCGCGTTCATCGATGACGTTCTCGCCATCGACCACCCAGACCGACGGCTGTCCGCGCCGGTCACGCACCACGCTTTCCTGCGGCACCAGAAACACCGAATGCGCCACCTCGACGGGCATGTCCACCTGGACATACATGCCGGGCAGCAACAGCATATCGGGATTGTCGAACTGCATGCGCAGCGTCACCACCCCCGTCAGTGGATCGACATTCGGCTCTGCGGCCTTGAGCTGGCCGGTCTCGGAAAAGTCCGACCCATCCGCCAGGATGAGGCGCACGGTCGCATCGGCGCCTTCGAGCTCTTCCTCGGTCTCGCCGCGCCGCCAGCGCAGCAGGTCTGCGGCCGATTGCGTGACATCCACATAAACCGGATCGATGGCGCGAATGACCGCCAGCGGTTGCGCCTGGCTGGCCGTGACAAGCGCCCCCCGCGAGATCTGCGACAGCCCGATGCGTCCCGAAAGCCGTGCGCGGATCGTGGTGCGCGACAGCTCGATTTCGGCGGAGTAGAGCTGCGCCTCGGCCAGTTCCACCCCCGCCTCGGCCGAGTCGCGCGCCGAGACCGCCTCGTCGAGCGCCTGCTGGCTGGCTACGTTGCGCGATTGCAGCTCCATCAGGCGGTCCGCCTCGCGCTCTGCGGCGCGCAGTTGCGCCTCGGCCTGCGCCACCGTGGCGCGCGCCTGTCGGATGGCGGCCTCGTAGGTGGCAGTGTCGATCTGGTAGAGGGGGGCGTTTTCGGCCACATCCGCGCCTTCCTCGAAAAGACGCTGCGTCACGATGCCGGCGACCTGCGGGCGCACCTCGGCTTCGGCCGAGGCGCCGACGCGACCCGGCAGCAGAGAGGTCAGGGTGACGTCCTCGGGCGCGACCGTGATAACGGTGACCGGCACGGGATCTTGTGACTGTTGCGCCGTCGCAGGGCCGCTCGCGAGCCCTGAGACAGCCATGAGGATGAATATGAACGTCTTGGCGTCAATCATGACACGTCCCTTCAAGGTCCAGCGATGCGCGATGGTGCCGGCGGCGGCCACCAGTGCCGCCATTGCCCGTCGTTTAGATATCGCATGGTCGGCAATTGCAAGCGGGCCGGATCGCACGGATATGGGCTCAGACCAGCGCGACCGACGATGTCAGCCAATGCCGAAAACGGTCGATCTCGGCCGCGCGCCTGGTGTCCTCGCGGGCGATCAGGTAAAATCCCTTATCCATCGGCAATTCATAGGGCAGCGGCGACACCAGCAGCCCCTGGTCGACATAACGCTGTGCAAAACGCCGCATGATGATCGCCGATCCCAGGCCGCTGGCCAGCATCTGCAGGGCGATCAGCGACGAATCGGCCTTGATGCGGTTTGCAGGCACCGGGAGGGCGAGATCGAAGCGCGCCGACAGCCGATCCCAGTCCACCTCGGATCCGGTCACCTGCACCACATCGCCCGCCGCAAGCGCCTCTATGGTTGGCCCATCCTCGAAGCTGGCGGCATAATCGGGGTGACAGACCACCGTCGCCCGCTCGATCCCGAGCGACCAGATCTGCGACTCCGGCCAGTCGCCGGTGCCGTAGCGGATATCCAGATCGATCGACGCGCCGTCCATGCGATCCGACCAGACCGCGGTCGAAAGCTGAATGTCGATATCGGGATGCAGCGCGTGAAAGTCGCGCAGGTTCGGGGCCAGAACCAGCGCCGCGTAGGAAATCGATGCACGCACCCGCAGCGTCTTGCGGCGCGGCACATGGAACAGTCCGTCGGTCGCCGCATGCATGTCGCGAAAGGATTTCCGGATCGGCTGTGCATAGGCCTGCCCCATATCCGTCAGTGCGACCCCGCGCGGCAGCCGGTGGAACAACTGGACCCGCAGATGCTGTTCCAACATGCGCACCTGCTGGCTGACCGCCGCAGGCGTCAGGGCCAGTTCGTCCGCCGCCGCGCTGAACGAGCTGTGCCGCGCCGCGGCCTCGAACGCGCGCAGCCAGATGACATGGGGCAGGCGGGTCATGCTCTTGTCCTCGGTTCTTGCGCTGCCGCGCGTTTTACTCCCGTCTCGGGGCCAATCAAAGTCGGGTCAATGCAGGAGGGTCATAAATAATCTTGGCCCATAGCGTCGAAAGCCGTTGTTTGTGACCCGGCACGCTCTGTGAGCTTGTGCGCGGGTACAACCACGTTATGCAAGGCCCCTCATGCAGGATAGTGAATTCGATTACGTGATCGTCGGCGCGGGCTCGGCGGGATGTGTCCTGGCCGATATGCTGTCGCGCGACGGGCGCCACCGCGTGCTGCTGCTCGAGGCCGGCGGATCGGATGCCCGGCTCTGGATCAAGGTGCCGATCGGTTATGCGTTCAACGTGTCGAACCCGAGGCTCAACTGGGGCTATGCCACGCAGCCCGATGCCGGGCTGGGCGGGCGCAGCACGCCTTGGCCGCGCGGGCGGGTGATCGGCGGATCCGGCTCGATCAACGCGATGGCCTATGTGCGCGGCCTGCCGCGGGATTTCGACGACTGGGCCGCGGCCGGCGCGACGGGCTGGGGCTGGGACAGCGTGCGCGCCGTCTATGGCCAGATGGAGACACGCCACGCCCCCGACGCCACTGGCCGCCGGACGGTACAGGGGAACGGCCCCGTCTGGGTCAGTGATCTGTCGGATCAGATGCACCCGTTCTCGCGCATCTTCCTCGATGCGGCACGCGAGGTCGGTCTGCCGCTATCGGAGGACATGAACGCAGACGAGGGCGAAGGGGTCACCTACTACCGCAGCAGCGTGCGCCACGGCCGTCGCTGGTCCTCGGCCGACGCGTTTCTGCGCGCAGCACGGCCGCGGTCCAACCTGACGGTGCGTAGCGGTGCCCATGTCCAGCGGATCGAAGGGTTGCGCGGGCAGGGCAACACGCTGTGCTACCGTCACAAGGGCCGGAACCACATCGCCTGCGCGCGGCGCGAGATCATGCTGAGCGCCGGCGCGATCAACACGCCGAAACTGCTGCAACTTTCCGGAATCGGCCCGGGCGCGCTGTTGCAATCGCATGGCATCCCGGTTGTCCGCGACCTGCCGCAGGTCGGGGGCGGCTTGCAGGATCATCTTGCCGTGTCCTACCAGTTCCATGCAACATGCCCGACCCTGAACGCAGCACTTGGCACGATGACAGGACGATTGCGCGCGGGGTTGCACTATGCGCTCAGGCGGCGCGGGCCGCTTGCAGTGCCGGTCAATCAGGTGGGCGGCTTCGTGCGGTCGGCCCCGGACAAGGGCGCGCCGGATGTCCAGCTTTTCTGCAATCCGGCCAGCTACGAGATGTCGCCCGAGGGACGCCCCAAGCTGGACCGCGCGCAGGGATATCTGATCTCTGCCCAACCGTGCCGCCCGACAAGTCGCGGGGCGGTCCGCATTGCCTCGCCCAACCCTGACGAAGCTCCGCTGATCGAGGCCAATTCGCTGACCACCGTGGCGGATCGCGACGCCGCCCTGCAGGCCAGCCAGCTGTTGCAGACCTTCGCTGCGGCGCCAAGCCTGCGGGCCGTCACAACGGCTGCAAAGTCCCCCGATTTGACGCAACTGGACAATGCGGGATTGATGGAGGTGTTTCGCGCCCGTGCCTCGACCGTCTATCACGCCTCCTGCACCTGCCGCATGGGCCGCACAGCGCAGGATTCGGTGCTTGACGCGCGGCTTCGTGTGCACGGCGTGCCGGGATTGCGCGTTGTGGATGCGTCGGCCTTTCCCAATGTCACGTCGGGTAACACCAACGCGCCGACCATGATGTTGGCGATGCGCGCCGCCGAGCTTATCTTGCAGGATGCAGGGTGATGCCACTCCACATGAGAAAAACGCGGTAATTATCTGACAAGGTAGGGAAACAATTATGATACTCGATAAGTTCTACATCGACGGTGCGTGGGTTCACCCCGCCGGCGATGCGGCCATGCCGATCATGAACCCGGCCACGGACACCGAGATCGGCAC
The DNA here is from genome assembly GCA_041685435.1 of Roseovarius sp. Classification (GTDB taxonomy): domain Bacteria; phylum Pseudomonadota; class Alphaproteobacteria; order Rhodobacterales; family Rhodobacteraceae; genus Roseovarius. Next base: position 7,392 of record JAWLFT010000102.1, read on the forward strand.
GCTGTCGCTTGGCAACGCGACCGACGTCGACCACGCCGTGACGGCGGCGCGCCGGGCCTTCGACAGTTTTTCTCTGAGCCCCAAGGCCGCGCGTCTGGCGCTGCTGCGCCGGTTGCGCGAGATCACGGCCGACCGGATGGACGAGATGGCCCGCGCGATCTCGACCGAGATGGGCGCGCCGATGACCATGGCGCGCAACGTGCAGGCCGATGCAGGTCTCGGGCATCTCGACGCGTTCATCGAGGCGCTGGAGGCTCAGGACGAGGAAGAGGTGCTGCCCAACGGCGATATCGTCAGCCGCGAGGCCATAGGTGTCTGCGGGCTGATCACGCCGTGGAACTGGCCGGTGAACCAGATCGCGCTCAAGGTGATCCCGGCGCTGGCGACCGGCGCCACATGCATCCTGAAGCCCTCCGAGCACACGCCGCTCTCGGCGCAGATATATGCTGAAATGGTGCACGAGGCGGGCTATCCTGCCGGCGTGTTCAACATGGTGCAGGGCGACGGGCCCACAGTGGGGTCGGCCATGTCGCGTCATCCGGGCATCGACATGATGTCGTTCACGGGCTCGGCGCGCGGCGGCAAGGCCATCAGCCATGACGCGACCGACACGATCAAGCGCGTGACGCTGGAGCTTGGGGGAAAGTCGCCCAATCTGGTGTTTGCCGATGCCGATCTGCCGGCGCGGGTGACCGAAGGCGTGCGCGCCTGTTTCGACAATTGCGGCCAATCCTGCGACGCGCCCACCCGGATGCTGGTCGAGCGCAGCCGTTATGCCGAGGCGCTGGAACTGGCCACGCAAGCCGCCGCCGCGCAGAAGGTCGGCGATCCCACGCAGGAGGGCGATCATATCGGCCCGCTTTTCGACGAGATCCAGTATCACCGCGTGCAGGACATGATCCAGGTCGGCATCGACGAGGGTGCGCGGCTGCTGATCGGCGGGCTGGGCAAGCCCGAGGGGTTTGACCAAGGCTGGTATGTCAAACCCACGATCTTTGCGGATGTGCGGCCGGACATGCGGATCTCGCGCGAAGAGATCTTCGGGCCGGTTCTGGTCATCACCCCGTTCGAGGACGAGGCCGACGCGATCCGACTGGCCAATGAGACCGAATACGGGCTGGCCGCTTTCATTCAGACCGGCGACGAGGCGCGCGCGCTGCGCGTGGCGCGGCGGCTGCGCGCCGGCAGCATCAACATCAACGGACAGGCGGCGAATTACGGCTCGCCCTTTGGCGGGTTCAAGCAGTCCGGCAATGGGCGCGAAGGCGGGATTTACGGGCTGGAGGATTATCAGGAACTGAAGCTGCGCACGCCCTTTGTGGCCTGAGGCGGCCGGATGCGCGTTCGAGACGCGGCAGGGCTATCCCCTGCCGCGCCTCTCTTTAACACACAGTATCAGGCGAAGGCCTTTTGGCGCGTATCCTCGACCGCGCTATGGCCGCGCTTGGCCAGAACCCGGTAAGTGCTGCGCAGTGCGCCCC
>JAWLFT010000027.1:0-33442 GCA_041685435.1 Roseovarius sp.
GTGGTGGGCGACCCAGGAATCGAACCTGGCGTGCGTCTCCGCGAGGGAGTTACAGTCCCCTGCCACACCTTGCGGCCTGTCGCCCACTCATCCGGCACGACACCGGATCTGCAGGAGGGGTTACAAGCGGGCGGAAAAGCCGTCAACCGCAAAATCGCTTGCACGCGGCACCTGTGCGGTGCAGGGTCCCGCGCCGGAAAGGCAGGGTGTGTCAGGCATGAAAAAACCCCGATGGGTCATCGAGAAAGAGCAGGGGCGCAGCAAGGCGGCGGCCGAGACGCTGTGGCTCTTCGGGCTGCATGCGGTGCGCGATGCGCTGGAAAATCCACGCCGCGAAAAGCTGCGCCTGATCGTGACGCGCAACGCCGCCGACAAACTGGCCGAAGCGATCGCGACCAGCGGCATGAGCGCTGAGATCGCCGATCCGCGCAAGTTCACCGCGCCGCTCGATCCCGCGTCGGTGCATCAGGGGGCCGCGCTCGAGGTGAAAGCCCTCGATTGGGGGCAGCTTTCAGAGGTTTGCATGGGCGATGGCGTGCGCAGCCCGCGCGTGGTGCTGCTCGACCGGGTGACCGATCCGCATAATGTGGGGGCGATCCTGCGCTCGGCCGAGGTGTTCGGCGCCCGCGCCGTGATCGCCCCGCGCCACCATGCCGCGCCCGAGACCGGCGCGCTGGCCAAGACCGCGAGCGGCGCGCTGGAGCGTCAGCCCTATCTGCGCGTGCGCAACTTGGCCGACGCGATCACCGAATTGCAGGCCATGGGCTACATCGTTCTGGGGCTGGCGGGCGAGGCCGATCAGGCCATCGAGACAGCCCTTGAGGGCCGGCGGGACCGGCCCGTGGCCCTCGTGCTTGGGGCCGAGGGGCCGGGGCTCCGGCCCCGCACCCGCGAAACCGTGGATGCCCTCGTGCGTATCGACCACGTCGGCGCGTTCGGGTCGCTCAACGTCTCGAACGCCGCCGCCGTCGCGCTTTACGCCGCGCGGGCCTGAAGCGGCCCAGACGCGGGCAGGGAGGCAACAGGCGCGGCGATGGGTGTGGCGGCACCTGTGATCACTGGCCGGTCACAGCTCTATTACAGGTCTTTTTATCCCGGCAAGGGACACTATCTCTGGTGTAGAGGCGGCGGCTCGGAACCCCGTCGCTTCCTATCACTGTCCCTCGTTCCGCAACTGGCGCCCAAGTTCGACTTGGGCGCTTTTTTCCTTGAACGGGACATGATTGAATACGGCCATGAGCGAGACCTATCCCGATTCCCACCTGCGCGACATTCTGCAACGCACGCGGCGCATCGCCGTCGTGGGTGTTTCCATGAACCCGGTGCGGCCGAGCTATTACGTCGCGCGGTATCTCAGTCTCAAGAAATACGAGGTCGTGCCGGTCAATCCGGGCCATGCCGGCGAGATACTGTTTGGACAGCGGATCGTCGCGTCCCTGTCGAAGATCGAGGGTGGCGTCGACATGGTGGACATCTTTCGCCGGTCCGAGCATGTGCCGCCCATCGTGGACGAGGCGCTTGGGGCGTTCCCCGGATTGCAGACCATATGGATGCAGATCGGCGTCGAGCACGCGCAGGCGGCCGCGAAGGCCCGCGCGCGCGGTGTCGATGTGGTGATGAACCATTGCCCGAAGATCGAGTATCAGCGCCTGTTCGGAGAGTTGCGAATGGGCGGGTTCAATACCGGCGTGATCTCGTCGAAACTCTGACCGGGTTGTTCGAGTATTTCTGGAAAGATGAAGCCGGGCATGGCGGGCGCAAAAGGGCTTTCATGCGGTGTCCGGCGTGATAGCTATGGGGCATGACATGTCAGTCCGCCACGCCCGAATTCGTCGAAACCCTGCGCGCGCATCTGCCCGAGGGCGCGTTTCGCGAGACCGCGCCGCATTACCTTGAGGAGCCCCGCGGTCAGTGGCACGGCCAGGGTGTGGTTGTCGCTCCCGGGTGCGTGGAGGATGTGGCTGAGGTCGTGCGCGCCTGTGCCGAGGCGCGTGTGCCGGTGCTGCCCTATGGCGGGGGCACGGGACTTGTCGGCGGGCAGATCAGCCCGCACGGCACCGATGCCCCCGTGCCGGTGATCCTGAGCCTCGAGCGGATGCGCGCCGTGCGCGGGCTCTGGCCGGAGGAGAACGTGATGGTCGTCGAGGCGGGCGCGATCCTGCAGGACATCCATCATGCTGCGGACGCCGAGGACCGGCTGTTCCCGCTGTCGATCGCCGCCAAGGGGTCAGCACGGCTGGGGGGGCTTCTGGGCACCAATGCCGGCGGTATCAACGTGCTGCGCTACGGCAATGCGCGGGACCTGTGTCTGGGGCTGGAGGCCGTGTTGCCAGACGGGCGGATCTGGCACGGGCTGAGGCGTCTGCGCAAGGACAATACCGGCTATGATCTGCGCAACCTGCTGATCGGGTCCGAGGGTACGCTCGGCGTGATTACCGCCGCGTCGCTGAAGCTGTTTCCGCGCCCCGCGGGCGAGGGCACCGCGCTGATGGTCGTGGAAGGCCCGCACGCCGCGCTCGACCTGCTGGCGATGGCCCGCGATCATCTGGGCGAAGGCGTCAGCGCGTTCGAGATCATGCACCGTCAGGGGCTGGAGTTTCTGGCCGAGACGCTGCCCGACATTCGCCAGCCCTTCGACGCGCTCCCTGAATGGCTGGTGCTGATCGATATCGGGCTGGCACGCGGCCTTGACCCCGCGCAGGCGCTGGAGGGGCTGTTCGAGACAGCCTTCGAGGCCGGTCTGGTGAGCGATGGCAGCATCGCGCAATCCGAAGCGCAGCGCCGCGACTTCTGGGAGATCCGCGAGCAGATCCCCGAGGCCAACCGGCGCATCGGCTCGATCAGTTCGCACGACATCTCGCTGCCGATGTCGCGCATCCCGGACTTCATCGAAGAGGGCCGCGCCGCGATCGCGGATCTCGGGGATTTCCGGATCAACTGTTTCGGGCATCTCGGCGACGGCAACCTGCATTACAACGTCTTTCCCGCACCGGGCCGCCGCCGCGACGACCACGCGGGCGACCGCGAGCGCGTCAAGCGCACGGTGCATGATCTGGTGCACGCGATGGAGGGCTCGATCAGTGCCGAACACGGCATCGGGCGGCTCAAGGTCGGCGATCTCGAACGCTACGGCGATCCGGTGAAGCTGGACGCGATGCGCGCCATCAAGGCCGCGCTGGACCCTGCCGGCATCATGAATCCCGGCGCCGTCCTGCGCGGCTGACAGAGGCCGCCTTGCACGCCTGTCTCGCCCCTTGTCTGGCGCCGGTGCCCGGCGTATAGGCCCGGTCTGACCCAGAAGGAGCGAGCGCCATGCGAGGCAGTGCCAATCTCAACGTCATGCTGAAGGCCGCGCGCAAGGCCGGGCGGACGCTTGTCAAGGATTTCAAGGAGGTCGAGAACCTGCAGGTCTCGACCAAGGGGGCGGGCGATTTCGTCAGCCGGGCCGATATCGCCGCCGAGAAGATCCTCAAGACCGAGCTGATGGGTGCGCGCCCCTCCTATGGCTGGCTGGCCGAAGAGGGCGGCGAGGAACCCGGCAAGGATCCCACCCGGCGCTGGATCGTCGATCCGCTGGACGGCACGACGAATTTCCTGCACGGCCTGCCGCATTGGGCGGTATCCATCGCGCTGGAACACAAGGGCGAGATCGTGTCCGGTGTCGTCTACGATCCTGCCAAGGACGAGGCGTTCTTCGCCGAGAAGGGCGCGGGCGCGTGGATGAACGAAAGCCGCCTGCGTGTCTCTGGCCGGCACAAGATGAACGAGGCGATCTTCGCCACCGGCCTGCCCTATGGCGGCCGCGCCGATCTGCCCGAGACCCTGCAGGATCTGGCGCGCCTGCTGCCGACCTGTGCGGGCGTGCGCAGGTGGGGGGCGGCGGCGCTCGACATGGCCTATGTGGCGGCGGGGCGCTATGACGGGTTCTGGGAGCGGCGGCTGAGCCCGTGGGATCTGGCGGCCGGGGTGATCATCGTGCGCGAGGCCGGCGGGCTGGTGGACCCGCTGACCAGGGGCGAAAATATCGTGGAGTCGGGCGATGTGATCTGCGCCAACGAGCCGCTGTTTGACAAGTTCGTCAGCGTGATCCGGGGCTGATCCGGCGGCCCGCCCCGGCCCTGTACCCGGTGTTGCGCGCGATTGAGAACATTTCAGGAACATGCTATGTCATGTCTCATGAACGCGCCGATTCTCACATGTCAGCCGGCACGTCCCACGTCGCGAATGCGCCTCATGGGGGTGCTCGATCTGCCGCTGACCCGTCTGCACGAGGCCTGCGGCCCAGCGCGGCACAGCTTTGCGATGCTGGTGGCCGGGGACATGCAGGGGCCAGTGCTGTGGATTGCGCCGGGATGGGCGTCCGATCGGCTCAACCCCGAAGGCATGCGCGCCCTGACCGGGCCCGGCAACGGGCCGGAGCGGTTTCTGGTTGCCACCCCGCAACGGCGCGAGGACGTGCTTTGGTGCATGGAAGAGGCGTTGCGCAGCGGGGCAGTCCCGCTGGTGGTGGCCGATCTGCCGGGACCGCCCGGTCTGACGCCGGTGCGCCGGTTGCATCTGGCCGCCGAAGAAGGGGCGGCGCGCGGGCATTACCGTCCTCTGGGGCTGGTCCTGACGCCCGGCGATGGCGGCGCGCCGGGGGTCGAGACCCGCTGGCACATGGCCCCGGCGCATGCGCTGCACACCGATCGCTGGCGGCTGGAACGCCGGCGCGCCCGCACCGATCCGCCCGCCGCATGGACGCTGTCGGGGCGTCCCGGCGCGTGGCATCTCCAGCAGACGTGACATCCGACATCCGCCCCGGCGCGTAAAACGGCACGTGACACGATTTCTCGCACTTGCCCTCTGCCTGCTGACGAGTGCCGCCATTGACGCACCAGAGGCATTTCGTCTCGACACCGCGCGGTCCAGCGTGGGGTTCACCTACCGGTTCATGGGGCGTGACACGCTCGGCACCATGCCGGTCAAATCCGCCGGAATGGCGATCGACCTGCGCAATATTTCGGCCAGCCGGGTGGACGTGACGCTTGATCCGACAGATGCTCGGGCCGGCTTTCTGTTTGCCACGCAGGCGATGAAAGGGCCGCGCGTGCTCGACACCGCGCGGCATGCCGAGATCACCTTTCGGTCGACCGACATCACCGGCACGCTGCAAGAGGCGCGGATCACCGGCGATCTCACCGTGCGCGGGGTGACCCAGCCGGTCACATTGCAGGCCGGGCTTTACCGGCAACGCGGCACCGATCCGGCGGATCTGGACAATCTTACCGTGCTGCTCACCGGTGCGATTGACCGCCGCGCGTTCGGTGCGGACGGGTATCCCGCCTATGTCGGGCCGAAGATAGCGCTGCGAATCGTCGCGCGGATCGAGAGATAGAGCGGGCCCTTGCCCGCTCAGGACCGGCCTAGCCGGTGGCGCACCTCCTGCAGGCGGAACGCACCGAGCGCCTGACCGAACAGGCCGTAGGCCAGCGTGCCCAGCCCCACCAGCAACAACAGCGCCAGCCACCGCCAGCCTGCGAGGGAGAAAAACGGCGCGAGCACCATGGCAAGCCCCGCGATCACCGCCCCCATCAGCGCCGAGGCCAGCACGATGCGCCACAGGCGGCGGCGGAATTGCGCGTCGAACCGCGCCACCTCGCCAAAGCTGCGCGCGCCACGCGCCAGTTGCCACACCATGACCCAGGCGGCCACGCTTGTCGCCAGCGCCGCCGCGATCCAGCCGACGGCATAGGCCAGCCCGACCGCGAGCACGCCATTCACCACCATCGCCACGACGGCATAGCGAAACGGGCTGCGCGTGTCCTCGCGCGCGAAGAAGATCGGCTGCAGGATCTTCTGCAGCACGAAGGCCGGCAGGCCGAGGCCGTAGATCGCCACCGCAAGCGCGGTCGCGGCGCTGTCATCGGATCCGAACGCCCCGCGCTCGAACAGCACGGCCACAAGCGGCAGCGGGATCACCACAAGCGCTACGGCGCAAGGCACCGTCAGCGCCAGCGCCACCTCGCCCGCGCGCGACAGCGCGATCCGCGCCCCCGCATCGTCGCCGGCCTTCAGCCGGCGCGACAGATCAGGCAACAGCACGATCCCCACGGCGATGCCGACCACCCCCAGCGGCAATTGATAGAGCCGGTCCGCAGAATAAAGCCAGCTGACCGCCTTGTCGTATTGCGACGCCACGAGCTGGCCGATCAGGAGATTGACCTGCACCACCCCGCCGGCAAGGGCTGCGGGGACCGCGATGCGCACAAGCTGCGCCATCTCGGGCGTCCAGCGCGGGCGCACGGGGCGGATGCGCAGCCCGGCGCGCTGTGCGGCGTGCCACACGAGGGCAAGCTGCGCGATGCCGGCCAGCGGGATCGCCCAGACAAGCGCCTGCGCCACCGCACCGCCCCAAAATGCAGCGCCCCCCATGGCCGCGATCAGCAGCACGTTCAGCAGCACGGGCGCGGCTGCGGCGGCGGCAAACCGTCCGGCCGCGTTCAGCATCCCCGAAAACAGCGCCGCGAGCGAGATGAAGAAGATATAGGGAAAGACGATGCGTCCGAACTCGACCGTGATGTCAAAGCGCGCATCGCCGGAGAAGCCTTCGGCGGTGGCCCAGACCAGCGCGGGCATGAACACCATCGCCAGCCCGGTCAGCGCCAGCAGCACCAGCGCCAGCCCCGCCAGCGCCAGCGACGCGAACGCCATCGGATCCTCATCCGCTTCCAGCCGTTTGGAAAACATCGGCACGAAGGCGGCGTTGAACGCCCCCTCGGCAAAGAACCGGCGAAACAGGTTTGGCAGACGGAAGGCTGCAACGAACGCGTCCATCAGCACGCCCGGCCCCAGAAAGCTCGCGATCATCACATCGCGCACAAAGCCCAGGATGCGGCTCATCATGGTCCAGCCGCCGACGGTCAGGATGCCGGAGAGAAGGCGGACGGGTCTCATGGGCGGGGCTCCGGCATGGGCGATGCGGTTTGGGCTTAGCGGATCGCGATCCGGGGGGAAAGGGGCCTAACCCGGCAGAAGCGGCATCATGGTTCCGGTCAACAGGGCCACATGCGTCTCGCGCCCGTCCGCCTCGGCATAGACATCGGCCTGCACGATCACCAGCCGGCGCCCCGGCTTGATCACCCGGCCCCGTGCGATCAGGCGGTCGCCCCGCGCCGGGGCCAGCAGGTGGATCTTCATCTCGGTGGTCAGCACCTCGGCGCCTTCCGGCATGATGCCGAGCGCGGCATACCCCGCCGCGCTGTCCCCGATGGAGAATGTCAGCCCGGCATGGGCATAGCCGTGCTGTTGTCGGCTGCCGGGCAGGATCGGCGCCTCGATCCGCGCGCGGCCGGATCCAAGGTCGGTCAGCCTCGCCCCCAGCGTGGCCATCATCGCCTGCGCGGCGAAGCTTGCGCGGATCTGCGCCTCGATCGCGGGGGTCAGGTCTTGGGGCGTGGTCATGGCGGGCCTTTGCGCGGGTCATGGGTCTCGGGCCCCATCCTTACCGCGACATCCGCGCGCGCGCCAGATCGCTGTGGCGGCACCGGTGGCGGGCCACGACGTTACCTGTTTCCAGCTTTCGAACGAAGGCCGCTTGCGCCGGGATCAGCGGGCAGACATGGCCAGCCACCTGCCCTGCCCCGGCGTGGCCGTAAGGGTGCCGCTTTCAACGATGCTTCGGCCCCGCGAAAGGACCTGAACCGGCCATCCCTTGACTGTCACGCCTTCGAACGGGTTGTAGCCTACATTGTCATGCAGATCGTTGGCCGTGTACTCATGGACGAGATCGGGATCCCAGATCGTGATATCGGCGTCATATCCCGTCGCGATCCGACCCTTGCCGGGCAGCCCGAACGCCTGTGCCGGATTGGTGGCTGTCAGCCGCACGAACGCGTCGAGCCCCGACCGGCCCTGCGAGACCATCGCGTCGAACATCAGGGGCAGGCGTGTTTCTAGCCCGGGCATGCCGTTCGCGATGCGGTTGAACGGGGCATCGGTGCCGTTGGCGAACTTGCCGGACCCGTCCATGCGGTAGGGCGCGTGATCCGAGGTGACAAGCCGGATCGTGCCGTCGGCGATCGCATCCCAGAGCGCCGCGTGGTCGGCGGTCGTGCGCTGCGGCGGGGAACACATGAACCGCGCAGGATTGGCGCGGTCGAGCACATCGACGGTCATGAACAGGTAGTGCGGACAGGTTTCGGCCTGAACCTGCACCCCGCGCGCCTGTGCCTGCCGGATGATATCCGCCCCTTCGAGGGTCGAGACGTGGAAGATCATGATCCGCGCGCCGGTGAATCCCGCAAAGCGGCACATCCGGTCGATGGCCTCGATCTCGGCCTCGCGGGGATGCGACAGGGCATGGTATCTCGGCGCGGTCTTGCCCGCCGCGAGCAGTCTTTCCGTCATGTGGCCGATCAGCCCGTCATTTTCGGCGTGAAAGCAGACAAGGGCCCCGTCGCGCCGTGCCACCTGCAGGATGTCGAGGATGGATTTGTCGTCCTGACGCACCTTTGCATAGGTGGTGAAAATCTTGATCGACCGGTGGCCTTCGGCAATCAGCGTCGGGATGTCGTCGGTCAGATTGCCATCGCCGGTATCCGCGACGATCATGTGAAACGCGTGATCGATCATCGCGCCCTTCCGCGCGAGGGCGGCATAGTCATCGACCACCTGCCGCATCCGCTGACCCGGATGTTGCGCGGCAAACGACACCACCGTGGTGGTGCCCCCCATCGCCGCCGACCGGGTGGCGGTCTCAAAGGTGTCGGCATTCAGAAGCCCGGCGCCGGAGACCTGTTCGATATGGCAATGGGTGTCGACACCGCCCGGCAGGACCAGCTTTCCGGCCGCCTCGATCACGCGACCGGAGGATCCCGGCAGATCGGCGCCGATGGCCGCGATCCTGCCGGCGCGGATTCCGATGTCGGACAGCACCGGCCCCTCGGCGGTGACCGTGGTGCCGCCCCGGATGATGACGTCGAAGTGATGATCTAGCATGGTGGTCTCACGCTTCGTGTTGTTAAAATTGGCATTCGCAGTGTATACCGTTTATGCCATCTTGAAACCCGTGATATGTCCCAGGATCATCAGGGCCCCGCTGCACAGGAGAAAATGCGTGTCGGATAGTGTGGAAACCCTTGGCGGGTCGGCATTCAAACGTCTCAAGGCGATGATCCTTGACGGCTCTCTCGCGCCGGGAATGCGGTTGAGCGAAAAGAAATTCGCGGACTTGCTGGGCGTGTCCCGGACACCGGTGCGCGAGGCGATCGGTCAGTTGATCAGCGAGGGCCTTGCGATGCGCACGCCCGGCGGCACCCCCGTGGTGACCCGGATCTCGCTGAACGACATCATGGAGATCCTGCATGTCCGCAGCCTTCTGGAATGCGAGGCGGCCCGGAAAGCGGCCTGGTCGAACGCCTCGACTGAGGAATTATTGACCCTGCGCGAGACAGTTAGCGGCTTTCTGGCAGGGCCTCGGCCCGAGCCCGGCGAGCATTCGGCGCTCGACATGCGGTTGCACGGCACGATCGCGCAGATGGCCGGGTCGCGGCTCTTGACCGAATTGATCGAGGACCTCAAGATCAAGACGCGGATGTATGATCAGGGCTTCATTCCCGAACGGTTCGAGCCCGGCTGCCACGAACATCTTGCCATCATCGACGCGATCGTGGCGCACGATCCCGCAGAAGCGGCCAATGCGATGAAGCTTCATCTGAAGAATGTCCGCGAATCGATCATCTCGCATCTTTATCACCCGTTTTGACGGCAGGCGCCGCGGTGCCGGCGGAAATTCATACCCGGGGCGTTGACTCAGGATTCCATCTGTATACGGTCTGAATACCAATAACCGATTCACGGATGCCCTGCATGACCCCGCCCCCTGTGGACCGACCCGATGACGGGATCGTCCTTGCCATCACCTTTCAGTATTACCGCGATCTGCCCGCCGCGATGGCGTTCTACGAGACGGTCCTGGGTCTGGAGATGGCCATCGATCAGGGATGGTCGAAAATCTACCGCATCGCCGGGCAGGCCCATGTCGGCCTCGTCGACGAGACGCGCGGCATGCAGAGCTGGGCCGCCGACAAGACCAGCCAGCTTTGCCTGCGTGTCGGGGATGTCGACGCCTGGCACACATGGGCGAAAGCCAATGACGTGGACGGGCTGACCGACCCGCGCGACAGTGCGGAGCTGGGGATCCGGGCCTTCGTCATGAACGATCCCGAAGGCTACCAGATCGAGGTGCAGACCGCGAAACCCGGACACTGACCAAGAAAACATACACCCGAGGACCGGCAAACCGGCCCCGACCCTTTTCGCACCAGCCACCAACATGGAGATCCGCATGAAACACCTGTCCCGACCCGCACTGCGCGCCGGCGCGCTTGGAATGACCCTTCTGGCGACGACCGCCGGGGGTGCCCTTGCCGAGGAAAAATCCGTCACCATCGGGCTGACCTCCGATCCCAGCCATCTCTATCCGCTGGCGGGCGAGGAATTGTCGTCGAACATCATGTATTACCACCTTTATGATCCGCTGGTGCAGCGCAGCCCGGATCTGTCCTTCGGCCCGGGGCTCGCCGAAAGCTGGGAAACGATCGACGACACGACATGGCGATTCAAGCTGCGCGAGGGCGTCACGTTCCATAACGGCAACGCGTTCACGGCCTCCGATGTCGTCTTCACCGTGGAAAAGGCGCGCGAGTCGATCCGGCCCGATCTGGTTGCCAATATCGAGACGATCACCGCGGTCGACGACCTGACGGTCGAGATCACCACGCCCAAGCCCTACGCGGTGCTGCCGAACGACCTTGCCGAGCTGCTCATCCTCGACGAGGAGTACACGACAGAGACCGGCGACGCGCGGATGGATCTCGAGCCGATGGGCACCGGGCCATACAGGCTCGGCGAATGGATCAAGGAAGAGCGTCTGGTTCTCGACGCGTTCGACGATTACTGGGCCGGGCCGCCGCGCATCGACACCGTGACCTTTCATCCGATCACCAACCCGGCAACCCGGACCGCCGCGCTGCTGACCGGCGAGGTGGACGTGATCCAGGATCTGTCGGTGCGCGACGTGGAGCGCGTCAGGTCCGAAGGCGGGTTTGAGGTGCTGACCCGGCCCAGCCTTCTGAATCTGGTGCTGGCGCTGGACATGCGCGAGCAGTCGCCCACCATCGTCGGCCCCAACCCGATGACCGACCAGCGCGTGCGCGAAGCCATCGCGCGAGCCATCGATGTGGATGCGATCAACGACATCGTGATGAATGGCCTTGCCACGCCAAGCGATCAGTTCGTGCCTTCGTCGCATATCGGCCATTCCGACGGCATGGATTTCCGCGAGATGTATCCCCTGGAGATCGACAAGGCGAACGATCTGATGGCCGAGGCGGGCTATCCCGACGGCTTTGCGATGACGCTGGACGCCACCAATGACCGCTATGTCAACGACGCGCAGATCGCGCAGGCGCTGGCCTCGATGCTGGCCAAGATCGATATCGACCTCGATCTGAACATCATGCCGAAATCGAACTTCTGGGGCCATATTCGCGTGCCGACAGAAGACTCGAGCTTCATCATGAGCGGCTGGGACGTGCCGTCGGGCGATGCCGGGTCGATGTACGCCTCGCTGTTCTACACGCGCGCCAAGAAGGACGGCTACGGCCAGGTCAATCGCGGATCCTATTCCAACCCTGAGGTGGACGCGCTGATCGATCAGGCGGATGCCACGCCCAGCGTCGAAGACCGCGACCGTTTCCTGCAGGACGCGACAAAGATCCTGATGGCGGATATCCCCATGATTCCGGTGCATTACGAACAGGACATCTACGGTGTGCGCGATGGCGTGACGCTGGAGCCTCGGGTCGACAAGTTCATCCGGGCCTATGACATGGATGTCGAGTGAGCTTTGGGTCACGGCAGCGGCCCCGGGCAGGCGTCACCGGCCGGGGCCCGTGCTTTCGATCTGCCCCACCTTATCTGACCGCCTTGCCGGAGGGCTGACCAGCCGATGTTTGGATATCTTCTCAAACGTCTGATCCAGATGACACTGGTGCTGTGGGTCGTGTCGGTCATCGTGTTCCTCATGATGAGCTTTACCGGCGACCCGGTGTTCATGGTGGTTCCGATCGACGCGTCCGACGCCGAGATCGCGCAGGCGCGGCGCCTGCTTGGCCTCGATGACGGCTTGCTGGTGCAATACTGGAAATTCCTCACCAGCCTCGTGCAGGGCGATTTCGGTCAGTCCTACGTGTTTCGCCAGCCCGCGATGACGCTCATTCTGGAACGTCTGCCGGCCACGGTGGAACTGGTGCTGGTGGCGATGGTGCTGGCCATCGCGGTGGCGATCCCGCTGGGCGTCTATGCCGGGGCCAACCCGCAGGGCCGCATCAGCCGTGTCATCATGGCCGGATCGCTGCTGGGCATTTCCCTGCCGGGTTTCTGGGTCGGGATGGTGCTGATCTATCTGTTCGCGGTGCATTGGGGCGTGTTCCCGTCCTCCGGGCGCGGCGACACCGCGGAGATCTTCGGCCTGCGCCTGAGCGTGCTGACATGGGACGGCTGGCACCATGTCGTTCTGCCCGCCATCACCCTGTCGCTGGCCACGATGGCAATCATCCTGCGCATCACCCGCGCCGGCATGATGGAGGTCGGGCGTCAGGATTTCATGAAATTCGCCCGCGCCAAGGGGGCGACGCGGCGCGACGTGCTCTACCGGCACGGGCTGAAGAACGCGCTGATCCCGGTCGTGACCATCTTCGGCCTGCAACTGGGCGATCTGATCGCCTTCGCGACCATCACCGAGACGATCTTTTCCTGGCCCGGCATGGGCAAGCTGCTGATCGATTCGATCTACCGCGCCGACCGGCCGGTGATCGTGGTCTATCTGATGCTGGTCGCGCTGATCTTCGTCGTCATAAATTTCCTCGTGGACGTGATCTATACGCTGATCGATCCACGCATCCGGTTGAAGTGAGGGGCACGGCATGATGACCGGATTTCTGGTAACGGAGTTCTTCCACAATTACAGGCGCAGCGCGTCCGCGATCATCGGCAGCGCGCTGATGGTGGTGTTTGCCTTCGCGGTGCTCGCCGGGCCGTTCCTCGTGGCGCAGAACCCCTATGACATCGCCTCGCTCAACCTCATGGACAGCTACAAGCCGCCCATGTGGCTGGCCGGCGGCGATCCGCAATTTCCGCTTGGCACGGATGGTCAGGGGCGGGATGTCTGGGCCTCCGTCCTGTACGGGGCGCGCATTTCGCTCTTCATCGGGGTGGTCGCGATGGTCGCATCCTGCACCATCGGCACGCTCTTGGGGCTGATCGCGGGCTTCCATGGCGGGCTGGCCGATGCGGTGATCATGCGGATCGCCGATATCCAGCTGTCCTTTCCGTCGATCCTGATCGCGCTTTTCCTGATGTCCGCGGTCGGCACCGGCATCGACAAGGTGCTGATCGCGCTCACCGCCGTGGGATGGGTCGTCTATGCCCGCACGGTCCGCGGATCGACCCTGTCGGAGATCGAGAAGGAATATGTGCAGGCCGCCAAGGTCGCGGGTCTGCCCAATCACAAGATCATCCGCAAGCACGTGTTGCCGAACGTGCTGACACCGCTCATCGTGATCGCCACCATCCAGGTCGGCACCTTCGTGCTGATCGAGGCCAGCCTGAGTTTTCTGGGCGTCGGCGTGCCGATCACCCAGCCCTCGCTGGGGCTGCTCATCAAGAACGGGTTCGACGTGCTGTTCAGCGGGCTCTGGTGGACATCGGTCTTTCCGGGTCTCGCGATCATGATGCTGGTATTCGGCATCAACCTGTTCGGCGACTTCCTGCGCGACGAATTGAACCCGAGGCTGAAATGACCGTTTCCGCAGACAGACCGCTCTTGTCGGTGCGTGACCTGCGCACGTATTTTCACACCTTTTCCGGCACGGTGAAGGCCGTCGACGGTGTCACGTTCGACATCGGGCAAGGCGAGGTGATGGGCCTTGTCGGCGAAAGCGGCGGCGGCAAGTCGGTTGTCGGCTTCTCGATCCTCGGGCTGATCGACAGCCCCGGCAGGATCGAGGGCGGGCAGATCCTGCTGGACGGCGAAGACCTTGTCACTGCCGACGAGGCCCGGCTGCGCGCCATTCGCGGGCGCGAGATCTCGATGGTGTTCCAGGATCCGATGACCTCGCTCAACCCGCTGCACACGGTCGGGCGGCAGATGGACGAGGTGTTGCGCCTGCACACCGATCTGGACGCACGGGCGCGACGCGCGG
Source organism: Roseovarius sp. (assembly GCA_041685435.1). Classification (GTDB taxonomy): domain Bacteria; phylum Pseudomonadota; class Alphaproteobacteria; order Rhodobacterales; family Rhodobacteraceae; genus Roseovarius. The sequence goes on from JAWLFT010000027.1 coordinate 14,247, forward strand.
CCTGTGTCGAGATGCTGGAAAGCGTCGGCATCAGCCGTGCGGCGGACCGGCTTGGGGCCTATCCGCACCAGTTTTCCGGCGGCATGCGGCAGCGCGTCGTGATCGCCATAGCGCTTCTGGCGCGGCCCCGGCTGATCATCGCCGACGAGCCGACCACCGCGCTCGACGTCACGATCCAGAGCCAGATCCTCAAGCTCATGCGGCACCAGATCGCCGAGAAGGGCGCGTCGATGGTCCTGATCACCCATGACCTTGCCGTGGTGTCGGAAATGGCCGATCACATCACGGTGCTCTATTGCGGGCAGGTGGTCGAAACCGGGCGCAGCCGCGAGTTGATCACGGCCCCGTCGCATCCCTACACGCGCGGGCTGATCGACAGCATCCCCGACACGACCCACCGGCTGGACCGGCTGAGCCAGATCCCCGGAACCGTGCCCGATATCCGCAACCTGCCAACGGGTTGCAACTTTCGGGACCGGTGCCCGCGCGCGCAGGCGCTCTGTGCCGAACGCGACCCGGCCCTGGAGCCGCAGCGCGGCTCGCTTCACGCCGCCTGCCATTTCCCGCTGGAACCCGGAGATGCCGCATGACCGACAGCACCGATCCGATGCTTGAGGTGCGCGATCTGGAAATGCACTTTCCCATCGGCGGCGGCCTGCTTGACCGGCTGCGCGTCGGATCCGGCGGTTTGCGGCTGGACAATCCCGTGGTGCAAGCGGTCAACGGCGTCAGCTTCAGGATCGCGCGCGGCGAGATCATGGCGCTGGTGGGCGAGTCGGGCTGCGGCAAGTCCACCGTCGCCAAGGCGATCGCCCGGATCCACAGGCCGACCAAGGGCGAGGTGCGCATCGAGGGTGCGGATATCGCGCGTGCCGGTTTCGCCGAACTGCTGCCGGTCCGCGCCCGCATGCAGATGATCTTTCAGGATCCTTATGCCTCGCTCAATCCGCGCCAGCGGGTGCGCGATATCGTGGCCGAACCGCTGCTGCAGCAGACCAACGGCACCGCAGAGCGCAAGGACGTGCCGCGGCGTGTCGAGGCGCTGCTTGCCCGCGTGGGGCTCAGTGCCGAACATGCGGGCCGCTATCCGCACCAGTTCTCGGGCGGCCAGCGCCAGCGTATCGGCATCGCGCGCGCCCTGTCGGTCACGCCGGGGCTGATCATCGCCGACGAGCCCGTATCGGCGCTTGACGTGTCGATCCAGGCGCAGATCCTCAACCTGATGAAGGATCTGCGGGACGAGTTCGGGGTCGCCTATCTCTTCATCAGCCACGACCTGTCGGTGGTGAACCACATCGCCGATCAGGTGGGTGTGATGTATCTGGGCTTTCTTGTCGAGCACGCGCCGCGCGACGTTCTTTTCGCCCGGCCGCGCCACCCCTATACGCGCGCGCTGCTGTCCGCCGCGCCAAGCATCAAGGACAAGCGCGACACCGAGGAGATCGTGCTGAGCGGCGAGGTGCCCTCGGCGCTCGATCTGCCGACGGGGTGCTGTTTCCGGACGCGCTGTCCCTTCGCATGGGACCGCTGCGCCCGCGAACGCCCCGCACTGAAGGATGTCGGCACCGGCCAGACCGTCGCCTGCCACCTGATCGACGAGCCGCAAAGGGACAAGCCATGACCGTCATCGCGCAGGCCCGGCTGGGCATTCACGATCCCCATGATTGCACCGATGCAAGCGACGAGCTGGCGATCCTGCACGCGGTCTATGACACGCTGGTGCGCCGGGTCGGGCAGGATTTCGTCGCGCATCTCGCGCAGGGCTGGGAGGTCTCCGAGGACGCGCGGTGCTGGACGTTCCACCTTCGATCCGACGTGCGCTTCCACGATGGCAGCACCTGCGATGCCGGGGCGGTCGCGGCGTCGCTTCACCGGATGGCGCGCGAGGACAAGGGGTACACGCTGGGTGCACCGGCGGTCTGGCGGCAATATCTGGGCGGCGCGCGGATCGAGGTCGCGGACGCGGTCACGCTGACCCTGACGCTGGCCGCGCCGATGGCCGATCTGCTCGACGTGCTGGAGCAGGCGTTCATCGCGGCGCCTGCGGCCTTTGCGGCGCTGGATGCGGGCGATCACGGTGTTCAGATCGGATCCGGGCCGTATCGCCTGACGGCGATCACGCCCGACCGGATCACCGCAGCCCGCGTGGAGGATCATTTCGCTGGCCGGCCGGAAAACGCGACGATCACATGGCAGCGCATGCCCGATCCCGCGACGCGCCTTGCCCTTCTGGAAAGCGGCGCGGTGCAGGTGGCAAACGGTCTCGATTTCGAGACCTCCCGCAGTCTGGGCCGGATGCGGCACGAATTTCTGTCACCGGTGGCGATCATCTATCTTCTGAACGCCGCGAAAGGCCCGTTATCCGATGGCCGTGTCCGCCGCGCGCTGAGCCTTGCGGTCGACCGCGACGCGATCATAGAAACGGTGATGCAGGGCGCGGCGCGCGCCCTGCGCGGGTTCGTCAGCCCGCACCATTTCGGCGCCGGGCCGGGCGACCGGGTGCGGATGGATCGCGGGCGCGCGCGGGCGTTGCTGGCCGAGGCTGGATTCGCGGGTGGCCTGACCCTTGACGTGGAGTGCCCGAAGCGCCTGCCCGACGAAGCCGAGCGGCTGACAGGCGCGCTTGGCGGTCAGCTGGCCGAGGTGGGAATTTCGCTGAATGTCCATGTCCACCCCGAGCGCGAAGACTACGCCCACATGGTGCGGCGCAAGGAGGTCCGCGATCTCTGCGTCTTCGATTCCAGCCCGATGAGCACCTATCGCGTGCTTCACGAGAAGATCGATTCGCGCATCAAGGGCTCATGGTGGCAGGGCTATGCCAATCCGCAGGTCGAGGCGCTGATCGACCGGGGCCGTGTGACCACCGACCGCGCCGCGCGCGCCGGGCTCTGGCGCGAGGCCTATGCGCTGTTGCAGGACGATCCGGTCTGGCTCACGCTCTATAACCCGGTGCGGGTGATCGGGTTGGCCGGAGATCATCCCGATTTCGAGATGCCCGCCGATGGCGTGATCGACGTGGCACGGCTGCCAAGGCTGGACGGGGGGACGCCGTGAAGGTCGAGACGCTTCTGACCGGTGGCTGCATCGTCACCATGGATCCCGGGCGCCGGGTGATCGAGAACGGCGCGATCGCCGTCGCGGAGGGCCGGATCGTCGCCGTGGACCGTGCCGGCACGCTGGGGGTCGAGGCCGACCGCGTGGTCGACGTCAGCGGCCACATCGTCTTTCCGGGCCTGATCGACGTGCACGCGCATGCCGGTCACGGTCTGGTCAAATCCATCGGCATGCATGGCGGCGACCGCTGGGAGGAGATCTGTGGAGAGGTCTATACGCAAGCCTCGCCCCCCGGATTCTGGTATGCCGAGGCGCGGCTTGCGGCGCTGGAACGCTTGCGCTTTGGCGTGACGACGGGTGTGTCGTTGCTGGGCGGTGGCGACACGATCATGCGCACCGACGATCCCGCCTGTGCCGCCGCGCATTGCCGCGGCGTGATCGAGGTGGGCACCCGCAGCGTCGTTGCCATCGGTCCGACACGCGCGCCGCATCCCATGACATATGCCGCCTGGCAGGACGGGTTGCGCAACGCCTACCCCGTGACATTCGACCGGCAGATGAGCACCTGCAAGGACATTCTTGCAGACTGGCATGACACGCAGGACGGGCGCATCCTGATCGCGATGCTCTATCCGGTTCTGCGCGACGAGCACGAGCGCGACATGGCGGTGCAGGACTATGCCACCGCCTGCGCACAGGCCGGGATCGTGCGTGGCTTTGCACGTGACAACGGCCTGATCTTCACCCAGGACGGCCATTGGCGCGGGTCGATCCGGCGGGCGCGCAGGCTTGGTCTGCTCGGGCTTGACACGCTGCTGTCGCATTGCATCGACCTGCATCCGGACGAGATCGATCTGGTGGCCGAAACAGGCACGAAGGTCGCGCACAACCCGTCCGCCAACGCCTCTATCGCGGGGCGTTGCCCGGCAACGGAGTTGATGGACAAGGGGGCTTGCGTCGCGCTTGGATCTGACGCGACCGCGCCGGACCGGTCGGCCGACATGTTCAGGCACATGCAGCAGGCGATGCATTACCACCGCCGCCATTTCCGCGACGCGTCGGTTCTGCCGATCGGCAAGGTGCTGGAGATGTGCACCATCGGCGGCGCGACCGCGCTCGGGCTGGCGGAACGCGTCGGCTCGCTCGAGACGGGCAAGATGGCGGATATCGTCACGCTCGACCTCGGCCGTCCGCATCTTTATCCGCCGCAAATGCCGCTGCACCGACTTGTGTGTTTCGCCAATGGCAATGACGTCACGAACGTGATGATCGGCGGCGAGATGGTGCTGGAGAACGGCACCGCCACGCGCGTGGACGAGGCCGGGATCCTTTGGGACGCCGCGCGCGAGGCCGCAACGATGATCGACCGGATCGGGGGCGCGGCCGACCTCGCGCTTCCGGCCGATTTCTGGGGCCAGTGAGGACCATTCCATGACCATCTACGTGATCAACCCCAACAGCAGCCGGCACGTGACCGACGGTATCGACCGCGCGGTGGACCCGATGCGGGCCCTCAGCCCGGTGCCGATCGAGGCCCGCACCCTTGCCGAGGGCCCGCCGGGGATCGAGACGCAGGCCCATGTCGACGGTGTCGTCGCGCCCCTGCTTGCGCATTGCGCCCGGCTCGAAGATCAGGCGAGCGCGTTTGTCGTGGCCTGTTATTCGGATCCGGGCCTCGCGGCGCTGCGCGAACAATCCACGCGCCCGGTTCTGGGCATCGCGGAGGCGTCCATCCTGACCGCGATGACACTGGGCCAGAGATTTGGCATCATATCGATCCTGTCGAAAAGCCTCCCGCGCCACATGCGCTACGTGGCCGCAATGGGCGTGATGGACAGGCTCGCTGCCGACCGCCCGCTGGACCTGGGCGTGCTGGACCTCGCCGACGAGACCCGCACATTCGCCCGGCTCAAGACCGTGGGCGCCACGCTGCGCGACGAGGCGATGGCCGATGTCTTGATCCTGGGCTGCGCGGGCATGACCGCGTTTCGCCGAGATCTGGAAAGCCATCTCGGCATCCCGGTGATCGAACCCTGTCAGGCCGCCACCGCCATGGCGATCGGCAGGGTCGCCCTTCAATCAACGCGATAAGGACAGGACATGACACGACTTACCCCCCAAGCGGCCGGCGTCTACGTCATCGCCGTGACCCCCTTTCACCCCGATGGACGCATCGACATGGAAAGCTGTGACCGGATGGTCGATTTCTATATCGATGCGGGGGCCACCGGCCTGACGGTTCTGGGAATGATGGGCGAGGCACCCAAGCTGACGGTCGGGGAATCGCGCGATGTGGTCGCCCGCATCCTTGCACGGGTGAACGGCCGGGTGCCGGTGGTCGTCGGTGTCTCCGCGCCGGGTTTTGCGCAGATCGACACGCTGACTCGCATGGTCATGGATCTGGGGGCAGCGGGTGTGATGGTCGCGCCGCCGGCAAGCCTGCGCACCGATGACCAGATCGTGACCTACTACCACCAGATCGCGGATGTACTCGGCGATGTGCCCTTCGTGCTGCAGGACTTTCCGCTGGTCACCGGGGTGCAGATCTCGCCCAAGGTGATCGCGCGAATCTTCAATGACCTGCCCACCTGCGTCTGCCTGAAGCACGAGGATTGGCCGGGTCTGGAAAAGATCACCGCGCTGCGCGCCGACGGCATGCTGGACCGCCACATCTCGATCCTGTGCGGCAATGGCGGGCTGTTCCTGCCCGAAGAGATGGCCCGGGGCGCGGATGGCGCGATGACGGGCTTCGCCTATCCAGAGATGATGGTGAGCGTTGTGGAGCACATGGCACAGGGCGATACCGGGCGCGCCCGGGACATCTTCGATGCCTATCTGCCGCTTGCACGCTTTGAACAGCAGCCCGGCATTGGCCTCGCGATCCGCAAATACACGCTCGCACGCCGCGGGATCATCGCCTATGACACGCTGCGCCGCCCCGGCGCCGCGCTCACGGCCCACATGCGCGCCGAGGTGGACAGCCTTGTCGCGCGACAGGAAAACCGACTGAAGGAGATCGACTGATGGATCTGGAACTGACCGGAAAACGCGCACTCGTGCTGGGAGCGAGCCGCGGCCTTGGCATGGCGATCGCCAGGTCACTGGCCGCCGAGGGGGCAATCGTTCTGGCCGCCGCGCGCAGCCGCGACAAGATCGACGCATGGGCGGATGGCATGGACAACGTGCATCCCGTGGCGCTGGATATCGCCGACATCGCGCAGATCGATGCGCTGGCGGACCGATTGCTGGCCGAGGGTGGCGTCGATATCGTCGTGAACAATGGCGGCGGCCCGCCCCCCGGCACGGCGCAGGCGGCGGAGCGTGGCGCATGGATTGCCCATTTCGAGGCCATGGCCGCGAACCTCTTCCATCTGACGGGCCGTCTTCTGCCACAGATGAAAGCGCGGCAATGGGGGCGCGTGATCTCGATCACCTCGTCGGGGGTCGAACAGCCGATTCCCAACCTCGCCCTGTCCAACGGCATCCGCTCGGCAGTCGTCGGCTGGTCCAAGACGCTGGCCAATGAAGTGGCCGGGGACGGAATCACCGTCAATGTCGTCATGCCGGGCCGCATCCACACCAGCCGTGTCGACGAACTGGACGCGGCAGCGGCGAAACGCACCGAGACCGACGTGGCGGAGGTCGCCGCCAGATCCCGTGCGGCGATCCCGGCGGGACGCTACGGCAAACCGGAAGAATTCGCCGATGTCGTGACGTTTCTTGCATCCGCGCGCGCGGGCTATGTCACCGGCGCGCGTATCCGAATCGACGGCGGCGCGATCAAGTCGATCTGACGATCGCGAGACGCCTCGAAAGACCGCGGGCACCGCTGGACAGCGGGCCCCTTGCGCGGGCATTTTTTTTCGGACGCTTTGCCTGCGGTCTGGATCCCAGCGCAATGCTGCCCGGTCAGCCGCCGCGGACCGTGTCGATCATGAGTTGCACGTTGTCGGGGTCGGCATCCGGGGTGATGCCGTGGCCGAGGTTGAAAATATGCGGCCCGCCTTTCAGCGCCTCGACGATCCGGCGCGTCTCGCGGACAAGATCCTCGCCGCCCGTGACCATGTGCGAGGAGCGCAGGTTGCCCTGCACGCAGCCGTCCGTCTGCACATGCTCGGCCACCCATTCGGGGCTGACGAAATCGTCGACGGCCACGCAATCTGCGCCAGTTCTCGCATGAAACCCGATATAGGCCTCGTCGGCCTGACGCGGGAAGGCGATGACGGGGATGCCGGGATGGCGCGTCTTGAGTTCCATGATGATGCGCCGGATGGGGCCCACGGAATAGCGCTCGAACGCGTCGCCCTTGAGCGATCCGGCCCAGCTGTCGAAGATCTTGACCGCCTCCGCGCCGGCGTCGATCTGGGCCGAGAGGTATTCGATGGTGCCTTCTGTCAGCGTCTCGATAATCCCCTGGAACACCTCGGGATCGTCGCGCATCAGCGCATGCGCCGGCCCCTGATCGGGCGTGCCTTGGCCAGCGATCATGTAGGTCGCCACGGTCCATGGCGCGCCGGCAAAGCCGATCAGCGTGACGTCGCGCGGCAGTTCCCCGGCAAGATTGCGCACCGTCTGATAGATCGGGTGCAGCGTCTCGTGGATCTCGGCGACGGGTTTGAGCTTGGCGAACCCGGCGCGGTCGGTGATCGTCGAGAGCCGCGGCCCCTCGCCGGTGACGAACCACAGATCCGCGCCAAGCGCCTGCGGCAAAAGCAGGATATCTGCAAAGAGGATCGCCGCGTCGAACTCGTAGCGCCGCAGCGGTTGCAGCGAGACCTCGGTCGCCAGATCGCTGTTATAGCACAGCGACAGGAAATCGCCGGCTTTCGCCCGCGTCGCCTTGTATTCGGGCAGATAGCGCCCGGCCTGCCGCATCATCCAGATCGGCGGCGTGGGCAGCGTCTCGCCGGCAAGGGCGCGCAGGATGGTTTTTTGGTGCGGCATGAAATCCTCCGTTTTTCATGTCGTCGCGCCCGCCGCACGGGTTGTCAAGCATCACGCCGCTTGTCAGCCTCGTTTGCGGCGGCTAAACCGAGCGCATGACACTTGACCTGCCCACCCCGACCAATCCGCTGAAGATCGGCACGCGCGGCTCGCCGCTGGCGCTCGCACAGGCGCACGAGACCCGTGACCGGCTGTGCGCAGCCTTCGATCTTCCCGAGGATGCCTTTGAAATCAGGGTTATAAAAACCACCGGCGACCGCATCACCGACCGTCCGCTGAAGGATATCGGCGGCAAGGGCCTGTTCACCCGCGAGATCGAAGAGGCGCTCGTGCAGGGCGAGATCGACATCGCCGTGCATTCGATGAAGGACATGCCGGTGCTCCAGCCCGAGGGGCTGATGATTGACACCTATCTGCCGCGCGAGGATTGCCGCGACGCGTTCGTGGCCCAGTCGGTGGCCTCGTTGGCGGAATTGCCGGCGGGCGCGAAGGTCGGCACGTCGAGCCTGCGCCGCCGCGCGCAGGTTCTGGTGGCCTATCCGCATCTGGAGGTGGTGGAGTTTCGCGGCAACGTCCAGACCCGGCTGCGCAAGCTCGATGACGGCGTCGCGGCCTGCACGTTCCTGGCAATGGCCGGGCTGAACCGGCTGGATCGGGCGGATGTCGCGACGGCGGCCATGGAGCCCGACATCATGCTGCCGGCCATTGCCCAGGGTGCCATCGGCATCGAGCGGCGCGAGGATGACATGCGCTGCGCCGAGATGCTGAGCGCGCTGCACGACGCCGCGACGGGCCAGCAACTCGCGGCGGAGCGCGCGTTTCTGGCCGCTCTCGACGGCTCGTGCGAAACCCCCATCGCCGGTCTGGCCGAACTATCAGGCGGCACGCTGCGCCTGCGCGGAGAGATTCTGCGCCCCGATGGCAGCGAATGCCTGAGCGACGATCAATCGGCGGCGATCGAGGATGGCGCCGAGCTTGGCCGGGTGATGGCCGCCAAGTTGCTGGCGCAGGCCGGCGAGGGATTCTTCGACTGGCACGAGTGACCGCGCAGCGCATCAGAGCGCGCGCAGAACCTTTGGCACCTGCTCTGGAAGGTCCTCGGCGATCAGGCCCGCGCCATGCGACAGCGCGCAGTCCACATGAATATAGGCCGCAAGCTCGGTCGCCTGCATCGGCCCAAGGCCCCGCGCCAAGAGCCCGGTGATGAGCCCGGCCAGCACATCGCCCGACCCCGCGGTCGCAAGATCCGGGGCGGCGCGCCCGTAAGCCGCCGCATTGATGCTGCATACACCGGAAGGGTCGGCGATCACCGTATCCGGCCCCTTCAAAAGCACCACGCAGCCCGCGCGCCCGGCGGCCTCACACGCGGCATCCAGCCTTGAAAAGGCGGGGCCGCTGTTGGGCGTGACGCGCAGCCGCGCCGCGAGATCGGGGAAAAGCCGGGTGAACTCGCCCATATGAGGCGTCAGCATGCAATGCGGATGAAGCTGGGCAAAAAGCGCTGCCGGATCATCCTCGAAGGCGGTCAGCGCATCTGCGTCCAGCACCACACCCGGCGCATGCCGTGCGCGCAGTGCGGCCGGGACAAGCGCCCGCGCCCGCGCCACGCCCATCCCCGGCCCCAGGCACAGGGCGGTCAGGCGCGGATCCTCCAGCAGATCGGCGAGATCCTGGTCAGTGTCGATCCGGGCCAGCATCAGCGCAGTGATCTGGCAGGCCACCTCCTGCTGTGCGGACCCCGGGACCCCGAGCGTCACCAGCCCCGCGCCGATGCGCAAAGCGGCCCGCGCCGCAAGCCGGGCTGCCCCTGTGCGCCCTGCCCCGCCTGTCAGGATCAGCGCGTGCCCATGCGAGTACTTGTGCTCCGGCACGGTCTTGCGCAGCGTGCCGGCCTTGGGCGCGGGACAGAGCCGCACGGTCTGCGGATCGGCGTCATGCGACAGCCCGATACCTGCCACCGAAAGCCGCCCGCATTGCGCAGGTCCGTCGGCCAGGTAATGCCCCGGTTTCGCCGCGTGGAACGTAACCGTGAGATCGGCGCGCATCGCAGCCCCCAACACCCGCCCGCTATCGGCACAGAGCCCCGACGGGATATCGACCGCCACCACACGCGGCGCGGTCTTGGCGGTGAGAGCGCGCGGCAGCCCTTCCAGTGGCCGTGTCAGCCCGGTGCCAAACAGCGCATCCACCAACAGCCCGCCTGGATCGGCATCGGCTGCGGCCTCGAGCGGCGCGGTGTCGCCGATCTCGGACCAGCGGCGAAAATTCTCATGCGCGTCGGGGGGCAGACTATCGGGGTCGCCAAGGCAGAACACCGCCACATCCCAGCCCCGCCCGGCCAGCAATCGCGCAATCACGAAACCGTCGCCACCATTGTTGCCCGGCCCGCACAGCACCATGGCACGCTGCGGGGCCTCGCCAAGCGCCGGCCACTCTTCAAGGAGCGCCTCGACACAGGCGCTACCGGCCCGCTCCATCAGGTCCAGCCCGCTTACGAGCCCGGCGTCGATCACCGCCCCCTCGACCGCGCGCATCTGATCAGATCTCAGCAGGGTATCCATGGCCCATCCCCTTTGCGATTCATTACTGCTGTCACTTTGGTCTTTTTGCACATTTATTAAGCATCCCACGTCCGGCACGGCCCGAAACACCCCGTCTCGCAAGCTAACCGATTGAGCCCCCGCCTGAGAAGTGATCTTGACGACACAAACGCATACGGAGGAGGCCCGCGCCCATGAAAAAGATCGAAGCGATCATCAAGCCCTTCAAGCTCGACGAGGTGAAGGAAGCGCTGCAGGATGCGGGCATTCAGGGCCTTTCGGTCATCGAGGTCAAGGGCTTCGGCCGTCAGAAGGGCCATACGGAGCTTTATCGCGGCGCCGAATATGTGGTCGATTTCCTGCCCAAAGTGAAGATCGACGTCGTGCTAGACGATGATCAGGTCGATGCGGCCATCGCGGCAATCATCGACGCCGCCAAGACCGACAAGATCGGCGACGGCAAGATCTTCGTCAGCCCGGTCGAGCAGGCCATCCGTATCCGCACCGGCGAGCACGGGCCGGACGCGCTTTAACACCACTTTCAAGCAAGAAAAGGATAGAGAATGAGCAAAGATGCGATTCTCAAGCAGATCACGGACGAGGATATCGAGTATGTCGACATCCGGTTCACCGATCCGCGCGGCAAGCTGCAACACGTGACGGTGATGGCCGATCAGGTCGACGAGGATTTCCTCGACGAGGGCTTCATGTTCGACGGCTCCTCGATCCAGGGGTTCAAATCCATCGAGGCGTCCGACATGAAATTGCTGCCGGCCTTCGACAGCGTCTATGTCGATCCGTTCTACGCCGAGAAAACCCTGTGCATACATTGTTCTATCGTCGAGCCCGATACTGGCGAACCCTATAACCGCGACCCGCGCGGCACCGCCGAAAAGGCCGAGGCCTATCTGAAATCGTCAGGTATCGGCGACGTGTCCTACTGGGGCCCCGAGGCGGAGTTCTTCCTGTTCGACGATGTGCGCATGAGCAACAAGATCAACAAGGTCAGCTACGAGGTCGATGCGCTCGACGGGTCGTGGAACACCGATACCGAGTACGAGATGGGCAATACCGGCCACCGCCCGGGCGTCAAGGGCGGGTATTTCCCGGTCAACCCGACCGATGACGGACAGGACATCCGCTCCGAGATGCTGTCGACGATGAAACGCATGGGCATGAACGTGGACAAGCACCACCACGAGGTGGCGTCGTGTCAGCACGAGCTTGGCCTGATCTTCAGCAGCCTGACCAAGCAGGCCGACGAGCTGCAGAAATTCAAGTACGTGGTCCACAACGTGGCTCAGGCTTACGGCAAGACCGCGACCTTCATGCCCAAGCCGCTTTATGGGGACAACGGATCGGGCATGCATGTGAACATGTCGATCTGGAAGGACAACAAGCCGCTGTTTGCCGGCGACAAATATGCCGATCTCAGCCAAGAGGCGCTGTGGTTCATCGGCGGCGTCCTGAAGCATGCCAAGACGCTCAACGCGTTCACCAACCCGTCGACCAACAGCTACAAGCGCCTGATTCCCGGATTCGAGGCCCCGGTGCTGCGGGCCTACTCGGCGCGCAACCGCTCGGGTGCGGTGCGGATCCCGTGGACCGAAAGCCCCAAGGCCAAGCGCGTCGAGGCCCGCTTTCCCGATCCGGGCGCCAACCCGTACCTGTGCTTTGCGGCCCTGCTGATGGCCGGTCTGGATGGGATCAAGTCGCGGATCGATCCGGGCGAGGCGATGGACAAGAACCTCTACGATCTGCCGGCCGAGGAGCTGGAAGGCATCCCCACGGTCTGCGGCTCGTTGCGCGAAGCCGTCGGTGCGCTGGCCGCCGATCACGAGTTCCTGCTGGCCGGGGACGTGTTCACCAAGGACCAGATCGAGGGCTACATGGAGCTGAAGATGGAGGAGATCGAGATGTACGAGCACACGCCGCATCCGGTCGAATTCATGCTCTATTACAGCTGCTGAGACCCTCGGATCACACTCGGCATTACAAAGGCACCCCTGCGACGGGTGCCTTTTTTCATTGGACATTTTTCATTGGAAATGTCGCCACGCGGCCACTCTCGGCGGCGCGGATCCAATGCCCGCAGGTATCCTGCTTTGCGGCCCGCGAAAATCGCGCTAGGCTGCGCGTATTGTCAGGATGGGAGATGCCGCATGATGACCCCCCGCAAGATACGGCACTGGGCACAGAGTATCGGCCTCGCGTTTGGGCTCATGATGGCCGGCGCGCCGGCCAGCACGGCGCAATGCGGCGATAGCACCGCAGGGTTCGAAAGCTGGAAACTGATTTTCGCCGCCGAGGCCGCAGCCGTCGGTGTCGGCGCGCGCGGCCAACAGGCCCTGCGCGAGGCGGGCTATTCACAGCGCACGATCTCGGCGGACCGCAACCAGAAAAGCTTTCGCTACAGCTTTGATAAATTCATGCAGATCCGCGGCGCCGACACCATCGTCGCGCAAGGCCGGCAGCGGCGCACGCGGGATGCGGCCTTCTATGACGCGCTGGAACGCGATTACGGCGTGCCCGCCGGAATCCTGATCGCGATCCACGGCATGGAAACCGGCTTTGGCAACTTCATGGGCGACACCTCGGTCGTGTCGGCGATCCTGACGCTGACCTATGATTGCCGCCGGTCCGATTTTTTCCGGCCGCATGCCATCGGCGCGCTCAAGCTGGTGGATCGCGGCAGCATCACCGGCCAGACCAAAGGCGCGCGGCACGGCGAGTTGGGCCACACGCAGTTTCTGCCGGGCAACGCGCTGACCTATGGCGTGGACGGAAATGGCGACGGACGCGTGGATCTCTACGATCTCTCCGATGCGATGGCCTCGACCGCCAATTTCCTGCGTCAGAAAGGCTGGCAGACCGGCGCGGGGTATCAGGAAGGCCAACCCAATTTCGCGGTGATCGAGCAATGGAACTCCGCCACGGTCTACCAAAAGGCCATCGCGATCATGGCGGCGCGCATCGACCGCTGAGCCGGGGCCAAGACCCACGATCGTGCTGCTGATCCCGCAGATGTGGACAGCAAGGCACGCAGGCACCTGCTCCGGGCAGTCGCGGCACGCAGTCGCTTTCCGGCCGCATGTGGCTGCGCCCCGCTGCGGCCCACGCGCAAGCGGGGTTGCACACCTACTGATTGCCCCGGGTCGCGGGATGTCCGCGAACGTCCACATGGACATAGCTGCGGGAGATCCCGATCCCGCCGGAGAAGACGCCGCGCGCCGAAGCTCGAGAAGAACTCACGGAAAGCCACCATCTCGGGCGTGTCGTTGCGGGACGCGGCCTCGTCAAGGACCGTCCCGAGCGCATCAAAATCCAGGAAATCGCTCTCTGCGCCCGCATCCGGGTCGTGTTCCGTCATGGCCTGTTCTTTCCTCAAAAAAACTTGGGCCCGCTCAGCTGCCACGCGCGCCCTGCGGCGCAAGCTGCAGTTCATATGCGAGGTCCTTCACGATCCGCGGCCTTGGGGCGGTGCAGGCTGAGAAGGTCGGCGATGACCCAGAGATCGTCGACGACCTCTTTTCTGGAACGGATGGAAGACCGGCTGATGAAGGCCGCATTGAAATAGCCGATGATTTTCGCGCGGGATGCCTCTGAGCCCGGCCGCGTCCCGCCCTCCTCTTCGAAGGCCAACTCGTCCGCGACGAGGCTGAAGAGCTTCGCCTCCACCAGAAGCCGCAGCCCCTCGAACGTGGGCTCGCCTGTCCCGTCGGTCCCGAATGCCGAGACCAGCGTCAACATCTCGTTCACAAAGTCGGCCGTCTGCATATCGTCGGGATCGTGGAGGCTGATGAGATAATTCGAGACTGCCCGGCGGAGATGGGCGTGGCGCGGGTCGAAGACCTGCCGCCGGTCGGCAAGGCTCATCGCGGCCTCATAGGCGGTTCGCGCAAGGTGGAGCGCCCCGTTGTAGGTCCGGTCGTCATGCGGCGCGGTGCCGCCGCCAGTTGCCCGTGGCTTCTTGGCGGTGCCGCCCTTGTCGCCCTTCACGGCGTGCAGCGACGCGAGGCGCAGATAGGCATCGCCGATGCGCAACTGGCGCGCGGCTCACGGCCGGGGTCTCTGGCAGGTGGCGGGTAGTGCCGGTCAGAAGGATGTCGTTGATCGCAGGGAAAAGCGTGGTGTCACGCGCCAGATCGCCGTGCAGCGTCGCCGGCGCGAACCATGTCCTGAGCCCCTGAAGCCGCCCCGAGCGCCAAGTGACCCGTCCGTCGCCGCGGGCGGTGCCGAGTTATCCGCGCCCTGCGGCCGCCGCGAACTGCGCCGTCCGGCTAAACATTCGGCGCGAGCCGGGCCGTGCGTTGCGCGCCGATCCGTTCGATACCGCCGAATATCATCTTGGTCGGACTGACCCAGATCCGTTGCTCGTCCCGGTCGAGATGAGAGCCCATGATGCCCGGCAAAAGGAAGGCCACCGGGGGGTTGCCCGATGCGCCGCCGCCGCCGCGCCCGAGCATCGGGGCCGAGAGCTCCAGGTCCGCCGCGTCGGGGTAAAGCGGCAGCGTGTCCTCTGGCGCGGTTTCTTGCATGAGGCTGCCGACGACGAGGTCGGCCGTGGCCGGATTGCTGAAATAGCTGAAGTGATTGACATCACCGCCCCGGTCGAGGAACAGCCGCGCGGCGTTCCCCTCGCTTTTGCTGCGCCGGAGCCCACCCAGCATCGCTTCGGTGTTGACGACGATATCGTGATCCTCGCGGAAGTGATCCGTGGCGAGCACCGCCAGCGCGCGCAGGATCCCCGTCGCCTCCACATCGCCGCCGATCACCGTCAGCGGCGAGGCGAGCGTCAGGCCCGGCCGGTTCAGAATCGCGACAAGCGGGCTGTCGGCCATCATCGCCTCGAGGCCGGGCAATATCCGGGCGTCTCTCCGCGTCCCTACCATCTCGCGCACGAAAAGCCTCAGCGGCTCGAAGACCTTGAGATGCGGTCCCGGAACGAGCCGAACCGCGTTTGCAATAATCGTCAGGTAGCTGTCGAGGCGCCGCGCGGCCAGAATCGTGCCCTGAACCGGAGCCGCCACCCGGACGAAGGAGCGGATCTCGGGCGCCTTGTCGCGAAGCAGCGCACCGAGGCGGCGATAGTCCGCGACCTCGCCCTCGGGCGGCTCTGTTCCATCTTTGGCGCGCATTTTCTGGAGGATTTCCAGATCGAGGTCGTCGATTGGATCCTCGCCTGCATTGA
Source organism: Roseovarius sp. (assembly GCA_041685435.1). GTDB lineage: Bacteria > Pseudomonadota > Alphaproteobacteria > Rhodobacterales > Rhodobacteraceae > Roseovarius. The sequence goes on from JAWLFT010000027.1 coordinate 29,976, forward strand.
CCCGGGCAGCCCTTGCCAGAAGCTCGCCCACCATGCCGCCGCGGGAATGGCTCAGAAGGTGGATCTTCGCGCCGCAGGGCAGGTGTTCGGAACTCAGCAGGTCGATGGCGTTCTGCACCGGGCTTTTCGAAAGCGTGCGATGCTCGAAGGCGTAGATATGCGCGAGGCTGTCTGGGCGCGGGCAATGCATCAGCGTATCGGCGAGCGCGAGCTTGTCCTCGAAACGCTTTGCGATCTCGCTGGCTGCAGCCTCGGCGGCGCTCTCGAAGGAAAAGAACCGGTAGAGACGGCCCGCGACGCCAGAAGGCGACCGGCTGGCCCGGCCGAAGGGACTCGTGTCGGGCAGCAGGATGACATCGCCCATGTCCGAACGGCTGGTGTCGGTGTTGTCCTCGGCAAGCGTTTCCGCCGTTCGCCAGAGGGTGATCCCGTTTTCGAGCTCGACCTCGACGACATGGTCGTCGGGCAGCTCGATCTCGATGCGCCTTGCCTCACCGCCGCGCGAGCCGTCTACCCGCACCATGATCGGAAACTCTGCCGGTTGTCCGGATGGACCGGGCGCAGAGGACTCCGCTGCCGCGACGCTGAGACGGACTTTCCGTGCCATCAGGACGTTCCGTGCCCCTTGTCGTGACACTTTATGTATCGACCCGAAGCCGGCGCCACGGCTTGCAGAAGGGCACATGCGAGTAATAATATTTCAATATTGTTATTGAAGTTTTCATCTCTGGCAAGCGGCATCCAGCCGGATGGCAAATCGTTAATTCCGATGGGACATGCCGCCTGTGGATCGCATGAGGTCTTTGGCGATCTGGACCGTGCAGTCGTGTGTCCGGCCTGATGTGTGCGCGACAGTCTGCTGCCGATTGCCGGACAGGGGTTGATGGCCCTTGAAACATTACCCACCTACAGCGTCAGTGGTGCGAGAGCGTCATGCCGTCCGGGAACAATGGATGGCCCTCGAGATGTACGGTGTGGCGGCGATCATGACCCATCAATACGCGACCAACACAACTGAACAAAGGAGACAGAGCCCATGCCAGGCAGTAACGTAGTGCGCGGCGGAACTCTTCTTGCAATGACCACCGTGCTTGGCGCCGGTGGTCTTGCCGCGCAAGAGCAGACCGCGTCCGAGACGACATCAGAAGCGCCTCCCACCCCGGCGAGCTTTGCGCCGGTCGCCAAGGAGATCATGCCGGCGGTGGTCAGCATCACCTCGCAGCGTACACCGTCAGAAGCCGAAAACCCGATGGCCGGGTTGCCAGAAAACCACCCGCTACGTGAGTTTTTCGAGCAATTCCGGGATCTTCCCGGCAACATGCCAGGGCCGGAAGGACCGCGAGGTCCGCAAGGCTTGCCGGCACAGGCTGCAGGGTCAGGTTTCATCATCGACGCCGAGGGGCTTGTCGTCACAAACAACCATGTCGTCGAGACCGCAGACAATGTCAGCGTTGCGCTGTCCGATGAGCGTGTGTTCGACGCCGAGGTGATCGGCACCGATCCGCGGACCGATCTGGCGCTGCTCAAGATCGACGCCGATACAGATCTGCCGGAGGTGGACTGGGGTGCGTCGTCGGATGTCGAGGTCGGTGACTGGGCGCTTGCCATCGGCAACCCGTTCGGCCTTGGCGGCAGCGTCACCGCCGGCATCGTCTCGGCACGAGGGCGCGACATCCAGGCCGGCCCCTACAGCCGTTTCATCCAGACCGACACCGCGATCAACCGCGGCAGCTCTGGCGGGCCGCTTTTCAATGCGTCGGGGGAGGTCGTGGGTGTGAACACCGCAATCCTGTCGCCGAGCGGTGGCAATGTGGGTGTCGGCTTCGCGCTGCCGTCCCGCGTGGCGGAACCTATCGTCTCCGAGTTGCAGGCGGAGGGCGAGGTCACGCGCGGCTGGCTCGGTGTCAGCGTTCAGCCGGTAACCCCGGAGATCGCGCAAGGGCTCGACATCGCCGAACCGGGAGGGGCCCTGATCTCCGGACTGGTCGAGGGCAGCCCCGCCATCGAGGCCGGTCTGCGCGAAGGTGACGTCATCACCGGCTTCGATGAGCGGACCGTCGAGGATGCCGGCCAGCTTGCATGGTATGCCTCGCAGGGTGATCCGGGCGATACGGTCGACCTGACAGTCTGGCGCGATGGCGAGAAGACCAGCGTTCAGGTGACACTGGGCGAGCTTTCCGAGCAGACCGCGCGCGGCGAGCAGGCCGTACCTGGCGACGAGGACGGCGACACATCGCTTGCCGCTCGCGCGCTCGGCATCGAGGTGGCCAAGGCGTCCGGCCCGGCCGGCGAGGAGTTCGATCTGCCGCAGCAGGTCGAGGGTGTCGTCGTGGCCGGTGTCGCGCCGGGAAGCCCGGCCGCGCGCCAGGGGCTTCGTCCCGGTCACGTGATCGTCCAGCTTGGGCGTCAGCCGGTGTCCACCCCTGAGGAGTTCAACGACGGTCTGCGCGCGGCGATCGAGCAGGGCATGGACGGTGTCGTCATGCTGGTACAACACGGCCGTTCCGCGCAGTTCGTCAGCGTCCCGCTGGCAACCCCGCAGCCTGGCTGAGCCGAGATGATCCGCAAGGGGTGGCGGCGGTCGCACGCTCATCTTCAAGGTCGTATGTGCTGGGCGTCGAGGTCAAACATACGGCTTTCAGGATCACGACCGTCGCCATGCCTGCAAGAGGGTCAAACCCGGACAAGCCGGTCGCGGCCGGCTGCGTGGCATGGCCTGCGCACTGTCTGTATCCAGGGTCGGACATGACATCGGACCCGCCGAGGGGGACATCTTCACCTCAAAACGACGTCCCCCCGCGCAGGTTTACCCATGAAAAGGTCGCCTTCGACCAAATCATTCATATTTTGTTGCCTTGCGTGTCTCGACACACGAACTTCGAGTCGGTAAATCAGGAGTCGAGACGTCCACCGTAACTCAGAAAGTCAGCCGAAACATCATGCAGGTCAGTGTTCGCGACAACAATGTCGACCAAGCCCTTCGGGCCTTGAAGAAGAAGCTCCAGCGCGAAGGCGTGTTTCGGGAGATGAGACTCAAGGAACATTTCGAAAAGCCCTCCGAGAAAAAAGCCCGTCAGAAGGCGGAAGCCATCCGCCGGGCCCGCAAGCTGGCGCGCAAGAAACTGGAACGCGAAAGCTGATCCGGTTGGTGCCATGATCCGCATCTGAACGCTGGTTTGGGCGGACGCCCCCGGCGGACAGGCTTCGAGCCGGTTGTCTCATGGAGATCCGGTTCGTTTTTTTCGGACGGCTTGGACCCTGCAGGCGATTGCTCGGTGCCACAAGGCTGGGCAGTCGCTCGATATTGGCCGCCGCGGTCTTCATCTGGCGCTGTGCCCCGCTCCGGGCGCAGGTATAGTGGCTTGGGTTTCTGGGATGCTTGCGGTGCAGCAACAGGTTGCTCCGCCTCCGGCGAGCCAGCAAGTGTCCAGTCTGCCAAGATGTTGAAATAATATTTCATGTTGTTA
>JAWLFT010000028.1:0-19984 GCA_041685435.1 Roseovarius sp.
CGGTGTTGACCATGATCGTGGCCATGCGCCGCAGGCTGTCGGACAGGCTGTCGCCCTCGACCACAGCGCCGCGCAGGGCCGACTGCAAACCACGGCTCAGCCCGCGGTCAAGACTGCGCACATCGTGCCCGGCCGCGGCAAAGCCGCCGCGCACCCGACCCAGTTCGGCGTTGAAGGCGGCGGCCATGCCGGTGGCCTGCCCCATGGCGTCATCCAGCGCCTCGATCTGCGCCTCGAGCGCGTCGGCGCGGTCCAGTTCATCCATCGCTCATCTCTCCATGTTCATCGGGAAAGGCCCGAAGCAGCACCTCCAGCCCGGCGCGCGCCATCGGGCGCACGCCCGTCCGCTCGCCCAGCATCAGACGCAGTTCCACCGGCGTCAGCGCCCAGAACTCGGCGGGCTTCAGCCCAAGGCCCTGCATCCCGGCGCGCATCAGCGCGGGCCAGTCGAACCGCACGCTCATGTGCCCGCCTCCGGAAGGGCAAAGGCGCGCGCCAGCACTTCGGCAGCGGCGCGCGCGGCGGCCACCGGCCCGCCCTCTATCTCGGCGCTCAGAAGATCCGCCGCCGTGCCGCGCCACCCACCGCCGCGCAGCCCGGCCACGATCAGCGCCAGCACATCGCGGGTGGAAAACGCCCCCTCTTCGAACCGCGCCACCAGATCGACCAGCGATCCGCGCTCTAGCGTCGCCTCGAGCTCGGCCAGCGCCCCGAGAGTCAGCCGCATCACGTGCCGCTCGCCATCGATGACCAACGCCACCTCGCCTGCATACGGGTTGGCCATCACGCTCAGAGCACCGTGAAGATCAGCCGCCCGGCCGACGCCAGAGACAGCTCGTAGGTCGCCTCGCCGTCATGCGTGCCGCCATATTCGATCGCGCTGACCTGGAACGGCCCCTCGATGGTGCCGAAATCGGGTATGATCACCTGGAAATCCGGCATCTCGCCGTCAAAGAAGATCTGCCGCGCCCGCGCGTCGCTGGCCGCATCGCGAAAGATGCCCGAGCCGCTGATATTGGCGGATTTTACACCCGCGCCGGCCAGCAACTCGCGCCAGCCGCCGGCGGAATCGAGGCTGGTGACATCCACGCTTTCGGCGTTGAAGCTCACCCGCGTGGCGCGCAGCCCCGCCACCGTCTGAAAATTGCCGCTGCCGTTGAGATCGATCTTGATCAGCAGGTCCTTGCCGTTCTGCACTGCCATTGTCTTGCTCCTTGATGTCGGGGTTAGGCGCCGTCATCGACGCGCGCACGAAAGGTGAGGTCGATCCGGCGACGGCTGCCGCCGGTTACACGCTGCGCGCGGGCGCGCCAGAACTGAACGCCCACGACGCTCCCCTGCCCGAGCGCCATCTGCGCGCCCTCCAGCGCGGCGCTGACCGCACCGGCCACGCGCTTGGCTTGCAGAAATCCGGCGCGGTCGCTGACCACGGTCACCGTCAGACGGTGCCACGCGCCGCCCGCCGTGCCATCACCGCGAGAACGCACATCCTCGGGGCCAAGCGTGACGTAAAGCGGCGGCACGGCACCGCCGGGCAGCGCGTCATAGATCGCGCCCCCCACCAGAGCGCTGAGCGCGGCATCGGATGTCAGGCGCGTGAACACCGCCTCTTGCAGGTTTGCCGCCACCGTGTAGGTCATGTCACCACCTCCTCTTCGGCCCAGCAGGTCAGAAGGCGCGCGCGCGCATCCTGTTCGGTCACCGCCAGGATGTTGAACAGCCGTGCCCCGTCGCGCAGGCGTTGCCCGGCCTGCGGACGGCGCGGGCTGTCTTGTGGTGCGGCGCGCACGGTGATCCGTAACGCGGCAAGGCCGACATTCGTCGCCGTGCCTTCGGTCTCGCGCCCGGTCCGCGCACTCAGATCCGCCCAGAGCGTCCCCTGCGCGGACCATGTCTCGACGAACCCGCCGGCCCCGTCGGGGCTGCGCTGCGGGACCTCCAGCACCAGGGGCCGGTTGAGCCTCGGGGCGGCCATCAGCGCACCCCCCCGCCCAGCAGGCGCACCGTGCGGTAGCGCTCGATCAGGCTGGACACACCGAAGGGCATGCAGCCGCCGCTCAGTCCCATCTCGTGGCGGTACTCGTAGTAATGCGCCGCCAGCATCAGCACCGCCTGCGCCAGATCGGCGGGCAGATCGCCCCAGACCGCGCCATAGCCCGCGCGAAACACGATCTCTGCCATGCCGCCCGAGGCGATGGACGGCAGGAAGCTGCCCACAGGGCGCAGCACGGGCCGATGCGCGTCACGCTCCAGACGGTAATGCGCAGGCGGGACGATCTCCGTCTCGTCGTTGCGATCACGCAGCGTGAGATCGAGGATCTCGGCCACCGGGGCGACCGGCAGGGCCTGCCCCTGCGGCTCGCGCCACCGGCTCAGCACCCACGAGAACTCGCGCTCCAACAGCACCTTGCCGGTGCGCCCCTCGATCGCGGCCAGGGCGGCGCGCAGGAAACTTTCCAGCACCGGGTCCTGGATGTCGCCATCCGAAAACCCCGTCCCCAGCCGCAGATGCGCCTTGAATTCCGCCAGCGGCAGCGCGGTCAGGGGCACCGCGGTTTCTTCCATCAACATCATGGACCTACTCCATATATCCCGGACCCCTCCGGTGATCGGGGCGCGCGTGCCCGGCGTTGCACGGACGGAGGGGGGGATGACTGAACAACGCCTGTCACGGGCCGCACGCGCCCCGGGACGGGGATCAGACACCCCCGCCCCACTCACCGCTCCTTACGAGGCGGCGAACCGCAACAGCTTGATCGCCTTGAAATCCGACACGTCACCCCCGACACGCTTGGTCGCGTAGAACAGGACATGCGGCTTGGCGCTGTAGGGATCGCGCAGTACCCGCAGGTCGGGACGTTCGGCCACCGTGTAGCCCGCCCCGAAATCGCCGAACGCAAGGGCATCCGCGCCACTGCCAATGTCCGGCATGTCCTCGGCGATCAGCACGCGATAGCCCAGCAGCCGCGCGGGCTCGCCGGCCGCCAGACCGTCGGACCAAAGGAACCGGCCATCGGCATCCTTCATCTTGCGGATCGTTCCGGCGGTCTTGGAGTTCATGACGAAGGTCGCGTTGGCGCGGTACTGTGCGCCCAGCGCATAGACCATGTCGATGATCGGGTCGGGCCCGGCAATGTCGCCATCGGATCCGGTGGGGATGTAGCCGATATTGCCCCAGGCCCAGACATCGTTGTCGACCGTATCGTGGTCGAGGAAACCGCGCGGCTTGTCCACGCCGTCCCCGGCGACAAAGGCCGCGGCCTCGGCGCGGGCGAACTTGTCGGCGATGCGTCCCGCGAGCCAGGCCTCGACATCGAACGCGCTGTCATCGAGCAGACGCTGCGACGCTTTGGGCAGCGCGCTCAACTCGTGCAGCGGAATGCTGATACGGTCGATCACCGGCGTGTCGGTCTCTGTGACAGTGCCTGTTTCAGTGGCCCAGCCGTGGCCCACATCGGCATGATCGACCAGCACGTCGAAACTTGTCGCCTCGACGGCCACGACATTGGCCACCGCCCGGATCGAGGCGGTCGAGCTCAGCACCGACTGTATCATCTCGGAAGTCTGGGGATCGACGAGATACCCGCCCTCCCCGGCCACGGCGGCATTGAGCGCCTTGCCCTCGAGCTCCAGCCCGCGCAACCCGTCATCGTCGCCACCGCGAAGGTAGGCGTCGAACGCCTTGCGGTGCGGGGCGTGGGCGTCGGCAGCCGCCGCCAGATGCGGGCGGGCCATGGCGATTGTCTTGCGTTCAAACATGGTCATCTTCTCTTCCTGCTGTTGAAGCCTGCTGTTGATGTCGGACTGAAAGTCCTTCAATTCGCTCATGAAGCCGGTCACGGCGGTGGTCATCTCTGCCGCCGGAGACAGATCTTCCCCGGCCCGAGCCTGCGCTTGGGTTGTCATCAGTCTTTCCCTTCAGGTTGGTCTGGTCGCGCGGGCTACATCCGCGCCATCTCCCGGCGGGCCGCGTCAAACACCGCCGCCAATTCGCGCATCGTCTCCGCCTCGGGGCGGTCGCCCTTGGCGGCCACCCGCGCACTGGGCAGCATCGGGAAAGTCACCAGCGACACCTCCCAAAGCTCCAGTTCCTGCAAGAGCCTATGGCCCTTGTCGCTTTTTACGGCCCGCAGCGTGCGGTACCCGATACTGAGCCCGTCGATCGCGCCCGCCGCGATCAGCGCCGCCGCCTCGCGGGCGCGGCTCACAGTGTCGAGCAGCCGACCTTTCACATACAGCCCGCGCGCATCCTCGCGCACTTCCTCCCAGATGCCGATGGGCTGCGCCGGGTCGTGCTGCCACAGCATCTTGACCCGGCGACCCTCTGCCGCGAGCCGGGTGAGGCTTGCCGCATAGGCACCTTTCACCACCACGTCGCCGCCCTGATCGGGGATCTCGAACAGGCTCGCATACCCCTCGATCCGGCCCGCCTCGCTCACGCTCAGGGCAGCCCCCTCCAGCCGCGCGAACTTGCGTTCCAATCCGGTTTCCATGTTCATTGGTCTTGTCCTTTCCATGTCCATCTCAGGGCAGCACCGCCAGGATCGGCTGGAACGCCTGTACCAGTATCGCCGCGACCACGCCGTAGACCGCCAGCCACAGCCGCCGCTCCAGCCGCTCGATTGCGGCCTCCACCCGGTCGAGCCGCTCCTGCGTTGCCTTGATCTGCAGATCCGAGACCCGTTCATGCGCTTCCAGCCGCAATGCGGGGGCGCAATCGAAAGGCTCGAACCCGTAGCGCGGCGGCGGTCCCTGTTCAGCCATCCAGATCCGCCTCGGGCAGCGCCGGCAGGCCCAGCAACGCGCGCTTCTCAGCCGGTGTCAGGAAATCGGCCCCGGCCACCCGGTTCCATTGCGCGTCGCGCTCGGCGGCCAGCGCCGGCACCTGATCGAGGTCGGGATGCAGGTCGAACGCCTCGCCGCTCATCCGCGCCAGCCACGCCGCCACGGCCGCGGCCACGCGCAGCGCCAGCGGCAGCACCGTCAGCCTGTAAAAGGCGCGGTTGGCCTCCTGATAATTGGCAAAGGTCGCATCGCCGGGGATCCCCAGCAGCATCGGCGGCACCCCGAAGGCCAGCGCGATCTCGCGCGCGGCACTTTCCTTGGTCTTCTGGAATTCCATGTCCGACGGGCTGAAGCCCATCGGTTTCCAGTCGAGCCCACCTTCCAGCAGCATCGGCCGGCCGGCATTGCGCGCGCCCTGATGATGCGCCTCCATCTCGCCCACCAGCCGGTCATACTGATCGGTGCTCAGCGCGCCCTGCCCCTCGGCGCCCTTGTAGACGATGGCCCCCGACGGCCTGGCCGCATTGTCCAGCAGCGCCTTGGACCAGCGGCTCGCGGAATTGTGCACATCCACCGCCTGCGCCGCCGCCTGCAGGGGCGACAGGCCGTAATGATCGTCCTGCGGGTGAAAACTCTTGATATGGCAGATGCAGGGTGCCCCCTCGGCGACGTCGAACCGGTGCTTGCGCCCCGCGACGGCGTATTCATAGGCCACCGGCCAGCCATCCGCACCCGGCACCACGCTCATCCGGTCCGAGCGCAGCACGTGCAGTTCCAGCGGAACACCCGCGCCGGTGCCCACGGCCTCGACATAGGCATTGCCGGTCAGCAGAAGCTGGCCGTAAAGCGCCTCGAACAGTTCCGCGCGCCCCTGTGCGGGGTTGGGCGTGCGGATCAGATCGAGAACGGGATGAACGGCAAAGCGCTGCTCGCAATCCTGCAACACGAGCGGCAGCGCCGCCGCCGCCTCGGCGATCATCTTGACGCAGCGAAAACCCACCGGGTTGCCCGCAAAACCGGTGCGCGCAAGGCTTGCCGTGTCGCGCGGGCTCCAGGCCACACGGCCGGCCCCGCCCCATGCCATGACACGGCCCGTGGCGCTTGCCTTCTGTTCGGGGATGGATGGCGCAGCCGCGCTCCCCTCTGCCGCGCCGCTTTGCCGGAAATAATCCAGTATCATCGCTTCGCTCTCCTTGATCCCGTATCGGTTTGGCCTGATGACCGGTTGATGGGCATCAGACCCCGAAAGGTTTAAGGAAAGTAAACCGCACCGTTCGGCAGTGTGCGGCAGTGTCCGGCACCCTGCGGCAACCGGCGGCGGCGCGGCGCATCCGGGCAGGGGGGTCGATCCGGATCCGCGCGGGGGGCGACAGCCGCAAGCCCCCTCCGATATCCTCAGTGGTGTTACGGCTTGGAAACCTTTTGTGACGACGAGTGCAGGATGTTGCCGATGCCCTTATCGGGGCATGAGCGGCGGGTTTTGCAACTCCCGCGGCCTCTTGCCTTGCCTGTTTTACCTTGCGTCAGGACGCCCCATCGCGCCGCCGCCGGTCAGGCCATGTGGCGGCAGAAATCTCGTCGCCTGCGGACACCCGCCCCCGCCCATCCGCAAACCGCGAAAGACAGCGGCGACCAAAGGCAAGGGATTCGGCGACACCCCTCCAGAGGCGACACACATTCCTGCAAACAATTGAAAATATTGTCTTTACCTTGGCTTTCTCAGATCGGGCGGGCCGTCCTTTCACCGCCGTGATCCCGGACAAAGACGATGCGCAAAACCCACTTGCCAGCCGATGAGGCGGCCAGTCCGCAAACATGGTCCTGCCGCCCGCAAGCCAATCACGCTGGCGGGCTCAGCCTGCCATTCAGGCGTCGCACGGGTATGGTAAAACCGCCGCGTCAACACCCGACCCGACCCCGAAAACGCCGCGTCCTGAGGGCAACAGATGGCGACCGAACAGGGGTCGTTATCTTGACATGTAACCGGCCCATGTATCTATGAATGGCAAGTTTGCCAAACGCAATTGAACAAAATCAACCGGATGAATCCGGAAGCGAAACAAGGAAAGCACCTGATGGACGCGACGAGCAGTACGCATCCTGTCACCCTGCGGCAGGCCGATTTCTCTACACTCTGCGACGCACTCGACTACGCGGCGGAGGGCGAGACGGGTGTGAATTTCTTCGATGCGCGCGGCGCGCTCTACTCGACGACCAGCTATGCCGATCTGCGCGATCAGGCACGGGACTTGGCGCGAAAGCTGGCCGGTCTGGGCATTGAGACGGGCGGGCGCGTGGCGCTGGTGGCAGAGACCTCGCCGCATTTCGTGCGCTTCTTCTGGGCGTGCCAGTATGCCGGTCTCGTTCCGGTGCCGCTGCCGGCCACGGTCAATATCGGCGGCCATGCGGCCTATGTCGCTCAGTTGGGCCAACTGCTGAGCAATTGTGACGCCTCCGCAGCGATGGCGCCCGTCGAATGGCTGGATTTCCTGAAGGAGGCCACCGCGGATCTCGACCTCGCGCTTGTCGGCGCACCCGAGGATTTCGACCGGCTCGATCCGAGCGAAGCGGCCCTGCCCGGTGTCACCCCCGACAGCACCGCCTATATCCAGTATACATCGGGCAGCACGCGCTTTCCGCGCGGCGTCGTGATCGATCAGAAGACCGTGCTGGCCAATATCCGGGACATGGCGACCAACGGGCTGAAGTTGACCGCCGAGGATCGCTTCGGCTCCTGGCTGCCGTTTTTCCACGACATGGGGCTTGTCGCGTTCATCATCATGCCGATGGCCACGCAGCGCTCGGTCGATTTTCTTGCAACCCATGATTTTGCCATGCGTCCGCGCAAATGGCTCGAGATGATGTCGTCGAATCGCACCACGATCACCTCGGCCCCGCCCTTCGCCTACGAGCTTTCGGTCATGCGGGTGCGTCCGCAGGATGCCGAAAGGCTGGATCTGAGCGCGCTGCGCGTGGCTTGTGTCGGTGCCGAGATGATCAGCCCCGAACCACTGCAGCGTTTTGCCGAGGCGCTGGAGCCGGCCGGGTTCAAACCGGGCGCCTTCCTGCCCTGCTACGGCATGGCCGAATGCTCTCTCGCGATCAGTTTCGCACCGCTCGATACGCCGCTCGGCGTCGATCACGTCGACTCCGAAATGATGCAAAGCGACGGCGTGGCCCACCCGGTCGATCCCGAAGCGGCACCGCAGACCGACCGCCACGTGACGCGCTACGTCGATTGCGGCATGCTGCTGCCGAGCTTCGAGGTCTCGATCCGGGATGGAAATGGCCGCCCGCTGCCCGACCGCCATGCCGGCAGCATCCATCTGCGTGGTCCCAGCGTGATGAGCGCCTATTTCAACGACGAGGACGCAACCCGCGAAACGCTCAGCGCGGATGGCTGGCTCGACACCGGCGATATAGGTTATCTGGTGGACGGGCACCTGTTCGTCACCGGACGCAAGAAGGACATGATGATCATTCACGGCCGCAACATCTGGCCGCAGGACCTTGAATACGTCGCCAAGACGCAACCGGGCGTGCATTACAACGATGTCGCGGCCTTCTCCGTGCCGTCCGAGAAGACCCATCAGGAAACCGCCGTTCTGGTCATCCAATGCCGCGAGCGCAACGACATCAATCGCGCAAGCCTTGTCAGGACCATCACGGCGATGGTGCGGTCCGAGTTCGGCATCGACTGCCATGTCGAACTGGTGCCGACACGCACCTTGCCCCGCACCTCGTCGGGCAAGCTGGCCCGGGCACGCGCGCGTCTGGAATTCCTCGATCGCAGGCGGGCCGCAGCGGTACAGAACGTCGCCAGGACCGTACAGTCCCGACCCGAGGCGACGGGCGAAGAAAAGCTGCGTTACAGTGCATGACACACCCTGTCGCGGTCACCGGGGCGGCGGGTTTTGTCGGTCAGGCCATTGTGGCGCAGTTGCTGGCCTCGGGGTATCAGGTGCGCGCCTTGGTGCACCGCAAGCCGCTGGCGATCAGCCATTCCGCACTCGAAACGGTGACCGGCAGCATCGGCGATGACGCCGCGCTGACATCCCTGATGACGGGCTGCAAGGGCGTCATCCATGTGGCGGGCCTTGTGCGCGGCCGGACCGAGGCGGATTTTCTGCCGGTCAATGCCGACGCCGTCGCGCGTGTCGCCCGGATCGCGCACGCCTCGAGTGTCGCCCCGCGTCTGGTGCTGATCTCGTCGCTGGCCGCGCGCGAGCCGCATCTGTCGCCCTATGCCGCAAGCAAGCGCGCAGGCGAGGCGCAGCTTGCCGAGGTCGCCAAGGAGACCGGGCTCTCCTGCGCGGTGCTGCGCCCGCCCGCGATCTACGGCCCCGGTGATCGCGAACTGTTGCCGCTCTTCAGGCTCATGGCCCGCGGGCTTGCCCCCTTTCCGGGCACTCGGGACGCCCGCGCCTCGGTGCTGCATGTCGCCGATCTGGCACGGGCCGCCATCGCGCTTCTGGACAGCAAGGCACAAGGCACGTTCGCGCTGCATGACGGGCGCCCCGACGGCTACGGCTGGGACGACATCGCCGACACCATCGAGCGGGTCGCGGGTCGCGGACGCGGCTGGCGGGTGCGCATTCCGGGCGGCCTCTTGCGCGGCGTGGCACGGGCCAACCTTGTTGCCTCTCGCATTTTCGGCTATCAGCCGATGGTGACCCCGGGCAAGGTGCGCGAACTGCGCCACCCCGACTGGGTGTGCGACAATACCGACCTGAGCCGCGCCACCGGCTGGCAGCCGACACTGTCCTTGCATGACGGTCTGCTGCCGCTTCTGGGGACAGCGCGCCGAAATCTTGAGGAAAGCTCGCCCAATGTCATCTGACGCCACCGATCTCGACACCGACATCCTGCAGACCCTGCTGGGGTTCCTCGAACGGTTTCCGACCAAAAGCGGGGAACTCGGCGCGCAGACCGATCTGTCGGCTGATCTCAGCCTTGATTCGGTCAGCATGATGGAGATCCTTGTCGAGGTCGAGGATCATTACGATATCAGCCTGCCGCTCAACATGGTGGCCAATGTCAACACGGTGCAGGATCTCGTCAACGAGATCAAACCCCTCGTAGAAAGCACGTCATGAGCATTTCAGACCGCTTCACCGAACTGGCACATATCCGCGACTCGCTCGGCAGCCTCGCGGCCGATCCCAGCCGCGTCGTGATGGAGAAGATCCTGTCGCCCACCGAGGCGGTGATTGCCGGCAAGCCCACGATCCTGGTGGGCACCAACAACTACCTCGGGCTGACCTTCGATCCGGACCTGATCGAGGCGGCCTGCGACGCGATGCACGAACAGGGCAGCGGCACGACCGGCTCGCGCATGGCCAATGGCAGCTTTTTCAGCCATGCCGCGCTCGAGGACGCGTTCGCCGCGTTCTACGGCATGCCGTCGGCGATGGTGTTCTCGACCGGGTACCAGACCAATCTCGGCCTGCTGATGGGGCTGCTGGGCACCGGCGACAAGGTCGTGCTCGATGCGCACAGCCATGCCTGCATCTATGACGGGTGCCGGATCAGCGGCGCGGATTTCTTCGCCTTCAAGCACAACGATCCGGACGATCTGCGCAAACGCCTGCGACGCATGGGCCCCGATGCCAAGGGCGCGCTGGTCATCACCGAGGGGCTCTACAGCATGCTCGGCGACACCGCGCCGCTGGCGGAGCTGTGCGCCGTGGCCAAGGAATACGGCGCTTGGTTCATGGTGGACGAGGCGCATTCGTTCGGCATCTATGGCGAGACCGGGCGCGGCCTCTGCGAAGAGGCCGGCATCCTCGATCAGGTCGATTTCATCACCGGCACGTTCAGCAAGAGCCTTGCCTCGCTGGGGGGCTTCTGCGTCAGCCGCCACCCCGAGATGCGGCTTCTGCGCTATGGCAGCCGCCCCTACATCTTCAGCGCCTCGTCGAGCCCGGCGAACATCGCCGCCGCCCATGCCGCGCTGCGCGCGGTGCGCGACCGGCCGGACCTCAAGGACAAGCTCTGGGCCAATGCCGAACGCCTGCATGGCGGGCTAAGCGGTCTGGGCTACACCCTTGCCTCTCCGGTAAGCCCGGTGATCGCGGTGCGCGTGCCCTCGCATGAAGAGGCCGCGCGCACCTGGAACGAGCTTCTGGCAAGCGGCGTCTATGTGAACCTTGTGGTACCGCCCGCCGCACCTGACGGGGAATCGCTGTTGCGCTGCAGCCTGAGCGCCGGGCACAGCTTCGACCAGATCGACCGTATCGTGTCGGCGTTCGAATCTGCCTTCGGCGGCGCGAGCCAGCCCCTGCCACAGGCTGCGGGCGCGCAGTAGGTGATCGTGCCCGAACAGGCACCGTGCGCGCCACGCCCCCTGCTGCGGTGAACACGGCCGACTACCGAACAGGCATGGTGCTGGCCCATCTGTCGGACCCGCACCTGCCCTTGCCGCCCGGTGTTTCGCCGCTGTCGGTTCTCAACAAGCGCCTGCTCAGCTTGCTGTCGTGGCACACGAAGCGGCGCCACGATCACCTGCGGGACACGCTCGACCGGCTGGTGGCGGATATGCACAGCCACAGCCCCGACCTGATCGCAGTGACGGGCGATCTGACCAATCTCGGGCTCGACATGGAATACCGCCATGCGCGCGACTGGCTGGACGCGCTCGGGGATCCGGCGCGCGTCATGGTCATTCCCGGCAATCACGAGGCCCTCATCCGCGGCGCATGGGACCGGGGCGCGGCGCATTGGCAGCCCTACTGGCGGGGCGACGAGACACCACAATCCGATGTCACGCGCGCCTTTCCGACCCTGCGCCGGCGCGGGCCGCTGGCGCTGATCGGCGTCTCAAGCGCCATTGCCTCGCCGCCCGGTCAGGCTGTCGGGGACGTGGGAGAGGCGCAGCGCGCGCGTCTGGCGACGCTCTTGCGGCGTACCCGCGCCGAGCATCTGTGCCGCGTCGTGCTGATCCATCATCCGCCGCTCGATGGCACCGTGACCCACCGCAAACGCCTGCGCGACGCCGCGGACCTGCGCGAAGTGCTGACCCATGAGGGGGCAGAGCTGGTGTTGCACGGCCACAGCCACCGCAGCCACCGGCAGATGCTGCAGACCCGCGACGGCCCGGCCCCGGTGATCGGCGTGCCCTCGGCCTCGTCGATGCGCCACGAGCCTGCGGCCTATAATCTCTGCCATATCGCAGCAACGGCAGGGGGCTGGGAGATGACCCTGACCCCCCGCCAGCTCACCCCGGACCACCGGATGGAGACGGGGCACCCCACGACCCTGCCCCTCGCGCGCACGCACGCGACAGGATAACGCGCAATCCCAAGACCGCACCCGGACCTGTAACAGGCGGTTTGACCTTGTCGCGCCCACAGGCGATACCCCCCGACAGCGGCGCGGCAGGCGCCGGTCACACCGTGTCAGGAAAACCCACCCCATGCGTTTGATGCTTCATCTGTTTCGCGCCTACCCGCTGGCCAGTTTCCTGATGATTCTCGCGCTCTTGCTGTCGGGTCTGGCCGAGGGGCTGGGGGTGTCGGCGCTGCTGCCGATGCTGAAGATCGCGATGAATTCCGGCGAGGCCGACGCCGTGCCTGATCCCCCCGGTGAGTTGGAACAGGCGGTACTGGGGCTGCTCGACTGGTTTGGTATTCCGGTCACGCTCGGCGCGCTGCTGATGTTGATCGTGGTCTCGGCCATCATGAAGGCGATCCTGCTGCTCGTCGCGCAACGGCAGGTGGGCTACACGGCCGCGCAGGTCGCGACCGATCTGCGGCTCGAGGTGCTCCGCAACATGATGCACAGCCGCTGGTCGTTCTTTCTGCACCAGCCGGCGGGCCGGCTGAGCAATGCCCTGGCCACCGAGGCGTCCCGCGCGGCAGGTGCGTACATGCAGGGTGCGACCGGCATCACGCTCATGATCCAGGCACTGGTCTATGGCGGCGTGGCGATCGCAGTGTCATGGCAGGCCACGCTACTGAGCATGATCGGCGGCGCCCTGATCATCTGGGCGTCACATTTCCTGGTCCGCATGGCTCGAAAGGCGGGCAACAAGCAGACCCGCCTGATGGTCTCGCTGATGTCGCACCTCACCGACATGCTGCAATCGGTCAAACCCCTCAAGGCAATGGGGCGCGAGGATCTGGTAGACGACCTGCTCAACAACGAGACCAACCGCCTGAACAGGACGATGCGCCGTCAGGTGCTGGCCGGGGCCGCCCTCAGTTCCGGTCAGGGTCTGTTGTTCGTCGTTCTGATCGCATTCGGTGTCTATCTGGCGCTCGGCGTGCTTTCCATCGATTTCGCGACGGTGCTGATCCTCGCGCTTACGCTGGGGCGAACCTTCAACTATCTCAGCAAGGTGCAGAAGCAGTATCAGCAACTGGCCCAGAACGAGAGCGCCTACTGGTCGCTCAAGCAGACGAGCGATGCTGCAAGAGCGCAAAAGGAGCATATGGGCGGGGATCTCATGCCCAGGCTGGAGACCGGCATCTCGCTGCGCAGTGTGGATTTCCTCTATGACGGGAACCCGGTCTTTTCGGGGCTCGACATGGAGATCCCGGCCCACAAGATCAGCACGATCAACGGGCCCTCGGGGTCCGGCAAGACGACGATCATCGATCTGGTGATCGGTCTCATCCGGCCCGCCGGCGGCGAGATCCTGATCGACGGCGTGCCGTTCGAGCAGATCGACGTCAAGGCGTGGCGGCGCATGGTCGGCTACGTGCCGCAGGAAACCGTGCTCTTGCACGACAGCATCCTCTACAATGTCAGCCTCGGCGATCCGCAGATTTCTGAGGCACAGGTGATCACTGCGCTTAAGAAAGCCGGCGCATGGGACTTCGTCTGCGAGCTGCCCGAGGGCCTGTATACCTTTGTGGGCGAGCGTGGCGGGCGGCTTTCGGGCGGGCAGCGTCAGCGCATCGCGATCGCCCGGGCGCTGATCAACGACCCCAAGCTGCTGATCCTCGACGAGGCCACAAGCGCGCTCGACCCCGCAACCGAGGCCGCGATCATCGCCACCCTGCGTGATCTTCGGGCGCAACTCACGATCCTTGCCATCACCCACAACAGCGGTCTGGCCGATGCAGCCGATGTGATCCACCGGCTTGAACCGGGCGGCACGTTCAGGTCCGCGTAGCCTGACCCATGCGGTCGGCGGGCGCGGGCCTTCGTGACGCCTCCTGGCCCATCAGATCCTCGATCCGGGCCACCGCGCGCTGCAGATCGCTGGACGGCACACCCTCTCGGGACGCTGGCGGATCGCCAAGCCAGACCATCCGGCCCGACCGCACGAGCCGCAGATGCATCTGGCTGATATCGCGGGTCAGATGCCGCCACCCCCACCGCATCAGCGCGCGATAGGCCAGCGGGCCTGCGGCACGATCGGGCCGGTCGCGATCCTGGCTGGCAATCGCGCGCGCCAGTTCCATCTCGCCGGCCGCGACATGCATGTCGTGGCGCATGCCGAACCTGCCCGCGCCGGTGTCGAACATGTGCACCGGCTTGCCGGTCGCATACGCCTCGGAGAGCATCGAGATGCTGTCGGCGGTGACCACCACCTCGTCGGCGTGCGCAAGAAAGCCCAGATAAGGATTGTCGCCATCGCCGCGCCGCCAACGATAAAGCTCCATCGGAACCTCGTTCTGCGCGGCGAAGGCGTCGATGGCACAGGCCGGCGTGCGCGCGCTGGAACTGACCAGAAGCGACCCGCCCCGCGCCTTTGCCAGCGCCACCGCGTCACGCACCAGCCGGCCTGCGGCTCGGACGCCAAAGGCATAGGGACCGCTGGTGCCACCGATGTTCACGGTGATGCAGGGCCGCGGCAGATGCGCCAGCCGCAGCGCCCAAACCGCTCCAGCCTCGGCCAGTCGTTCGGGGCCGACAGGATGCAGCGGCAGCGCGTTGCGCAGCACATTGGGCCGGTCCGGCACGCGGTATTGCGGCGTTGTGATCACCAGATCGAAATGCCCCGGATCCGACCACAGCCGCCCCAGAAAGACCAGCCGCGTGCGGCCGCCCGCCTGGTCGCGGATCCAGCGACAGACAGGCTCGTTTCGCATCCCCATGGACAGTACCAGATCGGGCCAAGGCGGCGCCAGCCTGTCCGACCGCGCCGGATCGATGCCCCGCAGATCGCGGCCGCGCAGCAGGGTCGTGCGCGTCTCGAACCTGCGATAGCTCAGCGTCTTTATCTCGACGGGCCAGCCGAGCCCCTCGGCCAGCGCGCGCAATTGAGTCTGCTCGCCGGCGCGGTAGGCGTCCACGATCCAGACGCGCGGCGGCGGGTCGGACTCAGGCATCAGGCGCCTGTGCGGTGCCGTGGTCCTTGGGCCAGCGCCGCTTCATGCAGATCCATTGCCCCGGATCCTCACGGATCCAGCCCTCGAACACGGTGTTCAGACTTGCCGTGAAATCAAGCACCTGCACCCGGCGCGGTGCGGTCGAATCCGGAAGGCTCAGCGGCGCCATGACCTCGATCCGGTAGCGGCATCCCGGCAGCCGCACGGCCCGGGTCGGCACGACCTTGTACCCACGCAGCGCAAGCATCGCCGGCAGGGTGTTGGTCGGCGCCGGAACCCCGAAAAACGGCACCATCTCGCCCTGATCAATGCGCGTGTCGAACGCTGCCCCGACCGACCGACCGGCCGCCAGTTCGCGGATCATCTCGCGCCCGCCGCCGAAGGTGGGCACCAGCGGCCCGCCAAAGGCCCGCCTGCGCCCGAGAAAGAACCGGTTGAGCCACGGATTTCGGTCCGGCGCATAAAGCACGGAAATCGAGATCCCGTATACAAGTCCGATCAGCGGGGTAAGCTGCCATGCCCCGGCATGCGCGGTGGCAAACACGATCGGTTCCTTGCGGTCGATGGCGGCCTGCGCCTCGGGATGCACATCGAACGCCAGATAGCGCGCCCGCCGTTTCCAGATCCGCCGCAGCAGGAACAACTCGACCGCCGCCTGCCCGGTCGTGCGAAAGATGTCTCGCGCCACGTCCGCGCGCTTGGGTTCGGTAGCCCGGGGCAGGACCACCTGCAGATTGCGCATCACCACGCGCCTTTTGCCGCGGTTCTGGTATCCTGCTATTCCCATCAGCCGCGCAAAGAGGCCGCGTGCGACCGGAAACGGCATCAGACGCATCACACCAAGCCACAGATGGAACACCGCAGCCTCGAACGCCCAGACCGGGGTCTCTACCCATGGGACGCGGTCGATCAGGGTCTTGGGCAGAATGTAATACTTGGCCATGGTCGCAATTCTGCCCCGGCGGATGTGGTGCGCCGCGACGCCCCGACCCGCGATCTACTGCTTGCTGGCCCGTGTCTGCTTCGCCGGATCGGTGCCGAACACCCAGTCCCAGAACGGCGTGCTGACCCCGTAGCGCCCGTCATCATCGGTGAAGTGGTGCCGCATGTGGTAATGCTTGAGGAACTTCAGCACCGGATGGCGCATCGGGAAGTGATGCGTGGCATAGTGGATGTAATCGTAGATCAGGTACCCGATGATGAAGAAACCGGTGAACGGCTCGGCCCACGGATAGGGCAGGATCAGGCTGAACATCAGCCAGAGCACGGCAATGATCGGCAGCGCGCCTGCGGGCGGCATCAGCAGGCGTGTCTTGTCCTGCGGCGTGTCGTGATGGACCCCATGAAAGAGATACATGATGCGCTGTCCACGTTCCGATTTCGGCTCGAAATGAAACACGAACCGGTGCAACAGATACTCGGCCAGCGTCCAGGTCACGAGGCCCGCCACGCCGATCAGCGCCATGCCCGACAGGCCGATATCGTGGACCACGACCGCCCGGATCAGCAGCCACGCCGCCACCGGCCCCCAGATCAGCAACGGGACGACCGGATGCACATGGCTGAGCTTCTCCAGCACCGGGTTTTTGAACAACCGCACGGACTCGTCGACGCGGTGCGTGCGGCTGGGTTGATGGTTCGACATGACAGGGACTCCGGTTCGCTTCATGGTTTGGTCTCATATATATCGGTTCTCGCCAATAAAACAGCGGTCGGCCATATTTTACTGGTGCAGAGCCATTCCCCCGGCCGCGCGCGGATCCAGTCCTCGAATTTCGCGTTGATCTGCCGCGTCAGATCGACCGCCTGGCTGTCGGTGTCGGCCTCGGGGTCGGCGGGATGCAGCGGCGCATGAAAGCGGATGCGAAAGCGTGCGCCGGGCAGACGCTGGACCTCGACCGGCACCAGCGGCACCTTCGACCGCAGCGCCAGCCGCGCCGGCAGAACCGACGAGGCCTTTTCGGCGCCGAAGAACTCCAGCGGCTTGCCGCCCTCGATTTTGCGGTCGATGATCATCGCCACGGCATGCCGGTTCCTGAGCGCCTCCAGAAAACCGCGCAGTCCGGCGTTGCGCGACACCAGATCGCCCCCCAGGGCCGCCCGGAAATACAGCATCAGCCGATCCAGCCACGGATTGGCCAGCGGCGCGTACATCATGCGCGGCCGAAACCCCAGCCGCGCGATCGCGGCGGCGGGGATTTCCCAGTTGGCCATATGCGCGGCAACGAAGACCACCGGCCAGTCCGGCGCGTCATAGGCGGGGATCGGCTCGACGATCTCGATCTCCAGATGATCGCGGCGCGGATCGGCGATCCGGTAAAGGTTCGGATATTCGGCCAGCACCGCGCCTGCATTCGCCCAGACCTCGCCGGCCAGCGCGTCGATCTCGGCCGCAGACCTGTCGGGCAGGGCCAGCGACAGGTTGGCCCGCACATGGCGGTTGCGCCGTTTCAGGATCCGCCCGAACATCCGACCGAGACGCGCGCCCAGGCCCGAGGCCCACGCCACCGGCAGCACGCGAAACACCCCGAGCAGGAGACCCACAAACACGACGTCGAGGCCCCACAGCACACGCCGCGCCACGGGATTTCCGAACGCCTTGTCGCGGATCGCGTTTCCGAGAATGAACTTGGCCAATGCTACTCGACTTCCCCTGACACAGCGTCGATACTGCGCCCCGTAATCGGGCGAGGCCGGCGCGGCTGCAAGCCTTTTCGCGCCCGGGCCATGCCGGTTTGCGCGGCGGCGTGTCGTCCGGGTCGCGCGATCGAGAGGAAAAAACACGTCATGCCGCAAGGACAATCCGACAAGGCCTCGATCCGCGTCGTCAGTGCCGATGATGCGCGGACGCGGCGCGATTTCCTGCACCTGCCAGAGCGGATCTACGCGGGCGATCCCGCCTGGATCGCGCCGCTGATTCTGGAGCAGAAACAGCGCGTCTTCAAGAACGCGCCGCTTTTCGCGCATTGCGAGGTCGCGGCCTGGGTGGCGTATCGCGACGGCACGCCCGTCGGGCGCATCACCGCCCAACTCGATAAGCTGCAGCCCGCCGAGGCCGAGGGCACGGTCGGCTATTTCGGCATGATCGAGGCGGTCGATGACGCCGCCGTTTTCGCGGCGCTGATCGACACCGCTCAAGGCTGGCTGACGGCGCGCGGCGCGTCCCATATGCGCGGCCCCTACAACCTGTCGATCAACGAGGAGATCGGCCTGCTGGTCGAGAATTTCGACACGCCCCCCTTCATCATGATGGGCCATGCGAAGCCCTATTACGACACCCGACTGGCCGAACAGGGTCTTGCGGGGATCAAGGATCTTCTGACCTACATGGTGCGCCCGGATTTCGTTGCCCCCGCCGTGATGACCAAGCTGGCCGAGCGCGCCAGCCGCAAGGTGCGCGTCCGGCCCTTCAACCGCAAATCGAAGGCCGCCGATTTCGAGGCCATGCGCGACATCTTCAACGATGCGTGGGCGGACAACTGGGGCTTCGTGCCCTTCACCCCCGAAGAGTTCGAGGAAACCGCCAAGCTGCTCACCCTGCTGTTGCCCGACGATTTCATCCAGATGGCCGAGATCGACGGACGGCCGGTGGCGTTCATCACCGCCTTTCCCAATCTCAACGAACTGGTTGGCGATCTGCGCGGACGGCTGTTGCCGTTCGGGTGGGCGAAACTCATCTGGCGGCTCAAGGTCAGGGGGCCGCGCAGTGCCCGCGTCGCGCTGATGGGGGTCCGCAAGGAGCATCAGAATTCGCGCCTCGGGCCGACGCTGGCCTTCATGGTGATCGAAGCGGTCCGAAACGCGATGATGCGGCGCGGCATCGAATCGGTCGAGATGGGCTGGATACTGGAGGATAACGATGGGATGCGACATATCATCGAGGCGATCGGCAGCACGATTCACAAGCGCTACCGGGTCTACCAGAAACGGCTATAGGCGCCGCGCGGCGTGCCCGCACGTGCCTTTCAGGAGCATGCACCGATGACGAAATTCGCCTCGGTCATCCTTGCCGGGGAACGCGACAACCGCGATGCGTTGCGCGATCACACCGGCGTCGCGTGCAAGGCGCTGCTGGATATCGACGGCACGCCGATGATCCGGCGCGTCATCGCCGCGCTTCAGTCGGCGCGCAGCGTCGATAGCGTCCATCTCAGCGGCCCCACAGAGGCCTGCGTCAACACCGATGCCGGACTCGCCGGGATGATCGCCGAGGGGCGCATTGTCTGGACCGCGCCCGCCGCAAGCCCGAGCACCAGCGCCCATGAGATGCTGACCCGCATGCCCGCAGGACGGCCCGTTCTGGTCACCACCGCCGATCATCCGTTGCTGACCGCCGAAATCGTCGATCATTTCTGCGGCGACGCTGCGACGAGCGGCTGCGACGTGGTGATCGGGCTGGCACCGCATGATCTGGTCCGGGCGACATTCCCGGATCTGAAAAAGACCGTCCTGCGCTTTCGCGACGGGCAGTATTGCGGCTGCAACCTGTTCGCGTTCCTGACCGAGGAGGGCCGAGATGTGGCAGATTTCTGGCGCCGGGTGGAGCGGGACCGCAAGAAACCGCTGGTAGTGATCCGCCTGCTGGGCCTTTGGTCGCTGCTGCGCTACCGGCTGGGCTGGCTGACGCTTGACGCGGCGCTCGCGCGGCTGTCACGCAAGGTCGGGGTGAGGATCGGCGCGGTGATCCTGCCCTATGCGCATGCCTCGGTGGATGTCGACTCGGTGGCCGATTATCAGGTGCTGCAACGCCATGCCAAAAGCGCGGCCGCGCCCGCCGGGTCCGGGGTGTCACATACCGGCTGACCGCGCGCTCGGCCGGTGCGCTCGGCCGGTGCGCTCGGCCGGTGCGATCAATCGGCGTGGTACCCAAAAACCGGATCGAGCCGATCTTCGACCATGGCATCGATGACGCTGATCTG
>JAWLFT010000028.1:20084-32415 GCA_041685435.1 Roseovarius sp.
GCGCTCGGCCGGTGCGCTCGGCCGGTGCGATCAATCGGCGTGGTACCCAAAAACCGGATCGAGCCGATCTTCGACCATGGCATCGATGACGCTGATCTGCTCGGGCGTGAAATAGTCGCGGTATCCGCCGACCTTGCCGCGCCGGACCTTGAAACTGTCGGGATTGCCGCCATCGCCCGGGCGCACCCGTTGTCCGCTGCCGCGCATGCCCTCGTTGCTGGATTCCCGCTTTTTCATGTTCTCGTAGGCGGCATACTCCTTGGCCGCCTCTATGTTCTCGCGCGTGCCGGGGGTGCCGGTGACAGCGACCACATGCTCCAGCGTCGCCGCGGGATCGGCACGCAGATCCTCGTAGCGGATCACCGTCAGATCGTCGCCCATCACCGGCACTGCCCGCGCCCACCCGTTGAGGCACGCGACAATGCGCGGGATGCCGCACACGGGGTTGCACACGAAATCGAAGATATCGACCTCGGCCCCGTGCGGCGGATAGGCGTTCAGCGCCTTCTTGCGCGGCCGCATCCGGTAGCGCCACTGGAAATACTGCGACACCGCCACATCGCGCGGATCGCGCGCCAGAAGCACCACCCGCTTGCCGCGAAAATGCTCCAGACCCTCGGACTGCGACAGATGATCGCGGATATAGTTGTCATGCGTGAAAAACACCTTCGGTGCGCGCGGATCGCGGCGGTGGTAATTGTCGAATTCCAGCATGTGCTCGGTCTCGAGGCCGAAATGCAGCTGATAGAATCGCGACAGCATCACCCGGAACCACGTGCGCCCGCTCTTGCCCCATGACATCAGCACCCAGTCGGCCTCTTGCAGCTTGCGATACTCCTCGCCGCCGCGCAGACGCCGTTCCAACGCGATGCTGCGATCTTTCGGCAGAAAGAACAGCGCCGACAGGGTCAGCTGACGCAGGGCCAGCGCGCGGGCTTCCTTCGGGGATATGTTGAACATTGTTTGCCGTCTTTCGCAGGATCGCAGTATATCGGACTGATACAGGTGGTAAGCTCAAGGCCCGCCTTTGACACAGGCCTTTGACACTGGCCGCTCGCATGCCCACAAGCGCGGGGGATGTCTTGCCCCCCGCTTTGCGCCCCTTTGGACCGAACCGACCTGACGATGCAAGCAAAACTCTGGGTTCTTCTGGGCCGAAAGGCCGGTGACAACGCGCAGGTCCTGGCCTTGGCCGAGGCGGTGGGGCTGCCCTTCGAGGAAAAGCATATCCACGCAAGGCCGTGGGAAATCGTGCCGCATCTGGCTCTGGGGCCGACGCTCGCAGGCATCGACACACACGCCTCCAGCCCGCTCGTGCCGCCCTGGCCGGATCTGGTGATCAGCGCCGGCCGCCGGAACGAGCCGGTGGCGCGCTGGATCAGGGCGCAGGCCGGTGGCACGGTGCGGCTGGTGCATGTCGGGCGGCCCTGGGCGCGGCCCACGATCTGGGATCTCATCGCCACCACCCCGCAATATTTCGTCCCCGACGCGCCCAACGTGCTCAAGATCCCGCTGCCGCTGCGCCGCATGACCCGCGCCGAGGTGGACGCAGCGGCGGACCGGATCGCACCGCGGCTCGCGCATCTGCCAAGCCCGCTGACAACCGTGCTGATCGGCGGCGATAGCGGGCAATATGTGTTCACGCCCCAAAAGGCCCGCCATCTGGCGCAAGGCGTCAACCGGCTGGTGGCGCAGACCGGTGGTGCCGCGCTGGTCACCGACAGCCCGCGCACGCCCAAGGCCGCCGCGCAGGCCTTTCGCGCAGCGCTTCAGGCGCCGGCCGAGATCTATTCGTGGCACGATCCCGATACCGCCACGGACAATCCCTATCTGGGCTTTCTCGGGATGGCCGACAGGTTCGTCGTCACCGGCGAAAGCATGTCGATGATGGCCGAGGCGGCCGGCATGGCCCGGCCGCTCTATCTCTTCGATCCGGGCGATCCGCCGGGCACATGGTGGCGGCAC
Source organism: Roseovarius sp. (assembly GCA_041685435.1). Classification (GTDB taxonomy): domain Bacteria; phylum Pseudomonadota; class Alphaproteobacteria; order Rhodobacterales; family Rhodobacteraceae; genus Roseovarius. The sequence goes on from JAWLFT010000028.1 coordinate 22,050, forward strand.
GTGCACAATTTCCGGCACAAACCGCTCAGCCACGCGTTGGCGATGCGCCTTGCACCGATGCGGATGCGGCGCGACATTTCCCGCATGCAGGATGCGCTGATACAGGCGGGGCGCGCCCGCTGGCTCGAGGACGCGCCCCACCTTATAGCAGAGGGCGAGGATTGGCCGAGCACCGCGCAGGCCGACCCGAGGGAGGACGCGCAGCGCGCGGCGGCGCGCGTCCGGGCGCTGCTGACCCGGCACGCGCGGCACTGATCAGGCGGCGCGCGCGATATCGCCGATGCTCAGCGGATGCGCCGGCGCTTTTGGCAGATCGGGCGTTTTCTCCAGCACGTCGATGGCGTCGTGGCGCACATGGTTGCGCTCCATCTCCCCTCGCAGGAACTCTTCGGTGATCTTGCCCTCGATCACGCATTCCTTGAGCAGCCCGAGAAAGAACAGCTCCTGATTCTTGTCGGGATGGGCCTTGTAATTGCCCATCAGACCGTATTCGCCGAAAATCTGGCGCCGCAGCTTCAGGACCCATCCGACCGGCGGAAAGGCGCGGAACACTTCCGACGGGCGCCAGTCCACCTTGAGTCCGGTTTTCCACGGCTGGGTCTTGCGGCGGGTGGTGTGCAGCATCCTGGTTTCGGGCGTGAACTTGTCGAAATCGTTCCATTCCTTCTCGAACAGCTCGATGTTTTCACGCGGCTCGTTGCGCAGGCCGATCCAGTCCTGATAATCGAGATTGCCGTCAAACATCGCATTGAACTGCTCCTCAACCTTCCAGTGGGTCAGCTGCGCACAATCGAGCAACATGGCGCTGGAGGCGAAGTTTCCGTCGATCAGCCCTTTGGGACCAGAGCGCATGCGGCACATGATGGCCTTGCCGCCCATGTCGCGGCTCAGCAGATCCCAGATATCGACGCAGGCAAAGATATCGGGGTCGATCACCACCGCGCGGCCCTCATAGCCCATCAGTTCCGGCGGCATCATACGCGTCGGTGTGAACGATTGCAGATCTTCGTTCAGCCAGGTGCGATAGGCCCCGTCGCGCAGATATTCCTGCCCCTCCCTTGCGGCAAAGAACGGATAGTCGTTGCTGTTCATGATCTGCACGTCGAACTTGTCGTTGTGGGCAGAGTAGCGCCGCAACGCATGCTCGGCCACGATCGCACCGACGATCTGCTTGTGGTTGGTCTGGATGAATACGCCGTGTTTCATGATGATGCGTCCGCTGCCTTTGGAATGTGCGCTTGCGGAACCATACTGCACAATCGCGGCAGGTTCCATGGCTCAGGGGGCCTTACCGGAAGACGCCGCGGCGGTAAAGCTGCCAGAACAGCCCCCAGATATGCACAAGCGGGCGGCGGCGCACCTTGTCGGGGATCTCCACCACCTGCCCGGAATGGCGCGTGAGCTTCCACGCGATGTAGTCGAGCCCGCCTTGAAACGTGAACAGCCCCTTGATCAGCCGCGCCACCGACAGCGTCTTGCCCTGCACCCGGCGCAGTGCCCACAGGACCGGTGCGGCGCGGCGCGCGCGGGCCGGCACCGTGGCCTGGTAGACAAGATGGCCGTCCGTCCCCGATAGCTGCAGCATGTCGTCGAGACGCGGCTGGAGTGCGCGTGTCATCGCCGCAAAGAAATCCTGCCCGTGATCCACCAGATCCCCGGCGCGACCGGGCCGTTCGGCGCGCAGTTCGGTGGCGTAGCTCAAGCTCAGCGCGCCCCGCCACAGCGCCGACACGGGCCCCGTCGCCGGCAGCATGGGCAGCGCGCGGCGCAACAGCGTCTCGCCGGCCCGCAGGAACGCGGCCTCCAGCCGCGCCGCGGTCGCGGGACTTTCGGCCCAGACAATCTTGACCGGCTGCGCGAACCGCCCCCAAAGATAGGACTGGAACCAGCGCGCGGTGCCGCGCTCGAACTGCGCAAGGCTGAGCACGGCATATTTGCAGCGCACAATGCCCTGTCCGACCTGCGCCTCGATATAATACACGTTGGGCGGCAGCACGCGCCCGGCCAGCCGCAGCCACAGGCGCGGCTCGGCGCGCGGGGTGGGATCGACCAGCACATAAAGATCCACCAGCCCCTCCAGCAGATCGGCGCTGCGCAGGCACGAGCCGTAAAGCACGATCCCCTGCATCCCGTCCCCGAACCGACGCTCCAGCGCCGAGACGAGCGCGCGCAGCGCCGGCGACGTCTCGGGGCTTGGGCCGTCGGGGGCCGGATATGGGACCTGATCGCTCATCGCGGGCGCAGAAACCGGACCGGCCCCTGGGCCGTGATGACCAGCGGGGTATCACCGCCGGCTGTCGCGAAAAGCTCGCCATCGAGATTGAGCTCGCCGTCAAAATGCAGCTCGATCCGGTCGGCGCGAAAGCTCTCATAGCCGTTCTCGGGCGTGACATGCCGGTTGGGCCGCCCGCGCAGCAGCGACAGGATCGCCCACCCGAACCGCGCCGCGCCGCCACGGATCGCGGTCAGCCCAATGGCGGCGTCGCGCGGCGCCCAGAAGGGCCGTATCCCCAGCGAAAGCCGCTCCAGCGTGCTGGCCACGAGGATCAGCATCGGCGCCGTCTCGCGCGTCACCGGCGCGCCCTCCGCATCCCATAGCCTCATGCGCACCTGCGTGGGCTGATAGAATCGCGGATCGCGGCGGATCAGCCCCCAGAGCGCGCGGATGAGGATCAGCCCGAGGCTGATCTCGCCGCCCAGTCCGCGCGAATGCACGTCGCTATGGGCATAGCGCGTGGCCTGCATGACCGCCCCGGTGCCCAGAAACATGCCGTGACGCGTCTGCCCGTCGCAGGCCCCCTCGACCCGCATGAGATGGCGCGTGCGGATCTCGCCCTCCATCGGCGCGCCCCGATCCAGCCAGCCGAAGAACCGCCGCACCGCGCGACGATGCGAGGCCGACATCCCGATATCGCCGGCCGTCATGTTGGCGGTGCCACCGGGCAGCACCATGACCAGCGGCAGGCGGCCCTGCGGCCAGTGGTCAAGGATCATCCCGAGGGCTGCGGCAATGGTGCCGTCGCCACCGTTGATCACCACCACGTCGGGGGCCTCGCGTGCAAGCTGGGGCGCCAGCGCCTCGGCCTCGGGAAGCGTGCGGGTGATGTGGTGGGCCACTTGGCGGTAGCCGGCAAGGCGGTCGGCGATACTGGCCTGCCACTTGCGATTGTTGCCGCTCATGGGGTTGCTCAGGACGGTGACGCGCGTGCCGCTCATGCCGCCGGCCCGTCCAGCAGCCGGTCAATGCGGGCAAGGATGCGCGCCATGTCGGCCTTGCTGTCAACCGGTGCGGGGGCGCGCACGCCTGCGGCGTCCGCGTCATCGGCCCAGCGAGCAAGGCCCCGATCGACAAGCATCTGGTGAAATCGCGGAAAATGCCGGGTCTGCGGCAGCAGCCCCGCCCGGAAGAGTCCGCGCGCCACGGCGACGCGCAGCCTGGTCGTCAGGCGCGCATCGCGCGGCGGCTGGAACATGCGAGCGGTGAGACGCCGCCGCAGATCGTCGAGCCCGCCAAGCCAGCCGATGGACAGCGGGAGGATCTCCAGAGGTCTGCCGAGGCGCGCCACCTCGACCTGCATGGAAATGCTGTCGCCGGTCACGACGAACCGGTCGGCATGGGCCAGAAGACCGGCATAGGGATCCCCGGCCCCGGATTGCGCCCAGTCGAAAACCCGCGGCGTTTCCGGCAGTCCCGCGACGACCTGCTGCAGAAACCCGGGCGGCGTGCGCCGCGACCCCACCAGACAGGGCGTGCCGCCCGCCTCCAGCACGCGACGGGTGCGCGCGCGCAGGCGCCGCGCCACCGCCGCGTCAAAGACGAACGGCACGGTCGGCCCGCCAATGAGCACCGCGACCAGCGGACGGGGCACGGTATCGAAGGTTTCCCGCCACGCCGCGCGCCCGGCCGCCAGCCGGTCGGGCTCCACCCGCATCAGCGGCAGGTCGATCTGCAGAACGTTGTCGAACGGGGCAAGCAGCGTCTCGGCACTGGCGACGACAAGATCGAGATGCGACATCCAGCCCGACGGCTTGCCGACCAGAACGATCCGGGAGCGTCCGCCCGACTGCCGCTTGATCCACAACGCGGCATTGCCCGGACGGTGCCCGCTGGTCAGGATCAGATCGGGCCATGGCGGCGTCAGCGCGTCACTGCGCGCCGGATCGAGATGATAGAGCGTCGGCCCCACGCGCGGTTTGCCTTTGACGAAATCCGGCCGCATCTCCAGATGGCGCAGTTCCGACGGCCAGCCGCGCTGCCGGGCCAAGGCGTCTGCAATCATCTCGACCTGCCCGTTATCGCCGCGCTTGTCGCCGAGAACCCGCCAAATGCACGGGGATGCCCGTGGGTCCGTCGCCGGCGGCTCGTCGGAGGGTCGCAGAATCATTCCGCAGGGGCATCGGCCGACCCGCCGGCCTCGTAGCCGAAAACCGGATCAAGGGTGTCGGCCATCATGGCGTCGATCTGCCTGACCTGGGCATCGTCGAAGTAATCGCGGTACCCGCCCACCTTGGCGCGGCGCACCTTGAAGCTGTCGGGATTTCTGCGATCGCCCGGCGCCATGCGCACGCCGGCCATGCGAAAGCCCTCCCTGGCCTCCATCTTCTTCATGTTCTCGTAGGCGGCGTACTCCACCGCGTCGCGGATGTGATCCCCGGTCGCCGGGATCTCGAGAAACCGGGCGACACGGGCCAGCGCGCCATTCGGATCGGCACGCAGATCCTCGTAGCGCAGAAGCTCGAAATCGCGCATCTTGGGCATCTCGCGCGCCCAGAGATTCATGAAGCGGATAATCTTGGGCATGCCGCCGCCCTCGTGACAGACGAACTCGAACGGCGTGCACTCGGCCCCATGCGGCGGATACCCGTTCAGCAGCTTGTTGCCCGGCCGCATGCGAAACTGCCACTGGAAATACTGCGACACCGCGACATCGCGCGGATCGCGCACCATAAGCAGCACCTTCTTGTCCTGGAAATGCGCCTTTGAGTCGGTGTTGCCGGTGTAATCCCCGATATAATTGTCATGCGCGAAGAACAGGCGCGGGATCCGGCGATCGAGATTGTGGAAATTGTCGAACCCGATCACGATGTCCTGCGGCAGATCATACACCTGCTGGTAAAGCCGCGAGATCATCACCCGCAGCCATGTCCGCCCGCTTTTGCCGAACGAGACGACCACGGCATCGGCCCGCGTCAGACGGCTGTATTCCTGATAGCCGCGCAAGCGACGCTCGGCGCGGATGCGGGTGTCCTGATCGCTGCCCGCAAGGCTCAGACGCAGGTTCAACAGCCGGCGGCTGAGCTTGCGCCACGCGGTCTTGCGTGCCTCCGGCAGGGCGGCGCCCAAGAGCCTCAAAGTATCTGCCATGGTGATCTCAAGCCTGTGGTTTCAAGAAAACGCGCCTGCGTTTCCCGGCATCGGGGAGCGGTTCCGTCATCTCGGCGGGATCGCTTTGCGCGCCGTCTTATACATGGCCACCGTGACGTGTCCAGTAATCCACCACCCAGTCGACGCGGCCATGGCTGAGATGCGGCAGTTTGCTGTCCCAGAAATTGAGGCCTGGCTGCATCAGGTCGATCGGGCGCGGCTTGCCGTGGAAGGCAAGGATTTTCGCGGTCTGGGGCGGTTTCTTCGGCGGCAGGATCAGATCGAGGCCGACCGGACGCCGCAGCCAGCGCTTGAAACTGATGACCCAGCCTTCGGGCCAGTAATCCATCGAACTGGCATGCGCGTCGACGAATTTCTGTTCGTTCTTGAACCGCGCCTTGGCCGCCGCCTTGTCGGCCAGAAACGTGTCGAGGATCTGCGTCTGCGTGCCGACATCGAAGGCAAAGACGCAGGTTCCCGCCTCGGGCTTGGTGCGGGCCATGCCCGGCCACCACGTGTCGCCCATGTCGGTGGTCACCAACGGCGCGTCATGGCTCAGAAACGCGTCGAGATCGCGCAGTACCATCATGTCGAGATCGATGAACAGGCAGCGCCCCGTAAGCTCGCCCAGATCCGACTTGAACAAGGCGAGCTTCGGCCAGACGCCGCGCTGATACCATTCCTCGGGCTGCAGCGGAATATCGGGCAGCGCCTTAACGATGATATTCGTATCAAGACCCGCGCCATCCTCGGTGAAGCAGACGAAATCGAATGGGAGGCTCGCCGCGGCCCGACAGGCATTATGCAGGACATTGACGTAATCGGGCCCGAACAGACTGCCCCATTTCATCGTGACGATCGTCGGGCGATCCTGCATTGTCATTCTCCGTCATTCTCGCAAGCGACCGAAACCGGCCAAGGCCGGCAACCCGTCTGCGCTGGCTTCCCTGTTCGACGCGCGCGCGTCAAGGGCCTTTCGTTTGACACGAGACTTTGCGGCGGCAGCCATGGACTTGAATCGTGATCCGGCACCACGTGTCAACCGCCGCGCCGCATCTCCACGCGGCGCGGCTGGATCCGTGGGCGCGTGACACGTCGCGCGGCGCCACCCCCCGGATCCGCGCGGTCAACGCGTGACGACCAGCCGGTTTATCGGCATGGCGAACCGGCCCTGCAGGGATCCGTCCCCGGCCAACCCCGGCACGGCCAGCATTACGGCAAGCTCGGCCAGCATCTGCACGCGCCGCGCCGGCGACAGGATGAACGCCGCGTAGAAAAACCCTGCGGCGGCCTCGGCCACCTCGGCGGCGGGGCCGTCCATGGTGACCACGCCGGTCTCGACGGTCACGCGCGCCTCCGGGAAAGCGGCGCGCACCAGATCGCTCAGACTGTCGGTGCCGCGCACCCGCGGATCGCCCAGATCGACCTCGCCATAGCCGGGCAGTTCCGCCTGCACATGTCCGTAGATCAGGTCATGCACGTCTGAGTAACCCGGCGCGGACTCCATCGGTCCATCGACCAGCGCCGCGAACTGCCCACCCGGCGCCAGCACGCGCCGCACCTCGTCCAGAACCGGCGTGACCGGGTCCATCAGCGTCAGCGCCCAGTGGCACAGCACCGCATCGACCGATCCGTCGGGCAGCGCCGCCATGTCCTGCGCCTCGGCCTGCAGCAGCGTCGCCGCCCCTCGCGGCAGGCGGTCGCGCGCCAGCGTCAGCTCCTCGGGGCACATGTCGACCCCGGTCAGGCGCAGCCCCGCACTCCGCGCATGCAGGATCCCCAGCAACGGACCCGATCCGCAGGCCAGATCCAGCACGTGCCCACCAACCCCCGCAGGCACGACCTCGGCCAGCCAGTCATAGCTGGTGCGGCCCGCCGCATCGCGGCACGCCCGCGCGCAGGTTTCGGTAAAGCCCGCATGATCGCGGTGCACCGCACGCAGATGCGCACGCAGCGCGTCGGCGTCGGGGTGTTCGCCACGGGTCAGGCTCTCGGTCCATGCCGAACGCAATGGGCTGTGATCATTCACGCGCAATCTCCTTCGAATATTTTGGGGGGAATGCCGGTCAGGCCGTTACATCCATCAGATGCACCACCTGCGGAAACCGCCAGCCATCCGCGCCGCGGCAGCCTTCCAGCCATTCGGCGACGGGCTCCGTGGCCTGCATCCGTGCAAGCGACACGCTATCATCGAAGACGCAGCGCTGCAGATACCCCTCGACAGCGTCGCCGGCCTCAGGGCCGGCGGCGCTGTCATAGCGCACCTCGGTGACGTCGACCTGCGCACCCGCGGCACGCAGCGCCGCCGCAAGGTCTTCGGCGGATATGTACGGCGCCGTATTGCCGGCCCCGAACGCCTCGAGATACCGGCGGTGAAACTCGACGTAATGCCCGGCACCGGCACTATGCGCGATCATGCCGCGCCCGTCCGGGCCGATGGCGTCGCAAAACCGCTCGGCCGCGAGCGGTAGATCCCGCGCCGGCACGGCATAAAGCGCATGGGTGGCCCAGACGATGTCATACCCATCCGGCGGCGGGGTGAAATCCTGCAAGGTTGTCTCGTGCTCTGCGGCGGGCATGAAAGGCGCGGGCAGCGCCGCGCGCGCCTCGGCGATCGAAAACGCCGACGGGTCCAGCAGATCGGTGGCAACCGGGCGCAGCCCGGCGCGGTCCACACCCGCATGCCGCACAAGCGCATTGGGAAACTTGCCCGACCCGCACGCTACATCAAGCAGCCGCAGAGACCGGCTGCCGGCGCGCTCCTGCGCGGCGCCCAGCCAGCCGGCCCAGTCGCGCGCCTCGGCCAGATGGCGGTAATCATCCGTCGCCAGCGTATAGAACGCGTCCATGCCGCGCCGCCCGGCCTCGGACCAATGCGCGGTACTGCGCGTCAGGATATCGCCGCTCATGTCCGATCCTCCACCGGCCAGCAGACCGGGTTGAGCGGGCTTGCCGCCACATCGCCCGGCCCGACACCGGGCATGAATTTCTGCCAGTCGCCGGACACCATCGTCGGTGCGTCCACGATCCGCGCCCCGTCGGCATAATAGGTGTTGGCCAGCACCACACGGCTGCGATCTGTGCGGTTGCGCGCGGCGGTGTGAAAGCTCAGATTGTGGTGAAAGCTGACCTCGCCCATTTCGAACTCGGTCTCGTCCACGGCCACGTCGTTGCGGGCGAACACTTCGGCCACGCCGCGATCGTAGCCGGTGCCGGTTTTCTCGAATGTCACGGCATCGACCAGCTTGTGCACGTCCAGCGGATAGGCAAAGGCCAGCGGCCCCATCTCCAGCGGGATCGGCTGCGCCGGGGCCCACGCCGTGACCACGTCATGCGTGTCGAGCGGGAAGTGGTGATCATCGAAATGCCACGGCGTGCGCCCGCATCCGGCCTGCTTGGCCAGCACGTTGTCATGGTAAAGCCGGACGGCATCCGTCTCCAGCAGATCTGCCGAAATCTGACCCAGCCGGGGCGACAGCACATAAGCCCGCAAAAGCGCATTATCCGGCCAGATCATCTCCAGGCTCAGGAAGCGGTCGCGCGCGCCGGTATCCGGATCGACATCGAATTCGGCCTTGAGCAGGCGGATCAGTTCGGCCCGAAGCTTCAGCACCGCACCGGGCGAAAACACCTCCTTCAGCTTGATGAACCCGTTTTCACGGAAAAACGCGATCTGGTCGGCGCTCAGCGCATAGGGGGCGGCCAGTTCCGCGATCACCTCGTCATCGCTGGGGATCGCGACATCCGCCAATGGAGGGGCGGCGATGACGGGCGCATCGGCCGCCTCGTTGTCGGCAAGGCTGACATACCAGTCCCACCAGGCCTGATTGTCCTGATCCCAGGGCTGGCTGACATCTGTGGCGTCGGTCGTCGCGGTCTCCGGCATGGCGCATCCTTTCGTTGGTTTGACGTGTACCTAACGCAAGGGGGCGGACCGGCAACCGATATATCCCGAATGGCTGGATGTTCCGGGCCCGAGCGTTATATCCATGCCATCATAAATCGGACACGGGGACAATCATGGACGTCAACACGTCGCGAATCACCAACCACGCGCTTTACACCGATGCCCGCGACGGGCTGACGCAAACGCCCAAGGGCCTGTCGCCCAAATGGTTCTACGACGCGCGCGGCAGCGAGATCTTCGAAGAGATCACGCAAGTTCCGGAATATTACCCCGGCCGGACAGAGCGGGCGGTGATCGAGACGCATCTGCCCCGGATCGCCGCGCATGTGCCGGACGGCGCCGCCCTCGTGGAACTTGGCAGCGGGGCCAGCGTCAAGACGCGGCTGCTGCTGGACGGGCTGACGCAGCTCTCGGGCTATGTCCCCATCGATATCTCCGAACAGTTTCTGCACGAAACCGCAGCCGACCTCGCGGTCGATTATCCAAGCCTGGATGTGGCGCCGGTGGTGGCCGATTTCATGCAGCAGGTCACCCTGCCCGACCTCGGCGGGCACCCGGTCGTGGGATTTTTCCCCGGCTCGACGATCGGAAATCTCGACCCCGAAGCGGCGGTGGCCCTGTTGTCCCGGCTTGGCGACTGGCCGGATCACGCCGCGCTGATCCTCGGCGTCGATCTGGTCAAGGCGCCAGATACCCTCGTGGCCGCCTATGACGATGCCCAAGGCGTGACGGCGCGCTTCAATCTCAACCTGCTGACGCGGCTCAACCGCGAGGCCGATGCCGAGTTCGATCTCGACACATTCCGTCACAAGGCGGTCTGGAACGCCGCGGACAGCCGCATCGAGATGCATCTCGAAAGCCTGCGGGATCAGAACGTGCGCCTCGGCGATCAGGTGGTGTCGTTCGCGGCGGGCGAGACGATCCATACCGAGAACAGCCACAAATACACCGTTGAGGGCCTGTCGCAGATGGCCGCGCGGGCGGGCTGGCAAGTCGCCGAAGTTTTGACCGACGATGAGGCGCTGTTTTCGGTGACGATCCTGACCAGGGCGTGATGTGGACAGTCGGGGTGCGACGCGCATGGCATCCCGATC
>JAWLFT010000103.1:0-8286 GCA_041685435.1 Roseovarius sp.
GAACATGCGTCTCGATAATATTTTCGATAATATGGTGTTGGTATCCTGCGCACCGTCAGGCACGGTCAATGTGCGCATCGGAAACCCCGTTGAAGGTCCTGGGGGCAGATGGATCCCATGCGCGTCCGAAATCTCGGATGGCGCGTATGTCTCCTGCATATTTGAAGTTGGACCCGGCCGAAGGCAGGTTTGTGTCGTCGACGACCCCACCAACAATGTCGACGAAGCGCTGTCCCGGGCGACGTTAGTCGCACAGACCGCCGCCGCATAGATCCACTGGCACCAAATATGAATTCAGCGGACGTTGTCTTGAGCTCAACCGCGATGATCCAGTGCGCGCCGATGGCGCGTTTTGCCAGTGGAGGAAGGATCCACCCAGATAGCTGTCGACAGATCTGGTCGCTGACGAGCGATTTTGCTGGGTAGCTGGCGGGGTTGAAGTCTCGTGACAAAGGCCGCCAAAGGCGGTCGAGCAATCCTGCGGGCCGTAAGTTGTGCGAGGCCCGAGCAGGCCTCGAAAGGGATGATGCGCATGCCGACCAGCCTGAAACACGGGGGGAAAGCCGCGCGGACAGGGAAGTAATCGGCAGATGCACCTGTCTGATCCGCCGGGGTAATGGGCGCGGCACGCTGGACTCACCCTGAAACATCAACCCATAGACCCAGAAGTCAGCTCAACGGCCACACTTCTGACCGGACGCCGATATCGGATGCGCGCGAGACGCCGACGGCCCGGAAGGCCAACCGCCAAAGCCGAAAGCGGCAGGGTCCTGAATTATCGCGGTTGACGGTAGCGCTATTCGTGTCGACAGAAGGCGGCCGCGAAGTGGAAGCGGCGCTTGGATCCGGACGGGATGGTCGCCTTGATCCGGGCATCGGCCCGCGCGTCGCGCAGGTATCCCCGGGTTTCGTAAAACTGTTACAAAACTATAGCACAGGTGTCACGCGGGCTGACTATGCGGGCCATGTTCCTTAACCAAACACTGACAGCAGGAGCTTTCATGTCTTACACCAAACTTTCCGTCTCGGCACTGGCGCTGGCCGCCATGTCCGCGACGGCGGCCGCCGCGCGCGACCAGATCAGCATTGTCGGCTCGTCGACCGTGTTTCCGTACACTCAGGCCGTGGCCGAGCAGTTCGCCAACGACACCGGGCGTCCGTCGCCCGTCGTCGAATCCACCGGCACCGGTGGCGGCATGCAGATTTTCTGCGAAGGAATCGGCGAAAGCCATCCCGACCTGACGGGTGCCTCGCGCGCCATGAAGGCGTCGGAATGGGACCGCTGCGAAGAAAACGGCGTCACCGATGTCACCGAGGCGCTGATCGGATTTGACGGTCTGTCGCTGGCCGTCTCGCGCGACAATGATTTCGACTGGGATCTCACATTGGGCGAGGTGTATCTCGCACTTGGTGCCGAGGTGCCGGTCGATGGCGAATGGGTCGAAAATCCCTATCAGACATGGTCCGAGATCGATTCGCGCCTGCCCGACACCGATATCCTCGTGCTCGGCCCCCCGCCGACCTCGGGGACGCGGGATGCCTTCGTCGAACTGGCGATGCATGCCGGCTGCGAAGAGCTGGACTATGTCGCGGACGGCGATTTCGACGGGGACTGGGTCGATGAGAACTGTTCGCGCATGCGCACCGATGGTCCGTTCGTCGAAGCCGGCGAGAACGACAACCTGATCGTTCAGCGTCTCAACAGCGACTCGGACGCGCTCGGCATCTTCGGCTACTCGTTCCTGTTCGAGAACGAAGACACGCTCAAGGGCGTCAAGCTCGACGGCGTCGCGCCGAACTTCGACACCATCGCCGACAAGTCCTACCCCGTTTCGCGTCCGCTTTACTTTTACGTGAAGAACGATCATCGCGGCGTGATCCCCGGCCTGAACGAGTTCGTCGAGGAATACATGTCCGAAGACGCGCTGGCGCCCGGCGGCTACCTGTCCGAGCGTGGCCTCGTGCCGCTGGTTGACGATCGCCGCGCCGAGCTGCAAGAGCGTGTGCTCGACGGTGTCGCGATGGACCCGAAGGAATAAGAGGGCAGGTCACCCGAAGGAAAACGACGCCTCCGCGATTGCTCGGGGGCGTCTCGTCTTTTGAACAGAAGGTCATGCCATGACGCTCGTCGCGTTCCTGATCCTCCTCACCGCCGTGATCATCGGCTATGTGCTCAACCTCCGGGCCGCACGGGCGTTGCGGGACGGCGGAGCACGAATGCATTCCCTCGACGGTTTCCACGGCGGCTACGCGGCGCTGATGGTTCTTGTGCCAACGTTTTTCCTGATCATCTTCTGGCTTTTGTTCGAGAGCTACATCATCGAATTTCTGATCATGGCGGCCATTCCGGCCGAGGAGCTTCTGGACAAGGGCGTTGGCGAAATTCAATTGATCATGGCCGAAATCCGCTCGATCGCGGATGGCCGCGTCTTTGGCACGCCGGAAGACTGGAAGCTGAACGCTGCCGAACGGCTGGAAACGCTGCGCGACATGTCCGGCCTTTTCCTGGTGGCGCTCACTGCCGCGCTGGCCGCTTTGATGCTGTATGTCGCACGGCGGCGGGTCGCGGCCGATTTCCGCGCGCGACAGGGTCTCGAGAGGATCGTGCACCGGATCATGGTGAGCTGTGCCGTCGTCGCGATCTTCGTGACCATCGGCATCGTGGCCTCGCTGTCCTTCGAGACGTTCCGCTTTTTCCAGATGGTGCCGTTCTGGGATTTCGTTCTGGGCACGACATGGGAGCCGCAGATCCCCATTCGCGAAGATCAGATCGCGGCCGAGGGGGCCTTCGGCATGCTGCCGGTTTTCCTCGGGACACTGGTCATCGCGACGGTGGCAATGGTTATCGCCACGCCCATCGGGCTGTTCTCGGCCATATACCTGCACGAGTTCGCCAACAGCCGCGTGCGGGCGGTCGTCAAGCCGGTGCTGGAAATTCTCGCAGGCGTGCCAACGGTCGTGTACGGCTTCTTCGCGATCCTCGTGATCGCGCCGGCCCTTCGCAACTTCGGTGCCGAACTCGGAATTCCGATCGCGTCGAACACGGCACTGGCCGCAGGAGGTGTCATGGGGATCATGCTGATCCCTTTCATTTCGTCTTTTGCCGATGATGCGCTTGGCGCGGTGCCGCGCAGCTTGCGTGACGGATCGCTCGCGGTCGGGGCCACATCGGCCGAGACGGTGGCCAAGGTGCTTTTCCCCGCCGCGATTCCCGGCATCGTCGGCGGCATTCTTCTGGCCGTCAGCCGCGCGATCGGCGAGACCATGATCGTCGTGATGGCTGCCGGGCTCATCGCCCGAATGACAATCAACCCGCTGGACAGCGTCACCACGGTGACCGTCCAGATCGTGACCATGCTGATCGGCGACACGGCGTTTGACAACCCCAAGACCCTGTCGGCCTTTGCGCTTGGCATGGTGCTGTTTCTGATGACTCTCATGATCAATATCGCCGCGCTGCGTATCGTTCGCAAATACCGTGAAATCTACGACTAGGACGCCTGCAATGACAGACTCGACCGCCGCACGGTTCGATTGGACCTCGCCAGAGTTCACCGCGCATCTGCGCAAGCGCAAACGCAGCCAGTTCCTGCTGAAATCCCTCGGGATCGGGGCCATCTCGATCGCGTTCGCGATGCTGGCCCTGTTGGTCGGTTCGCTGATCTCGACCGGCTATCAGGCGTTTACCCAGACCCATCTGGTGGTCGAGGCGCGGATCGATCCCGACCTCGTCGATCCCGAAAACCCAAGCGATGGCAACTTTCGCCAGCTCGCCATAGACATCGTCACAAATCGGGTGATACGGGCGGCAGACACGGAAAACACCGGACGTATGACCGACATCCTGTCCAACCGCGCGCAGTTCACGCTGCGTGATATCGTGGTGGCCAATCCCGAACTCATCGGTGAGACGGTAGAGGTCAAGATGCCGGTGGCGGACAAGTATGACCAACTGCACAAGGGAATGCTCGACCGGACCACACCCGAGGAGAACCGCCGGTTGAACGACCGCGAGATCGAGATCTTCGACCAGCTCGTCGAAGGTGGCTATGTCGCCAAACCGTTCAACTGGGCGCTTCTGACCAATGCCGATTCGCGCTTTCCCGAGGTTGCCGGGCTGAAGGGCGCGATCATCGGATCGGCGTATGCGTTGCTGGTGTGTTTTGTGCTGTCATTTCCCATCGGCATCGGCGCCGCGATCTACCTCGAGGAGTTCGCGCCGAAAAACCGCATCTCCGATCTGATCGAGATCAACATCAACAATCTTGCGGCGGTGCCATCGGTGGTGTTTGGCCTGCTCGGTCTGGCGGTGTTCATCGGCTGGTTCGGCATGCCGCGCTCGGTGCCCTTCGTGGGCGGCATGACACTGGCGCTGATGACGTTGCCGACGATCATCATCGCCACGCGCGCTGCGATCAAGTCGGTCCCGCCCTCGATCCGCGAGGCGGCGCTTGGCGTCGGCGCGTCCAACCAGCAGGTCGTGTTCGGTCATGTGCTGCCGCTGGCCATGCCCGGCATCCTCACCGGCACGATCATCGGGCTGGCGCAGGCCCTGGGCGAGACCGCGCCGCTGTTGCTGATCGGGATGAACGCCTTCATCACCTCTGCGCCCGACACCCCGTTCGACAGTGCCACGGCCCTGCCGACGCAGATCTTCATCTGGGCCGACAGCCCCGAGCGGGGCTTTGTCAGCCGGACCTCTGCGGCGATCCTGGTCCTGCTGACCTTCCTCATCACGATGAACGCCATCGCCATTTTCCTGCGCCACAAGTTCGAGCGGAAATGGTAGAAAGGACGAAAAATGTACGACGTGACAAAAGCGGAGCCTGAATTGAACCAGACAGACACCAAGTTTTCCGCCCGGGGTGTGCAGGTATTCTATGGCGCCGATCAGGCGATCAAGGATGTCGATGTCGATATTCAGGACAAGACGGTGACCTCTTTCATCGGGCCGTCGGGCTGTGGCAAGTCCACCTTCCTGCGCTGTCTCAACCGCATGAACGACACCATCGACATCTGCCGGGTCGAGGGCGAGATCAAGCTGGACGGGCAGGACATCTACGCGCGGTCGGTGGATCCGGTGCAGCTGCGGGCGAAGGTGGGCATGGTGTTCCAGAAGCCCAACCCGTTCCCCAAGTCGATCTACGACAACGTGGCCTACGGCCCCAAGATCCACGGCATGGCCCGCAAGAAGGAGGATCTCGACCAGGTGGTCGAAACCGCCCTGCGCGATGCCGGCCTCTGGGGAGAGGTCAAGGACAGGCTCGACACGCCCGGCACCGGGCTCTCGGGTGGCCAGCAGCAACGGCTCTGTATCGCGCGCGCCGTCGCCACCCGACCCGAGGTTCTGCTCATGGACGAGCCGTGTTCGGCGCTCGATCCGATCGCGACCGCGCAGATCGAGGAACTGATCGACAAGCTGCGCGCGCAGTATTCCGTGGTGATCGTCACGCACTCGATGCAGCAGGCGGGTCGGATCAGCCAGAAGACAGCGTTCTTTCACCTCGGCAACCTGGTGGAATACGGCGACACCGACATGATTTTCACCAACCCGCAGGACCACCGGACCGAAAGCTACATCACCGGCCGCATCGGGTAAGGAGCAGAAGAATGAATTCGCAACACATCGTTTCCTCGTTCGATCAGGATCTTGAAGGGCTTCAGGCCAGGCTCATGAAAATGGGCGGTCAGGTGGAGACTGCGCTTGGCAATGCGATCAAGGCGCTCGAGACGCGCGATCTCGAACTCAGCCAGCAGGTGCGACAGGGCGACAAGGTGATCGACGCCATGGACGAGCAGATCAAGTCCGAGACCGCCCGCGTTCTGGCGCTGCGCGCCCCGGCGGCCGGGGATCTGCGCACGGTGCTGTCGGTGATGAGCATCAGCACGCATCTGGAACGCTGCGGCGACTACGCCAAGAATATCGCCAAGCGCACCACCATCCTGGTCGAGACCAACCCGATCGAAGGCACCACCTCGGCCTTGCGGCGTATGGTGCGCATGGTCGAGGTGATGCTCGCCGATGGCCTCGACGCCTATATCCAACGCGATGCCGAAAAGGCCGACGACGTGCGCACGCGCGATCTCGAGGTGGACCAGATGTACAACACGCTGTTCCGGTCGCTGCTGACGCACATGATGGAGGACCCGCGCAACATCACCGCCTGCATGCACCTGCATTTCATCGCAAAGAATATCGAGCGGATGGGCGATCACGCAACCTCTATTGCCGATCAGACGATCTATCTGGTCACCGGCGAGATGCCCGACGAGGATCGCCCCAAGGGCGACACCACCGCCTTCAGCGCACCGGGCAGCGAGACGGTCTGAGGCGATCCGTGGGCAATATCATAAGTTTTTATGCGGGCAGATCGTGATGAGCCGGCGGGATACAGCATGGGTGCATGGCGCCGGAAATTCGAGGTCATTAAATTGAAAATTCGTCCCTCGGATGCTTGACGACGACAGGGCCGGCGCATAGAAGCACGCCATGCCCAAGAGATCGGGCAGGCAGCGGGCGGTTGTAGCTCAGATGGTTAGAGTGCCGGCCTGTCACGCCGGAGGTCGCGGGTTCGAGCCCCGTCAACCGCGCCAGTTGCCTTGATGGTCCTTACACGCAAATCGTGACGCGTTTTTCGACGTAGATTCGGCGCGGCGTAGCGTCCTGTCATCACGAGCAGAGGGCGGATCGGCAAGGGCGCACATGCCAGCATCCTTTGCACGATCCAAGCGCGTCCTCACTTTCATTTCGTCTTGTCGTCCCGTGTTCGCATCCGTCCTGGAAAGGATTGCGTCGAGCGACGGCCATCGTCATGATCACTTCATTGGAACCGCAAGGACAGCCATGCTACGCCATTTTCTGATCGCCGTGGCCATCGTGCTTGCCGCGCCGCATGTGCTGGCCGCGCCTACAGGGACCTTCCGCCATGCGCATAATGTCGGGTTCGGATCGCAGTCGAGCCTTGATGCCGCGTCCAAGGGGCGCGTTCTGCAGATCATCGAGAAGGTCCAGAGCCGCCTTGTGCGTCCCGACCGTTCCGGCAAACCGGAACCCGATCTCGCTACCGCGTGGGATGCCAATGACGACGGCACCGTCTGGACCTTCGAGATCCGCGACGGGGTCCGCTTTCATGACGGCAGCCTGCTTGATGCGGAGGATGTGGTTTATTCGATCAAGCGTGTGATCGATCCCGATTACGGCAGCCCCGCGCGCGCCGCCGTCAAGATGATCGAACGGATCGAGGCAACCGGCGCCCTGACCGTGCGCATGACCCTCGAGTCGACCTTCGCCGACCTGCCCCTGCAACTGATGGATCCGCGCCTGCGGATCGTTCCGAAAGGCTCCGCCGACAGGGTGGGCCAGACCGGCATCGGCACCGGGCCGTTCAGGGTCGAGAAATTCGATGCCGATGGCATCACCACGCTCACCGCGTTCGAGGAATACTGGGAAGGTCCGCCGGCGCTCGCCCGGATCGAGGTCATCGGCGTGCCTGACGCACAGGCGCGACTGCAGGCGGTGCTGAGCGGGCAATTGGACATGGAGCGTGGCATCGCGCCCGTACTGCGCCGTGCGCTGGAGGCGTCGCCCGATTTCCAGTTGCAGGAGATCGCCACCGGAAACTGGATGGGGCTGGCGTTTCGCACGGATCTCGAACCGTTCGACGATCCCCGCGTTCGCCGCGCCCTGCGTCTGGTGGTGGACCGGAAAGAGATGCTCGACCTAGCGCTCAACGGGGGCGGGATCATCTCGTGCGACACGCCGGTCGCACCGAACGACCAATACCGTGCCGACATGCGCTGCCCGCCAGACCCCGAACGTGCGCGCGCGCTTCTGGCCGAGGCCGGGTATCCCGACGGGATAGATGTGAATGTGTTCGTGTCGTCGCTCGATCCAAGCTGGCCGGTGATCGGCGTAACCTATCAGGAACAGGCCGCCCGCGCCGGCATCCGCGTCAACGTCGTGAACGCCGCCGCCGATGGTTACTGGTCGACGGTCTGGATGAAGAAACAGGCCTTTGCAACAAGCTGGGGCGAAAGGCCCGCCGATCAGGCGCTGAACGAGGCGTTCCATTCCTCGGCGAAATGGAACGAGACGAACTATGCGAACTCCGAATTCGACCGGCTTCTGGAAGCGGCGCGGGCAGAGCTCGAATTCGGGACACGGCGGGCGCTTTACGTCAAGGCGCAGGAATACCTTGCCAAGACGTCGGGCACGCTGATCCCGTTTCACGTCACGCAGCTGGTGGTGCTGTCGAAACGCGTGACGCATTTCGATCCCGTGCCCAA
>JAWLFT010000104.1:0-8240 GCA_041685435.1 Roseovarius sp.
TCGGTTTCGGCCAGATGCCGCTCGATGAGGCCTTTCAGCTCGGCCTCCCAATGCGGTTCCGAGACCGGGCAACTGACCAGCGTCTCGCCATTGACCAGCGTTTCCGCGCGCCCTTCCGGATCATAGACATAGGCCATGCCGCCGGTCATGCCCGCGCCGAAATTCGCGCCGATCTCGCCAAGGATCACCGCGACCCCCCCGGTCATGTATTCGCAGCCATTCGATCCGCAGCCCTCGATCACGACATGCGCGCCAGAGTTGCGCACGGCAAACCGCTCGCCCGCGCGCCCGGCGGCGAAGAGGTATCCTGCGGTGGCCCCATACAGCACCGTATTGCCGATGATGGTGTTGTCGGCGGCGACCAGCGGGCTGGCCATCGGCTGGCGCACCACGATGGTCGCCCCCGACAGGCCCTTGCCGACATAGTCATTGGCATCGCCCGCCACTTCGAGCTTCAGCCCCGGTGCGGCGAAGGCCCCAAGGCTTTGCCCGGCGCTGCCCTTCAGTTTCACCGTCAGGTGATCGGGCTGCAGGTTGTTGTTCATGCCGAACCGCTTGACGATATGGCTGCTGACCCGCGTGCCCACGGAGCGGTGGGTGTTCTGCACCGCATAATGCAGCTGCATCTTCTCGCCATCCTCCAGAAACCGCGCCGCGTCGCGCACGATCTCGGCATCCAGCGTATCGGGCACCTCGTTGCGCGGACGGTTGCGGTCGTAGCGGATGTCCTTGGCGCCGTCGATGGTGATCAGCATCGGGTTGAGATCCAGATCATCGAGATGCGCCGAGCCGCGGCTGACCTGCGTCAGCAGATCGGCACGGCCGACCACCTCGTCCAGACTGCTGGCACCGATGCTGGCCAGCACCTCGCGAACCTCCTGCGCGTAGAAGGTGATGAGGTTCACGACCTTGTCGGCAGTGCCGGTGAACTTGTCGCGCAGCGCCTCGTCCTGGGTGCACACCCCAACGGGGCAGGTGTTGGACTGGCACTGGCGCACCATGATGCAGCCCATGGAAATCAGCGCCGCGGTGCCGATGCCGTATTCCTCGGCCCCCATCATCGCGGCCATCACGATGTCGCGCCCGGTGCGCAGCCCCCCGTCCGTGCGCAGCGTCACCCGCTCGCGCAGATGGTTCATGCTCAGGACCTGATGCGCCTCGGTAAGGCCCATCTCCCAGGGCAGGCCGGCATATTTGATCGAGGTGGCTGGGCTTGCGCCGGTGCCGCCATTATGCCCCGAGATCAGGATCACGTCGGCCTTGGCCTTGGCCACGCCGGCGGCGATGGTGCCCACGCCCGACTGCGCCACCAGCTTGACGCAGACCTTCACCGTGGGGTTGATCTGCTTGAGATCGTAGATCAGCTGCGCCAGATCCTCGATCGAATAGATGTCGTGATGCGGCGGCGGCGAGATCAGCGCGACACCCGGCGTCGCGTGCCGCAGCCGCGCGATCAGTTCGGTGACCTTCATCCCGGGGATCTGCCCGCCCTCGCCGGGCTTGGCACCTTGCGCGACCTTGATCTCCAGCTCCTCGCAGGCGTTGAGATATTCGGCCGTCACGCCGAACCGCCCCGACGCCACCTGCTTGATCTTGGCGCTCGGGTTGTCGCCATTGGGCTCTGGCGTGAAATGCGCCGGATCCTCGCCGCCTTCGCCACTATCCGAGCGCGCGCCAATCCGGTTCATCGCCACATTCAGGGTCTTGTGCGCCTCGGGCGACAGCGCGCCAAGGCTCATCCCCGGCGTCACGAAGCGTTTGCGGATCGCCGTCACGCTTTCGACCTCGTCGAGCGGGATCGCCTCGCGCAGGGGCTTGATCGCCATCAGGTCGCGCAGATGGATGGGCGGATTGGCCTGCATCGCCGACGAATACCGCTTCCACAACTCGTAGCTGCCCCGGTCGCAGGCCATCTGCATCATGTGCATGACCTGCGCGCCCCAGGCATGCGTCTCGCCCGATTTGCGCGCCTTGTAGAAACCGCCGATGGGCAGCACGTCGCTGCCCCCCTTGAAGGCGCGGCCATGCACCTCTTCCAGCTTGGCCTGAATGCCCGACACGCCGATGCCGCTGATCCGGCTGGTCAGACCCGGAAAATACTCGGCGCACATCGCGCGTGACAGCCCCACGGCCTCGAAATTCAGCCCCCCGCGATAGGACGACACCACGGAGATCCCCATCTTCGACATGATCTTGAGAATCCCGAGATCGATCGCCTTGCGGTAGCGCGCCACGGCCTCGGTGAGGGTGCCGTCGATCAGGTCGCGCTCCAGGCGGTCATTGATGCTGTCCTCGGCGAGATAGGCGTTGACCACCGTCGCGCCCGCGCCGATCAGCACGGCGAAGTAATGCGGATCGATGCATTCGGCCGACCGCACGTCGAGGCTGCAGAAGGTGCGCAGACCCTTGCGCGTCAGATGGCTGTGCACGGCGGATGTGGCAAGGATCATCGGCATGCCGACGCGGTCCTCGCCCAGATGCTGATCGGTCAGCACGATATGGCCTGTCCCGGACCGCACGGCATCCTCGGCCTCGGCGCGGATCCGCTCCAGCCCGTCGCGCAGGGCGTTCTCGCCGGGCGCGAAGCTGCAATCGATTTCGGTCACATCGGCCTTGAACTGCCGCACCAGCTCGGCCCATTGCGCATTGCCGACAAACGGGCTTTCAAGCACGAGGATCTCGGTCTGCGCGCTGCTTTCGTCCAGCACGTTCTTGAGATTGCCGAACCGGGTCTTGAGGCTCATCACCCGGAATTCGCGCAGCGAATCAATCGCCGGGTTGGTCACCTGGCTGAAGTTCTGCCGGAAGAAATGGCTGAGCGGGCGGTATTTTTGCGACAGCACGGCGCTTGGCGTGTCGTCGCCCATGCTGCCGATGGCCTCCTTGCCGTCCTCGGCCATCGGCGCAAGGATCTGCTCCAGCTCCTCCATCGTGTAGCCGGCGGCGATCTGACGCTTGCGCAGCTCGGGTCCTGTATGCAGCGGCATCTCCGTCAGCGAGGACAAAGTGCTGTCAAGCTCGTTGATCTTGCCGACCCAGTCGCCGAAGGGCTGGGCATGCGCCAGCGTGTCCTTGATCTCGGCATCGTGGTAGAGCTTGCCCTCGATCATGTCCACGGCCAGCATCTGACCGGGCCCAAGCGCGCCCTTTTCCTTCACGCTGCGCTCGTCGATGGGCACCATGCCGGCCTCGGAGCCTGCAATCACCAGACCGTCGCCGGTGACGACATAGCGCATCGGGCGCAGCCCGTTGCGATCGAGCCCCGCACAGACCCACCGGCCATCGGTCATCGCAAGGGCCGCGGGACCGTCCCACGGCTCCATCACCGAATTGCAGTAGGAATACATGTCGCGCCACGCGACGGGCAGTTCCTCGCGCTGCTTGGACCACGATTCCGGCACCAGCATGGTTTTGGCCATCGGCGCGTTGCGCCCGGCGCGCACCAGCACCTCGAACACCGCATCGAGGGCGGCACTGTCGGAGGACCCCTGCGCGATGATCGGCTTGATATCCTCGGCCAGATCGCCAAAGGCGCTGCTGGCCATGCGGATCTCGTGGCTCTTCATCCAGTTGGTGTTGCCCTTGAGGGTGTTGATCTCGCCGTTATGCGCCAGCATGCGGAACGGCTGCGCCAGCCACCATTGCGGGAAGGTGTTGGTCGAATAGCGCTGATGATAGATCGCAAAGGCGCTCTTGAACTGATCGTCCATCAGGTCGGGATAGAACACCGCCACCTGTTCGGCCAGCATCATGCCCTTGTAGATGATGCTGCGGCACGACAGGCTGGCAATGTAGAATTGCGTGATTCCGTCCTGCAGAACCGCCTTCTCGATCCGGCGGCGAATCACGTAGAGCTCCCGCTCGAAATCCTCCTCGCCCAGCCCCTTGGCATCAGAGATCAGGATCTGCTCGATCTCGGGGCGGGTGGCGTTGGCCTTCTCGCCCAGACAGGTGATGTCGACCGGCACATGCCGCCAGCCATAGATCTTGTGCCCCATGCGGATGACTTCGGTCTCGACGATCGCGCGACAGGTTTCCTGCGCGCCGAAATTGGTGCGCGGCAGAAAGACCTGCCCGACGGCGACCAGCCGGTTCTCGTCGGGTTCATGCCCGGTGCGGCGGATCTGATCGTAGATGAACGGCACCGGGATCTGCACATGGATCCCGGCCCCGTCGCCGGTCTTGCCATCGGCATCGACGGCCCCGCGGTGCCAGATCGCCTTGAGCGCGTCGATCCCGGCCTCGACCACGCGGCGCGAGGGTTTGCCATCGACCGACACCACAAGCCCGACCCCGCAAGAGGCATGCTCTTCGGCGTGGGCATACATGCCGTTCCCGGCCATCCAGTCGCGCTTGGCCTCTTCCTGCATGGCCCAGTCCTGACCGAAGCTTGTCGGATCCAGTGTCGTCATCGGTGTTACCCTTCCTTCATCCGGTGGGTCAGGGATGCTGCCCTGTTTATCGGGACCCCGCCTTGCGCACCCTTTGCACGGCGCCTGGCCGGGCCTGGTGCGGGATCGCGTACGCAACGCGGGTCCATATGGTACGCGGTGTACGCGCGTTCACTCGGCCGCGATGGCCGTGGCGCCGGTATCGACCCCGTCGAGATAGGCCAGGATCGCCGCCGCCGAATCGCGCCCGTCGCGGATCGCCCAGACCACAAGGCTTGCCCCGCGCACGATGTCGCCGACAGCATACACCCCCTCCAGCGCGGTCTGTCCGGTGGTGAAATCGGCCTTGATCGTGCCCCAGCGGGTCACGGCCAATTCCTTTTTATCCCAGAGGGTTGGCAGGTCTTCCGGCTCGAATCCAAGCGCCTTGATCACCATGTCGGCGGGGGCATCCTCGATTGCGCCATCGATGGGTTCGGGGCCTTGGCGACCCGTGGCATCCGGTGCGCCAAGGCGCATTTTCTGCACGCGGACGGCAGTCACCGGATCGCCCGCAAAACCGACAGGTGCGCTAAGCCATTCGAAAACAACGCCTTCTTCCTCGGCATTGGCCACCTCGCGCAGGCTGCCGGGCATGTTGTCGCGGTCCCGCCGGTACAGGCAGGTTACCGATCTGGCCCCCTGCCGCACGGCGGTACGCACACAATCCATGGCGGTGTCGCCACCGCCGACCACAACCACTCGCTTGCCTTCCGCGTTCAACTCGCCGCTGTCATATTCCGGCACGGTATCGCCAAAGCCCACGCGATTGCTCGCGGTCAGAAAGTCGATGGCCCGCACGATGCCGTCCGCCCCGGACCCCGGACCGGTCAGATCACGGCTCTTGTAGACACCCGTTGCGATCATTACCGCGTTGTGTTTGCTGCGAATTTCCTCGAACGTGATGTCCTGGCCCACCTCGCAGTCGAGCACGAATTCGACGCCGCCCTCCTGCAGTTGATCGACGCGGCGCATCACCACGTCCTTCTCCAGCTTGAAGCCGGGGATGCCGTAAGTCATCAATCCGCCACCCCGGTCATAGCGGTCATAGACGGTGACCTGCACGCCCGCGCGCCGCAGCACGTCCGCCGCCGCCAACCCGCCGGGTCCGGCACCGATTATTCCAACAGAGTCAACCCGTTCCGAGGCGGGCTTGATGGGCTCGACCCAGCCTTCCTCCCACGCGGTATCGGTGATGTACTTCTCGACCGCGCCGATCGTGACCGTGCCATGCCCGGCCTTCTCGATCACGCAATTGCCTTCGCACAGCCGATCCTGCGGACAGATCCGCCCGCAAATCTCTGGAAACGTGTTGGTTTCCTGGCTGAGCTCATAGGCCTCCTTCAACCGCCCCTGTGCTGTCAGTTGAAGCCAGTCGGGAATGTTGTTGTGCAAGGGGCAATGCGTCTGGCAATAGGGCACACCGCACTGGCTGCACCGCCCGGCCTGCTCCTTGGCCTTGTCATCGGCGAATTCTGCATAGATTTCGTGAAAATCCTGCCGCCGTTGCTCTGCCGTCCGCTTGTCGGGCATATCCCGCTCGACGGTCACGAATTTCAGCATGGGTTGCTTGGTCACGACACGCCCTCCTGAGTGTTACCATGTGAAATACTCCAATCCGTACACAATGAAAAGTCAGCAAATGTGACCTAATACCAAAATTTTCAACAGAGCGGCACGATAAACGTAAAGAATTCCTCAACACTACGTCCGAAACGGCCCTTTATTGCCGTTTGCCCTTTGGACACAATGCTTTATAGCTGCGGCGGCCGGGCAGCAGGATGACCATAATGACGCTTTTTCACATCTTCATCGTCGCGGTCATCCAGGGGATCACCGAGTTTCTGCCGATCTCGTCCTCGGGGCACCTCATCCTTCTGCCACAGCTTACCGGCATGGCCGACCAGGGCCTGATGATAGATGTCGCCGTGCATGTCGGCACGCTGTTTGCCGTCATCATCTACTTCTGGCCCGATGTTCGTCTGGCAATCATCGGACTGCCGCGTGCCCTGATCGGACGTGTCGACACCCCCGGCGCAAGGCTGGCGCTGCTGCTGCTCGTGGCGACGATTCCCGTGATCATCCTCGGCCTTCTGCTCAAGCTGTCGGGGCTGCAGGACGGGCTGCGGTCGCTGACGGTGATCGGCTGGACCACGATCATCTTCGGTTTGCTGCTCTACGGGTGCGATCAGGTCGGCCACCACCGGAAGAAAACCGGGGATTGGTCTGTCGGCGATGCGGTCAAGCTGGGCTTCTGGCAGGCGATCGCCCTGATCCCCGGCACCTCGCGCTCGGGCATCGTGATCACCGGCGCGCGGTTTCTGGGATATGAGCGGCATGACGCGGCCCGGATCTCGATGCTGATGTCGATCCCGACAATCGCCGCAAGCGGCATCCTTCTGGCTGGCGAGGCGGCATTGCAGGCCGATATGGACGTTTTGCGCGATGGCGCGATCGCGGCCGCGTTCGCATTCGTTGCGGCGCTTCTGGCGCTGACCTTCATGATGCGGCTTCTCAACCGGGTAAGCTTCACACCATATGTGATCTACCGGCTCGTTCTGGGCACCGCTCTGCTGTTCATCGCCTATGGCTGAACGGGATCAGGACCGCAGGTTCCGGGCCGATTCCTTGATCGCGTCATATTGCCCGGCCGGCCGGAACCGCCAGAGATAATCCGGCAGGACCGCGTCCAGCGCGGTTGGCTTGATTCCGAGATCGGCGAACCCCCTGGCGCCGTCGGATACTGTGTTGTCCACACGCAGGCTGCGCACCTGATCGCGCGTGATCTGCGGCGGGACAAGGCCGAAGGTCACCGTTTGAACCAGCTCCATCCCCCAGGCCATGGCGGCCGCGATGCCGAAGGGAATGTTCACGATCAGCCGACGCCGCCGAATGATCTCGAGCATAAGCTGCATCAATTCCCGGAAGGTGGCGATGGTCGGCCCGCCAAGCTCGTAGATCCCCGGCGCGGCAGATCCCTCGACCCCCATCTGCGCCGCCTGCGCCACATCATCCACATAGACCGGTTGAAAGCGGGTATCGCCGCCGACCACGGGCAGGATCGGCCCGAAGCGGCTCATCGACGCGAAGCGATTGAAGAACTGATCCTCCGGCCCGAACACGACCGATGGCCGCAGGATCACGGCTTGCGGGAAATGCGCGCGGATGCCGGCCTCTCCCGCCGCCTTGGTGCGCGCGTATTCGCTGGCAGACTGCGCGTTCGCGCCGATCGCCGACAGGTGCACCAGCCGCTCCACGCCTTCCTCGGCGGCCAGCCGGGCGATCCGTGTGGCGCCCTCGTCCTGCACGGCGCTGAAGTTGTTCCGCCCCTTGCGATCGAATGTGCCGACACAGTTCACCACCGCATCCGCACCGCGCAGCACCGCGCGCACACTGGCATCGTCGCGGATGTTGCAGGGCACGGGCTCGACCTGCCCGACATTGCCGTAGGGCTTGACATGCATCGCCTCGTTGGGGCGCCGCACCGCCACGCGCACGCGCCAGCCCGCATTGGCCATCCGCCGTGTGATATAGCGACCGACAAACCCCGATCCGCCGAATATGGTGACAAGTCTGGACATCAATAGCCTCCGGGCTGAATGCGGTTTCGTGTTAGTTATCGTTCCCGGTCGCGTTGGACAAGGCGATTGCCCCACTTGGCCTGTCGCGCGAAAATCTCCGTTGACACCGCCCGGCGCTGGCAGTAAGTGCCGTTCCACCACCTGCCCAGGTGGCGGAATGGTAGACGCGCTAGCTTCAGGTGCTAGTGTCCGTATGGACGTGGAGGTTCGAGTCCTCTCCTGGGCACCA
>JAWLFT010000105.1:0-8044 GCA_041685435.1 Roseovarius sp.
ACCGGCCCACGGCTTCTGGAATGCCGCATAACGAGGCATGACAGAAGACCGCACTCGATCACACGCCAAAGGGTCAGAAACTTCTTGCACTACGGGCGGCAACCACAGAAGCTGAATTGAAGGACCAGACTGACGGACGGCATCGAAGGGTCTCAACCTGGGCCAGCGCACCCACACTGAATTATTCGCGGCATCGCGGGTTGGGCGACGAGGCTTTGAGCGCCGCCGGATCAGGCAAAAAAGCGAATGCCGCCGATCGCGATGTCAGCATTGAAGGCGCGCCCGATGGCAACGATGCCGATACGGCGAAGCGTGCGCAGGTCGAGCGACGCGTCGATCCGGTGCGCCTCGAACTCGGCGAAGGGCAGTCGAACGGTCTGCCAGTCCGGCTTGGCGACGAAGCTCTGACGGTAGGACTGCCACGGCCGTGCCACGTCTGCCGTGCGCAGGTGCAGATTGTAACGCTCGTTATTGCCGACGACGTCGATCTCGATGCCCGCCCAACCGCTTGCATCGATGGAGGTGCCGTCGGGGGCGAGGTCCAGCGCGATCTGAAGAAACCCGCCATTGTTCTCGAGGCTCACATCGCCCTGCAGGTGGACGGCCTCACGGCCGCGGACGACCTCGCGGCGCATCGTGCCGTTCGAAACCCCGCCCATGACGCGGTCGGCGATCATTTCCCAGGCGGCGCCGTTGCGCGCGCGCGGTGGCGGCTGGCTCACATCGTCGATTATATGGGTCGTCGCGGCCAAGCTTCGGCTCCATCCTGATCCCGCCGCGATCATCGCGGCCGTCACGACCATGGCTTTGCGCCTGTCGATCATCATTCACCTCCGATCCCTATCGCACCGCGCCTCATCCGCCAACAGCCTGCAGGACACCATGTTAAACAGTCGCGCACCATCTCGCAGATCGAGGCTGTCACGAATGTCGTGGTCGGGTACGTGCTGGCCATCGCCACGCAGATCGTCGCGGGCCGTGGTTCGGGATCGAGACCGGTCCCGCCGACCACATGAGCATCTGGCTGCCATTCGTCGCGGTGTCGCTGGCGCGCGGCCATCTGTTTCGGCGGCTGTTCGAGGCCGTGCAATCGCGATTGGTTCCTTGCGCGAGGCCGCGTCCTCGCATAGGTCACCGGAATAACTCAAGCGCGGGCCAAGAGGGTCTGAGTTACGAAACGACAACACTCCAACGGTGCATAGTCATGAAAAACAAAAAAGACAACGATTTCGCCGATCGCCGCAGCGCCGCGGCCGATGCAAAAGCTGCTCGCCTTGACGCACACCGCGTCGCAAAGAAATCCGCAGAACCGACCCGTCTTGCAAGGCAGGAAGAGCGTTTGGCTGTTGCTGCGGCCAGGGACGAACGGCAGGCCGAGCGCGCGAGGATAAAGCTCGAAGAACAGGAGCGTGCTGCCCTTGAGAAGGTTGCAGCCGATGCCGCCGCCGAGGCCGAGGAAGCAGCACGAGCCGAAGCCGAGAAAAAGCGCAGCTCTTGCGACGCAGAAGATGAGGCCGCCCGAAAAGCCGAACGCGACCGGCGCTATGCCAACAGAAAAGCAAGACAGCGGTAAGACACACCTGGTCTGCGGCACCAGAACATCGTCATTTTTCGGAGATCCGATAAGAGCTTTCGCGCCCCTCTATCGTCTTGGAGGTGCTTTCCGAGCACGACCCGAGCGAGGGTCTGCTGATCCTGCGCGACGGCGAACCGGGCGAGCTCGAGGGGGCGCTTTCACTACTGGCCTACCAGCACCGCGCCGGGATCGAAGCTGTCGTGCAGGGTGACGCACGCGACGCCGCCTTTGATCCGCCGACCGCCAGAATCGGCGTGGCCGTCGCCACCTACCGCACGCTGGGCGGCCTCCGCGACTGGGGGGAGGGAGGGCGAGGCGCCTTGCCTGTCAGCTCTGCCGATCAAGGGCGCCGCCCGCCTGAAGGCAGCTATAATCCACGGGGTGCTGCACTACCCTGTGGCCGGATCGCGCGCCTGACCAGCTGGTGTCGCGCCCTCGCTTGAGGATCGAGGCGTGCATTTCCCTTCCAGTTCCGCACCGCTGTCGATGCTCAGGCTCTCATAGGAGATGTCGCCCACCACGCGCGCGCTGGCGTGTAGCTTGACGTTGCCGCCCATGATCTGCCCAGTGAAGTGCCCCTTGATGGCGACGCTGGCGGCATGAAGTTCGCCCTCGACCTCGCCGGTCTCCTCGATCACGATCGCGGCGGCTTCGACGTGCCCCTTCACGTAACCGGGCAATTCGACCGTGCCCGGAAACGACAGTTCGCCGACGATGCGTGAGCCTGCACCGAGATGCGACCTGCCACCGGATCCGGCGGGAAGCGGTTTGTTCGTCATCTGATACTGTCCTTTGCTGTTTCTTGCCGTCTTTCCGTGATCGGCCACGCGTCCATACAGCAGAAATCTTTCTGGCACGAGCCTCGAGGTATGAGCTCGACCCGGTCGGCATGATCTCGAACGTTCGATATTGATCAGGTTTCAGCGAAGGGCCGCCCCTGCGCTCCACCGGCGAGACGATCCTGACGGCGCAGCTTGTCGCGCGCCGACGCCGGGACGCGGCGCAATGCGACGCTGCCCGAACGGGTGCCGACCGAAGGGCCGGGGGATCCTGCGCGACGGCAATCCGGACGAATCGGACATGACGCGCTACACGTTGCGGAGGGGTCACGACAGAGCGTGGAGATCGAGGTTTTCATGCCGCCGGCAATGCCCGCTGCGGCGCTCGATGCGCTGATTGCCCGCATCATCAGGGTGGCGCTGGCGCATGACGACAGCCTGGGCGGTCAGGTCGAGCTGATGGCGTCGCCAGCGCCGGAGCTGCAGCCGCTCCCGGTGGAGGGTGGCGCGCCGTTTCTGCCCGCCGCATTTACGGTCACGCTGGACGACCATGTCATTAGCCGTGGGTGGACCATTTGACCCTTTCGCCCTGCGGGAGGGGGGTGAACGCCAAACAGCGCTTGCGTCCGACATAGTCCGCCGTCATGCAGCCAGAATGAAACGGGTACAACAAGAATGACCTTTCCGCCACTGGATGGGCTTGGATGGTCCATGTTCTTTGCCGAGCAACTGACCCCCGCCGACGCCGGGCTCGTGCCCGCCCGCATTGCGACCGTGCACCGGACGCGGCCGATGGCGGAAACGGGGACAGGGCAGGTCAGGCTTGATCTGCCCGCGCATGCCGCCACGACGGATCTCGCGGTCGGGGACTGGATCCTGATGGAGCCCGGGGGACAGACGGCCCTGCGCAGGCTGGAGCGACGCACGCTGCTGCGACGCCGGACCGACGGCGCCCAGACCCGGCAATTGATCGCGGCGAATGTCGACACGATGTTCATCGTCACGTCTTGCAACGACGATTTCAACGTGGCGCGGCTGGAACGCTATCTGGCGCTTGTGAACGAGGCAGGGATCAACGCGGTGATCGTCCTGACAAAGATCGATCAGGTGAAGGCCATAGCGCCCTATCGTGCCGAGGCAGAGGCGTTGCAGCGCGATCTGCCCGTCATCGCGTTGAATGCCAGGGCCCCCGCCGCGGCCGACAGGGTGTCGCCGTGGTGCGGGCCGGGCCAGACCGTGGCCCTCGTCGGCTCATCCGGTGTCGGCAAGTCGACGCTTTTGAACACGCTGGCCGACAAGGCGCCCGCCGACGCGCAGCTGACCGGGACGATCCGCGAAGACGACGACAAGGGCCGCCATACGACCACCTCTCGGTCGCTTCACACCATCGCGGGGGGTGCCTGTGTGATCGACACGCCGGGGATGCGGACGCTGCATGTCAGCGATGCCGGCGCCGGACTGGACATGGTTTACGCCGAGATCGCCGATCTTGCCCCGAACTGTCGTTTCCGCGATTGCACCCATGCGCACGAACCGGGCTGCGCCGTTCAGGCCGCCGTCAAGGCCGGGGATCTGTCGGCGGCGCGTCTGGAGCGCTGGCGCAAGCTCCGCACGGAAAACCGCGCCAACACCCCTGTCCTGTCCGGACCGCGCGGCAACAAGACCCCCGACACGCGCAGACGGCGGCGCTGAGCACGCAGAGAGCGCTTTCAACCGCCATCGGCCTCGAACTTGTCCGTGACGCGGCCATCCTGCCCCGACATATGGCCAACATATGGACTGCCGCTGCACTGGACTCATCATCGGCGTGGTCCTCGAGCGTGCGGTTGACGGCGCTGCCGAGGGCGCCCGATGAGGTGTTGATATGCTCGAAGGCCGGCCAGATGCGTTAGGGGTATAATGAGATCTTTGATCGAAGAAATGAAAAAAAACATGTACCAGGTCTCCGAAGTTGCCTGCCTGCGTCCTGCAAGTGCGGGGGTTGGTACAGCCCGGATGCCGCGCCCATCACGCAAAATCCAGCCGCGAACCTTCAATGCGGTTTTCCATCAGCAACCCGCGCTCTTCTTCCGTGCATGAAGGCACGGATGCTGACGACGTGGCAGGCGGGTCAGTTTTGGATGATCACAACCCACCCGGGTAGGTCACTTTTGCATGCCGATCCACACCTACCGCGTTGCCGAGGCTCAATAGGTGCGCCTCATCGGCCTTGATCCGCCGGATAGGGATCACATGGATCAAGCGCCGCTTCCTTTCGGGCTGCAGGAGAGAGCGCTTGCCAGAAGGCTTTCCGGAGGGCCCACGCCAGTCACGGCTCCCGTACGGGGCTGGATGTCAACGGCCGAGTAAATTCCGGCCACTGGAGGAGGGCGCCCTTCGCCTTGGACATGTCAGACCACCTGCTTTGAAATGGCCGGGGCGTTTTTCTCTTCGAACTGCACGGGGCTCAGGTAGCCGAGCGCCGCAGTCTCTGCGCCGCATAAAGGACAGACCCGTTGTCTCTTCAAAGGCGGGCTGGAGCTAATCTGACACCGCCGGCGATACGGTTGCCGCCCCGAACTCTGCCACCACGGGCAAGTGGTCCGAGGCGTGGCGTGCCAACGGCCCGTCATGGGCGCGGACCGTCTCGGGCAAGGGCATGCCGCGTGTCAGAACGCGGTCAAGCGCGAGCACGGGCCACCAGGACGGGAAACTCGGGGGGGCCGATCCTCGTGCGCAGAGCGATAGCAGCGGTCGCAGAGTGGGCGTCCAGGGTATCCAGTCGTTGAAGTCGCCGAGGATCAGTGTCGGACCCTGCGGGCCGTCCGCCAGCGTCTGGGCCAAGCGCCACGCCTGGCGACGACGCTCCAGGATGCCGAGCCCGAGATGCGTGACCAGCACCCGGAGCCAGCCGCCACGCAGGCGGAGATCGGCGTCTATCGCGCCGCGCGGTTCGCGCCCACGCTGGGCCAACTCGATGCGGCGAACCGTTTCCACCTCTCCGCGAACCAGCAGCAGGTTGCCGTAGTGACCGCGATGATCTTCGAGGTTGGGCCCCTTGACCGCGACATAGCCGGGCAACCCCTCGAGCGCCTCGGGTGGCGCCACGGCTTCGGCTGGACGGCTTCGCCAGTCCACCTCCTGCAACCCGACAACGTCGGCGTCGAGTTCTTCCACCGCAGCGATCGTGCGACCGATATCGCGGCGGCCATCGGAACCAACCGCACGGTGGATGTTGTAGCTTGCCGCCCGCAACCCGATCGGCGGCGCATCGGCACAGGACATCTCACTCCTCCGGCAGATCGCGGCCAAACCGTTTCCATGACCAGGTCGCCGCTCCGACGATCACCGCCAGCAGGCCGATGAGGATCGCGAGATCGCCGACATCGGGCGACTGCAGAAACTGACCGAGTTTCCCGGCGAAGAGCGTCATCGCCGCAATTCCCGGAGCCAGCCCCAGCGCCGAGCCGAGGACGAAGTCGCGCAAACGGATGTGGGATGCGCCTGCGGCCAGGTTGACGAGGGTAAATGGAGAGACCGGCAACAACCGGATCAGAAACACCGAGAGAACCCCGCGGCGCGCCAGCAACCTGCTGATCCGGTCGAGCCGCCCCTCCGCGAGCCTACCCAGCATTTCGCGGCCCAGAGCCGCGCCGATGCCGTAGCCGGTCACGGCGCTGGCCAGAGAGCCGGCAAAGGCGACGACGAGCCCGGTGACCGGGCCGAATAGCAGACCTGTCGCCGCGATCAGCAGTGTGAGCGGAAACATCACCAGGGTGCCGACGACATAGGCCGCGATCGCGACCGCCGCCAAGGTGCCGTCTCCGGCGAAGGCTCCGCCCAACTCGGTAAGAAGTTTCAGATCGAGGTATTCGGCCAACGGGCCCCAGCGCCACGCCGCCGCCAGCGCCAGCAGGGCGCAGAGCACGATGCAGAGCCGCCGCACCCCGCGTCGCAGTTCGGCCCGGGCTGTGGGCTCGGAGACCATCTCGTCCGTGACGCGCTCGGGCTCGAGCGGGACGTCGGGGTCGAGAAGTTCGTCTATCTCCCGCCCGGCTTCGGCGGACTGGTCGCAGACGAGGCCGGAGACGCGCTCGAGCGTGCGAGCGTCGCCGCCGCGCAATGCCTCGATCGCCGCGATCATCGATCCGCGTGCCGCAATCTCCTCTTGCACACGCGCGCGCTCCACGCCCAGATGTTCCGCGATCAGCCCGTCGCGGAACCCCTCTACGGCGTCGGCGGCCGGGCTTGCGGGCTCGGCCTCGAAGGCGATGTCGCACTCGGAGTCGAGCCCCATCGAACGGTTCGCCAGATTGGCCGAGCCGATCTGCACCCGCCGTCCGTCGCCGATCTGCAGCTTGGCGTGAACCTTGACAGCCACCCTCTCATGCGCCCCCGCAAAGGATGTGTAGATACGCAGCCGGTCATGGCGGTCCGCCTCGCCCAGGCGGCCGATCAACATCTTTTGTCGACGCCCAATTGCCTGGTGCTCCAGCCAGTCGCCGTGACGGCCGGGCAGGACGACGACAATCTCGGGACAATCCTGTTCCTTGAGACGGGAGAGGATCGCCTGCACGACTCGAGTGGCGGTGAAGAACTGGTTTTCGATGTAGAGCGTGTCTTGCGCGCGCCGGACACCATCGACGAGCAGCGCTTCGATCTCGCGCGTCGCTGGCCGTCCGTTCCATTGGGGATAGGTGCGCGCCACGCCTACCTCGACGCCCTCGACATCGGGCTCCAGACCATCGGGCCAGCAATCGGCGGCCGCCTCGGCGGGCTCGATGAGTTCATCCGTCGCCCAGAGCCAGCGCTGTCGGGCGACGTCGGAGAGCACGCGCGCGGCCGGCCCGTCCAGTGCGACCTGCACGTCGTGGTGCGGACCGTAGGCCTTGCCGTCGGGATTGCGGCGGCGCGGGTCCGCAGGACGGTGCCGGCGATCGTCCAGCCGATCGAGCGTGAGATCCAGCCCGCCGACGAAGGCCACCGCATCGTCGATCACGACGATCTTCTGATGCTGACTCCCGCCAACGGGATAGCGCCGGTCGAGCGCGAAGCGAAGCCGCGGATGCCCGAACCAGTGGAAGTGCGCGCGCGCATTGAGTTCGCGCCCAGGATTGAACACGAGCGGCGAGCCCCAGTCCAGGATGTGGACCTTCAGCCTGTCGCGCGTGTCGAGGAGATGCTTGAGAAAGGGGCCGAGTTTGTTGGGGACGTCGGCGCGCGCCTCATCGGGGAATTCCAGCGGGGTGTCGCCGTGCACATCCCACGCCACGATCAGGATCGAGTGGCGTGCGCGCATGGCGGCAAGCTTGAAGGCGCGGAAATAGGCCTGCGCGTCCACCAGAAAGGCGAGCCGGTCTGCGCGGGCCGTGCACAGGCAGTTGTGGCCTTCGCTCAGGAAAGGTCCGGAGCTTTCCGCCGACCGCGAGGCGTGATCCCCTTTGCTCACAGCCGGGCTCCGGCAGCCGTCGGAATCGCTGTCCAGCGTCTCCGGATCGTGTCCGGCGGCTGGGGCACGGCCGGCACGCGGCACGCCACGGTCGTTAGCCTGGTATCATCAGATCGGGCATCGCGCCAAAGCGGGGACTGTGAAGGCGTGACCATCAGTTCGTTCTCCACCGCACTCAAGAGTACTGCAGCCGGTCCAGTCTGACATACTTATTGGCGTCGCGGGAGATTGCTACCCCCCGAGCGGTACTACAATCGCTTT
>JAWLFT010000106.1:0-8040 GCA_041685435.1 Roseovarius sp.
ATCATACCCGGTGCTGGCCGGGAAGTAACCCGTTTCAGCGGACCAGAATGGCCGCTGCCTCGGTCGGTCAGGCCAGGATTTTATTGGCGCAATGACATTCTCATTGGATCCGTCCTCATGGGGTCCGGCGAGGCACGTAAGTCCAGCCATTCCTCGTCGGAAACCTGACCCTTGCCTTTCCGATGCAGATATCAGCGCACAGCCTCCGACAACAGGACAGATGAGGACGACACGACAGGTGCGGGAGCGGCAGCTGGAGCCGGAGATGAGCATGATCCATTCTCGCGCAACATGATCTTGTACCGATAGCGCAAGCTCTTTTTGGAGGTTATGAGACGATTGGAACGCGATTGGTGCGCCGGGAGGCGCGGATGGCTTCCGGCACGGTGTAGCGCTCTGCGACCAGCGCCTTTGCTTGGGCAACGGAGATTTCGTTTCCCTCGTGATCGCGCAGGACGTAAGGCCTTCCGGTGCGCAACACGCGGAAGATGCGGTTGATGAGGCGGTTGGCGGCGGCGCAGAGGGCCTGCTTGTGATGATGTCCCTTGTCCGTCATCATCTTCCAGTAGACATGGGCGAGATCCGGATCACTCTTGCGGGCCGTGTCGGCGGCGAGCATGAGGGCCGGTTTGAGACGGTCATTGCCGCCTTGAGTGATCCTTTGGCCCAGCTTTTCAGCACCACCGCTGTCCAAGCGGCGTGGAAACAGGCCGCAGAAGCCGCGGATGTGGCGTTCGGATCGGAACCGATCGGCGCTTTGAAGCATACCGAAAAGGACGGGGGCCAGATGCTGGCCGACACCGGGTATGGTGCGCAGGACGTCCTCGGGCTGCAACTCGGCGTAAAGATCCTCGATCTTGCGGTCCAGCTTGGAGCGTGCGGTGATGTGGGCGTTCATCACGCCGATTTCGACGGCGAGTTCGGCCTTCAACGCGGTGAAGTTGACGTGGTCACCGTGCAGGTGACGGGCTTTACGGGCAGCCTGACGCAGACCATCCACGAGCGCGTCGACAAAGGGACCGCTGCGGCGGTGGTTGCCGCTGGCATGCCGGGCAACGAAGCGGGCGATGGTGGCCTTGCGGGCCTTGAGGACCACGTCGGGATCAACCCATTTTTCCAAAAAGGCCAGGCAAAGACGGGTCGAAATGTCGGGCAGGACGCTCTCTAGTGTGGGAGAGGCCCACCGGATCATGTCGAGAAGACGCCGTTTGGCCGCGGCGATCGCATCCTGGTAACGGCCGCGCTGCTTGGTCAGGCCCTGCAGGGCGTGGCTCTTCGGCGCCGGGATGTGGACCGAATCGAGCTGCGGCCCGCCGAAGCTGGGAATGGCGGCCAGCACATTGGCATCGGCCATATCGGTCTTGGTGTGTTCGGACAGATAGCGGCGCAGCGCCTTGACGCGCTTGCCCTTGACCCGGATCACCACAACGCCGCTGTCGGCGAGCCTGTGCGCGACGGGGAACCAGCTCATGCCGGTAGGCTCCATGACAGCGCGGACATTGTCGCCGGGTCCGATGTCTTCGACCGCCCGTGCCACGAACGCGTCGAGCGAGTCCGCATTGTGGCGGAAGCGGATGGGGCACCCCAAGGGGCGGCCGTCGTCGTGGATCTGAGCGACATGATCGCCACGGATGGCGAGGTCGATGCCGATGGTTCTGTTGGTCATCGTGAGGATCCTTTTTCAGTGGAGAACCGCACGTCGTCGGCACAGTCATCCCCGCAGGACTGTAACAGGTTCCTCGAAGACTTCCTGTCGGACCAAGACATCATCGCCCGCATGAACTGCCCCGGTCTACTGAAACGGGTGGCGGAACTCGATGCCTGTCGAGCGATGCATCGGCGGACGCGCATTGGGACGCGGGGTCGACTTGTCTGGTTGACACCAACAGGACGCCGATCAGCCTTGCTTGATCATCCGATCAAGGCGCACCAAACGATCCAGCAGCGCGGGCATTTCGGCGAGCGGCACCATGTTGGGTCCGTCCGAAGGGGCGTTGTCGGGGTCGTCATGGGTTTCGATGAACAGCCCCGCACAGCCCACGGCGAGGGCCGCGCGGGCCATCGGGGGCACGAATTCGCGCTGCCCACCCGATGAGGCCCCCAGGCCGCCCGGCAGTTGTACCGAATGGGTGGCGTCATAGATCACCGGATAGCCCGTCCCGGCCATGATCGGCAGGGCGCGCATGTCCGACACCAGCATGTTGTAGCCAAAGCTTGCGCCGCGCTCGCAGAGCATGATGTTCTCGTTGCCGGTGGAGGCGACCTTGGCGGCGACATTGGCCATGTCCCAAGGTGCCAGAAACTGCCCCTTCTTGATGTTGATCGCCCGGCCCGTGGCCCCCGCGGCCAGCAGCAGATCGGTCTGCCTGCACAGAAAGGCGGGGATCTGGAGCACGTCGCAGACCTTGGCCGCCGGCGCGCAGTGCTGGGTTTCGTGCACGTCCGTCAGGACCGGGCAGCCGAACTCGTCGCGGATCGCGGCGAGATGTGCGAGCCCACGGGTCATCCCGAGGCCACGCTCGCCCGCCAGCGACGAGCGGTTGGCCTTGTCGTAGCTGGCCTTGAACACGAAGGGAATGCCCAGGGTCTGACAGGTCTCGGCCAGCGTGCCCGCGATGCGGCGCGCATGCTCAAGGCTCTCCATCTGGCAGGGCCCCGAGATCAGCACGAAGGGCGCGTCGTTGGCGACGTCAAGCGGGCCTATGGGAACGGTTTTCATCATGGTCTTTGGTCCTTTTCGGGCGAGGCGTCAGGCAACGCCGGCGCGCAGGCAGTCATGGATGTGCAGCAGCCCGCAAAGCTGGCCGGCCTCGTCCACCACCAGGAGCGCGCCGATCTTGTTGCGGTTCATCACGCCAAGCGCCTCGGAGACCAGCATGCCGGGGCTGGCGGTGCGCGGCCCCTCGGTCGCGACCTCACCGGCGCTGCGCTCCATCAGCCCGTCGAGATTGCGGCGCAGGTCGCCATCGGTGATCACCCCGTGCAGATGCCCGGCCCCGATCACAGCGGCGATGCCGAAGCCCTTGCCGCTCATCTCGATCAGGGTTTCGCCCATCGAGGTGGCGGGGGTGACGATGGGCAGTGCGGCGCCGGTATGCATGATGTCGGCCACGCGCAGGAACTGCGCCCCGAGCTTGCCGCCGGGATGAAAGACGTGGAAGGCATCGGCGGCGAAACCGCGTTCCTCCATCAGCGCGACGGCCAGCGCGTCGCCTAAGGCCAGCGCGCAGGTCGTCGAGGTGGTGGGCGCCATGCCGATGGCGCAGGCCTCGGGCGCATCGGGCAGGATCAGCGCGACATCGGCCTGCCGCGCCAGCGTGCTGCCGGCGACACGGGTGATGGCGATCATCGGGATGTCGAAGCGGCGGCTGTACTGGATGAGGTCCGACAATTCGCGGGTCTCGCCGGAATTGGACAGCAGCAGGCAGACATCGCCGCCGGTGACCATGCCGAGATCGCCGTGGCTCGCCTCGCCGGGATGCAGGAACAGCGCCGGCGACCCGGTCGAGGCCAGCGTGGCGGCGATCTTGCGCGCGATATGGCCGGACTTGCCCATGCCCGAGACGACGATGCGCCCGGTGGCGGCCTGCATCAGCCGCACGGCGCGCGCCGCGCCCTCGGGCGGGTCGCCCGCCATCACGCCGATCGCGTCGGCCTCGGTGCGCAGCACGCGGGCCGCGACCGCGCGTATCCGGTCATGCTGTGCGTCGCGCGCTGCCGTCATCTTCCGTCACCCCTGCCTGCGTTGCGTCCCGCTTAGCGGCAGATCCGGGCGCGGTCCAGCCCGTGTGTCGCGCGCCTCACTTGATCAGCGAGATGATGTCGCGCAGGGCAGGGTGGGTCGCGGTGCCCAGCCACTCGAAGACCACCATTTCCGTGGTAACGATCTGCGCGCCGTGGCGGGCCATGCGGCTTATGGCGATGTCGCGGTTGATCTGCGCGCGGGTGCCGATGGCATCGGC
The DNA here is from genome assembly GCA_041685435.1 of Roseovarius sp. GTDB lineage: Bacteria > Pseudomonadota > Alphaproteobacteria > Rhodobacterales > Rhodobacteraceae > Roseovarius. The sequence continues at coordinate 3,963 of JAWLFT010000106.1, forward strand.
GACCACATGCACGCGGTGCCCGGACTGCAGAAGACCCAGCACGGTCTGGAGCACGCAGACATGCGCCTCGCACCCGACCACGATAAAATCCGTGGCACCCGCCCGCCCATCGGTCACGCCGGCGCTGCGGCAGGCGTCGAAACGCATCTTCGGCAGCACGGGCTCGCCCGCCTGTGGCGCGACCTCGGGCGCGGTGCGGCCCAGCTTGTCGGGGTTCTGCTCGGTATAGCTGCGCGGCACCTGAAGCTTGCGCGCGGCGGCCAGGAGTTTGCCCGCGTTCGCCACGACCTCGGCCGACTCCCGGATCGCCGGCATCAGCCGCGCCTGAAAGTCGATCAGCAGAAGGTGGGACGTGTCTGGATTGATGATGGGCATGCGCGGGCATCCGTCCTGTCGGCAGGGATCGGCGGCTTATGCCAGAGGCCGTGCGGCGGATCAAGCCGGCGCACCCCGTCAGGGAGCGGCGCGCAAGACCATCCCGAAAAGATCGCGCGGATCGTCAGGATCGGCCAGCAGATCAAGGTTGAGGAAATAGTCGCTGCCGCCGATATGGTCGCGGATATAGCGCAAGGCCGAGAAATCCTCGATCGCGAAGCCGACACTGTCGAACAGCGTGATCTGGCCGGGCGATATGCGCCCCGGCGCCTCACCGGCCAGAACCTGCCACATCTCGGTAACCGGATGGTCGGGGGCCAGTTGCTGGATCTCGCCCTCGATCCGTGTCTGTTCGGGGTATTCCACGAAGATCGTGGCGCGGTTGAGCACGCCGGCTGCCAGTTCGGTCTTGCCTGGACAGTCCCCGCCGATGGCGTTGATGTGCACGCCCGCGCCGACCATGTTGTCGGTCAGGATCGTCGCATATTGCTTGTCGGCGGTGCAGGTGGTGATGATCTGCGCACCCTCGATGGCCTTTTCCGGGCTGTCGCAGGTCACAACGCTCAACCCCGTGCCGGCAAGGTTGCGCGCGGCCTTGGCGGTGGCACCCGCGTCGATGTCAAAAAGCCGCACGGATGTGATGCCCGCAAGCGCCTTCATCGCAAGGCTCTGGAATTCGGATTGCGCGCCGGCGCCGATCATCGCCATCGTGTGCGCGCCTTTCGGGGCCAGATGTCTCGCGACCATGCCCGAGGTCGCGGCGGTCCTGAGCGCGGTCAGAACCGTCATCTCCGACAGAAGCACCGGGTAGCCGTTGCCGACATTGGCCAGCAGCCCGAAGGCGGTGACGGTCTGCAGGCCGGCGCGCGTGTTCTTCGGGTGGCCGTTGACGTATTTGAAGCCGTAGACCTCACCATCGGAGGTCGGCATCAGCTCGATCACGCCCTCGGCGGAATGCGAGGCGATGCGCGGCGTCTTGTCGAATAACTGCCAGCGGCGGAAATCGGCCTCGATATAGTCGGCCAGACCGCGCAGCATCGGCTCAATCCCGATGTGATGCACCAGCTTCATCATGTTGTCGACCGAGACGAAGGGAACCATCGCCTTGTCGGAAGGGGCAAGCGTCATCGGTTTCTCCTTCAGCTATGTGCACGGGTCGGGCGGTCGAAGACGCGGCGGCCAAGCGCCGAGGCCGCGAGATCGACCATCACCTGCGCGGTGCGCCCGCGCTCGTCCAGAAACGGGTTCAGCTCCACCAGATCGAGCGAGGTCAGAAGCCCGCTGTCGCTGACCATCTCCATCACCAGATGCGCCTCGCGCATGGTGGCGCCGCCCGGCACGGTGGTGCCCACGGCGGGCGCGACACCGGGATCGAGGAAATCCACGTCGAGCGAGACATGCAGCATGCCGCCCGCCTTCTCGACATCCGACAGGAAGGCGGCCAGCGGTCGGGCGATGCCCCGCTCGTCGATCTCGCGCATGTCATGGGTGCGGATTTCGGTGACGTCGAGGGCCGCGCGTTCGGCCGCATCGACAGAGCGCAGGCCGATCATGCAGATATTGGCCTCCGGGACCGCATGCGCGACGGGCGGAAAGCCGTGAAAGCCTGCGCGGCCGGTGACATAGCCGATGGGCGTGCCGTGCAGATTGCCCGATTGCGTGCTTTGCGGCGTGTGGATGTCGCTATGCGCGTCGAGCCAGAGGACGAATTGCGGGCGGCCCAAGGCCTTGGCCTGCGCCGCGACCCCGGCCATCGAGCCCAGCGACAGGCTGTGATCGCCGCCCATGAAGATCGGCAGCCCGGTCTGCATGGCATCGACCGCCGCAGTGGCCAGCGTCGCGGTCCAGCCGGAGGTCTGCGCGGGCGCATGGACATGCGCCGGCATCTCGGGGTCTGGGTCGGTCTCGGCGGGCACGAGGTTGCCGGTATCGGTGACGCTGTGGCCGAGATCGCCAAGCGCCTCGGCCAGCCCGGCGGTCCGGTAGGCGTCGGGCCCCATGAGGCAGCCGCGCCGGTTTTTGCCGCTATCGACGGGGGCGCCGACCAGAATGATGGTTTGGGAGGTCATATGAGGCTCGTTTCATTACGTCTGTTGTCAGAATGCTGTCAAATCCGGTTGATTTGAAGCCGCTGTTTTGCACAAATCGGCACACGACCCTGCAAAACGAAAGCTGGAGCCTGCGGAATGGATGACACCGATCATAAGCTCGTCTCGATGCTGCGCCACGACGCGCGCGCCTCGCTGTCGGGTCTGGCGACCGGCCTGGGTGTGTCGCGCACGACCGTGCGGGCGCGTATGGACCGGTTGCGCGACTGCGGCGAGATCATCGGCTTTACCGTGGAGCTGCGCGGCGATGCGGCGCGCGATCCGGTGCGCGGGCTGATGATGGTGGGGATCGATGGGCGCGGCACCGAGCGGATCCTGCGCCAGCTTGGGGGCTTGAACGCGGTGCGCGCGATGCACACCACCAATGGCCGCTGCGAACGTGTTGCAGCGCCCACCCGGCGGTCGGGCGCTGCGCGGCACCTCTTGGCACTCAGCGGGCGCGCAGCGCCATGACCCAGATCGCGGCAAGCCCGAGTGCCGCGATCATGTTCCAGCTGGCCATCGACAGGCCCAGCATCTGCCACGCCACCTCGTCGCAGCGCACCAGCGGCGCGTCCATGATCCGGTCAAACAGCTCGTCCGTGCTCAGACCGGATGCGGGCGCGTTGCTGCAGGTCGCGGGCCCTTCCCACCAGCCGCGCTCGACGCCGGTGTGGTAGCCGCCGATCGCCGCGGTGGCGAGGACTGCGAGCAGGCCCGCGCCGGCCATCAGCCGGGGCAGGGCGAAAAGCGCCACCGCGCCACAGGCGACGGCGACCGCATGCGGCCAGCGCTGCCACACACATAACGAACAGGGCGCCATGCCGCCGACATGCTGAAACGCGAAGGCCGCCAGCAGGAGCGCCAAAGACCCTGTTGCGGCGACAAGGATGAGCTGACGTTGACCAAGCGGCATCACAGGAACCTCGTGGCGTAAAAGCCGCCAAAGAGCAGTACGACGAACAGGATCGTCATCAGGCCCAGCCGACGGTCGATGAAATCGCGGATCGGTGCGCCGAACTTCCACAGCAACGCCGCGACAAGAAAGAATCGGATCCCGCGCGCGAGAATCGACGTGGCGACAAATGTGCCCAGCGGCATCGCCGTCCAGCCCGACATGATTGTGATCACCTTGTAGGGAAACGGTGTGACCCCCGCCGTCAGCACGGCCCAGAAGCCGACATCGTTGAACCGTGTGCTGAAGGCCACCATCGCCTCGCCCTTGCCGAGCGCGGTGAGGATCGGCACGCCGATCTCCTGATAGGCGAAGGCGCCGATGGCATAGCCGAGCATGCCGCCCAGCACCGACGACACCAGCGCCACTGACGCGATCAGCCAGGCCCGCGACGGCCGCGCGAGGATCATCGGGATCATCAGCACGTCGGGCGGGATCGGAAAGACCGAGCTTTCGATGAAACTGACAGCGGCCAGAACCCAGAGCGCGTGGCGATGGTCAGCCATACGCAGGGTCCAGTGGTAGAGCGCTCTGATCATGGGCTGCCGTTCCGAATTTCAGTTGATGCGAAACATCACGGGAGCAACGCGCGGTCAAGCCTTGGCGCGCGCCGCTGCAATTTTCAACAGCCCCTCTGGACGCCGTCTCCGCGCTTGGCTAA
>JAWLFT010000107.1:0-8004 GCA_041685435.1 Roseovarius sp.
CAGGGTCTCGCCGGTAAACTCGGTGCGCACGATCTGCGCGTCATAGCCCTGCTCGGCCAGCCAGCGCGCGAAGATCGACGTGTAGCCGTGGGTGACATGCAGATGGCTTGCCCCGGTCTCGGCGATGGCGCGGTTGAGCCCGGCCCAGTCGGCGTGATCGGAGAGGACGAACCCGCGATCCGCCGACCGCCGGCGCCGCACCCCGCGCAGCCGCATCCAGCCGCTGGCGTAACCGGTCGAGGCGGGACGAAACCGCCGCGCCCATGTGCCGGCAAGGGCCCCGGGCGGGGCCAGCACCAACGCGCCGCGGCGCTGCTTCGGGTCCGTGTCGGGGGTCACATATTCGGTATCGGGCAGACTGATGCCTTGCCCGCGCAGCACCTCGTTGGTCTTCTCGACCGCGCCATGCGTCAGGATCGGCGCGATGCCCGCGTCGAGCAGGCTGAGCACGCGCTGCGCCTTGCCAAGCGCGTAGGCGCCAAGCAGGCTGAACCGCCCTTCGGCCACATTGGCGGCCCACCACGCGTTGATGTCGCGCGCCACCTCGGCCGCGTCCGGCCAGTCGAAGACCGGCAGCCCGAAGGTGCATTCTGTGACGAAATGATGGCAGCGCACCGGCTCGAACGGGGTCGAGATCGCGTCCGCCTCCAGCTTGTAATCGCCCGACACGACCCAGACCTCGCCGCCCACCTCGATGCGGATCTGCGCCGAGCCGGGCACATGGCCGGCGGGATGAAACGACACGCGCGCGCCGCCGATCTGGCGGGTCTCGCCGTAGCGGATGGTGTCGAGGGTGATCCCGCCCAGCCGGTGGCGCATCACCGGCGCGGCCAGATCCGTGGCCAGATACGCGCCATGCCCGTCGCGGGCATGGTCGGCATGGCCGTGGGTGATCAGCGCGCGGGGCACCGGACGCCACGGGTCGATATGGAAATCGCCGGAGGGGCAGTAGATGCCATGGGACGTGAATATCAGGGTCATTCGGGGATGATAAACCGTCAGGATCGCGCGACCAGCCTCTTGCGGTGCGACATGGGCCGGTTATTGTCGGGCGCGCAAGACAATCCGGGTTGGGGGACAGGATATGCGGTTTCTGAGATATGGCGAGATCGGGCACGAACAGCCGGCCGTGCTGGATGCCGACGGGCAGATGCGCGACCTGAGCGGTGTGGTGCCGGATCTGGCGGGCCGCGTGCTGGCGGATCTGCCGCGGATCAACCCGCAAAGCCTGCCGCGCGTGCCGGGCACCCCGCGCATCGGGGCGCCGGTGGGACGGGTCGGCAAGCTCGTGTGTATCGGGCTCAACTATTCCGATCATGCCGCCGAACTTGGGGTGGCGCCGCCTGACGATCCGGTGGTGTTTCTCAAGGCGACCTCGGCGATTTGCGGGCCGTTTGATCCGGTGATCCTGCCGCGCGGATCGCAGAAAGGCGACTGGGAGGTGGAGCTTGGCATCGTCATCGGACGAACCGCGAAATACGTTACCGAGGCGCAGGCGATGCGTCATGTGGCCGGCTACACCATCGTCAACGACGTGTCCGAACGCGAGTTGCAACTGGAACGCTCTGGGCAGTGGACCAAGGGCAAAAGCTGCGACACCTTCGCGCCGATGGGGCCGTGGCTGGTGACGCCGGATGAGGTGGGCGATGTGCACAGGCTGGATCTGTCGGTCGATGTGAACGGTGCGCGTATGCAGAGCGGCAACACCGCGCGGATGATCTTTTCGGTGGCGCGGATCGTGTCCTATCTCAGCGAATTGATGACGCTGGATCCGGGCGACGTGATCGCCACTGGCACCCCTCCGGGCGTGGGCATGGGCCATAAACCGCCCTGTTTCCTGAAGGACGGCGACGAGATGGTGCTGCGGATCTCGGGTCTGGGCGAGCAGCGATCCCCGGTGCGCGCGGACGGGTAGGGTGTGCGTCGCGAGCGTGGGGCGCGGATGTCCGGGGTGGCCCGAAGCGGACGTTAACGCTGGATTCCCGGCGCGATACGCGGCGCGCCGCCGCGCCATCGCATGTCCGCCCCCCGGACAGGCGATTTGTCAAAGTTGGCGCATCGATTGGGGCTTTTCCGGTTTGGCGGGGATGCTTTTCCGGTTTGGCCGGGATAAAGTGCGCTGAAGGACCGTCGGATCGCCTGCCCGCGGACATGCGCTGGCGCTGCTGTGTCGAATGACAGCAAAAGGCCAGCGACAGGCCGGACCACAAGGGCGAGGGTCCTGTCCCGGGCATCACGCCCCGTGTGTCCCGGTCATTCAGGACATCACCCGCGCGTCCTTCCGATGGGACGTGTCGAAGAAATCGCAGATCAGCCCGAAGAGACGCACCTGCGTCTCGTCGGTATCCATCAGGGCCTCATGACGTCCGCCGGCGACCATCTCGAGATGCCCGCGCGGCCAGCGCGCCATCCGGTCGTGCACGCGCGGCACATCGACGATGTCCTCGTCGCTGCCGAGGATCGCAAGGCAGGGCAGATCGGGCGAGGGGCGTTGCGACAGTTCGCGGGTTTCGCGCAAGGCCTCGTAGAGCCAGCGCAGACTCGGCCCGCCGATGCCAAGCTCGGGATGCGCCGTCAGCTGCCGCTCCATATACGCCCACATGTCGCGGTCATTGGTCAGCTTGTTGGTCTCGAACGGCTCTGTCAGGATGTAGTGATCGGCGGTGGTGCCGGGCGCGTACCGGTGGCTCAGCCCGACCTGATGGCTGCCCCACGACAGCCACCACGCGACCGGGCGCACCGCCTCGGCCAGCTTGATGCCCCACATCGGGCTGGAAAAGACGCAGCTTTGCACGTCGAGCCCTTCCATGACCGCGCGCAGTCCGATGCAGCCGCCCATCGAATGCGCCAGCAGATGCCACGGGCGCGGCAGATCGAGCCGCTCGGCCGTCTCTGTCATCGCCGCCACGTCCAGCTGGTAATCCGGGAAGTGATGCACATGACCGGACATCGCATCGTCGAGCAACCGGTCGGCCAGCCCTTGCCCGCGCCAGTCGATCACGAGACTGGCATAGCCGTGTTGCGCAAGCGATCCGGCGGCGCGTCCGTATTTTTCGATATATTCGGTGCGCCCCGGGAAGATCAGGACGGTGCCCTTGGGGGCCGCGCGGTTCCAAAGGGCCACGCGCAGCCGCACGCCATCGCGTGCGGTCACCCACCACGCCTGACCGTCTGCGGGCCCCTCGGCCACATCGGCAAAGAGCGGTGCCGGCTCCATCAGGCCAGAACGCTGCCAAGTTTCATGGCAAGGGCCATGTCGCCATCGACGCTGAGCCGTCCGGACATGAAGGCCGCCGTCGGGTCGAGATCGCCCTGCAGGATCGACTCGAACGTGTCGGCATCCGCGGTCAGGGTCACGTCGGCCTCCTCGTCACCGGCGCGCGCCCCGGCCGAATCGATCACGACGCTGCCCTCGCCCTCGATCACGAATTTCGCGTTTCCGTCGAAGCCGTCCTTGCCCATCTTCTCGTTCAGGGCCTTCACGGCCGCATTGATAACGTCGCTCATCGGCGCATCCTTTCACAATCGCGCTGACGGGGGGTTTGCATCCCGGCATTCTGCGTTACATCATGTAGTCATGATGGCAGTCATCCCCAACCTCAAGCATCTCGTCGCGGCATTTGCGACGGTGGTCGTTTTCTGCCTGCCCGCCGCGGCCAGCGACGAGCGCCTCGACACGATGCTGGCGCAGCTTTCACAGGCGGAGCCCGGCAAGGCCCGGAAGCTGGCCGCGGAGATCGAGATGGAATGGTCGCGATCCGGCTCTCCTGCGATGAACCTTCTGTTGCAGCGCGGCGAGGATGCGATCGAGGCCGGCGAGTTCGATGCGGCCATCGAGCATCTCAGCGCGCTGATCGATCACGCGCCGCGCTTTGCCGAAGGCTGGCACCTGCGCTCTGTCGCGTTCTTCAAGCAGGAGCGTTACGGGCTGGCGCTCTCCGATATCGAGCAGGCCCTCGCGCTGGAGCCGCGTCATTTCAACGTGCTCTACGGGCTTGGGGTCATGATGGACGAGATGGATCAATACGCGCTGGCCCATGAGGCCTTTACACGCGTTCTGGCTATACATCCGCATCACGAGAACGTATCCAGCGCACGTGAGCGTGTGGCCCGGAAGATGGGCGGGGCGGAACTCTGACGGTATAAGGAACGCGGCGGATGTCCGAGCAGTCGAGAACCCTTGCGGTTCTGGGCCCGACCAATACCGGCAAGACCCATTTCGCGATCGAGCGGATGCTGGGCTATCGCACCGGTCTGATCGGGCTGCCGCTGCGCCTTCTGGCGCGCGAGGTCTATGACCGGATCGTGGCGGTGCGCGGCCCGTCCGTGGTGGCGCTGGTCACCGGCGAGGAGCGCATCGTGCCGGCCCGCGCGCAATACTGGGTCTGCACGGTCGAGGCGATGCCCGAGGGCATGGGCACCGATTTCGTCGCCATCGACGAGATCCAGCTATGCGCCGACCCCGAGCGCGGGCATGTCTTCACCGATCGGCTGCTGCGGATGCGCGGCCAGCTCGAGACCCAGTTTCTGGGCAGTCACACCATGCGCGGCGTCATCGCCAACCTTGTGCCGGGGGTGGAGTTTCTCAGCCGCGAGCGGATGTCGCAGCTGAGCTATTCCGGGCCCAAAAAGATCGCGAAGATGCCAGCGCGCAGCGCGATCGTCGGATTCTCGGTCGAGAACGTCTATGCGATGGCCGAGTTGCTGCGCCGCCAGAAGGGCGGGGCGGCGGTGGTGATGGGCGCGCTGAGCCCGCGCACCCGCAATGCGCAGGTGGAACTCTACCAGAACGGCGACGTGGATTACCTCGTGGCGACCGACGCCATCGGCATGGGGCTGAACCTCGACATAAACCATGTCGCGTTCTCGTCGCTGGCCAAATTCGACGGCCGCCGCGTGCGCTCGCTTTATCCCAACGAGCTGGGGCAGATCGCCGGGCGCGCGGGCCGGGGCATGTCCAACGGCACCTTCGGCGTCACCGGCGAGGCGCCGGATCTGGAACCGGATCTGGCGCAGGCGATCACCGAGCATCGATTCGCGCCGATTCGCAAGCTGGAATGGCGCAATTCGAAGCTGAGCTTCGGCTCCACCGATGCGCTGATCGAGGCGCTGGAGACGAAACCCGAAAACGAGTTGCTCGCCCGCGCCCGCGAAGCCGACGATCTTGGCGCGCTGCGGACGCTGTCGGGCCAGCCCGATGTCGCCGCCCGCGCCACCGCCGCACCTGCGGTGCGGCTCTTGTGGGACGTCTGCCGCATTCCGGATTTTCGCGGCATCAGCCATGTCGAACATGCCGGCCTGCTGGAGCGGATATTCTGTGATCTCCACGAGTTGGGTCGCGTGCCCGATGACTGGCTGGCCGGGCAGGTCGCCCGCATCGACCGCACCGACGGCGATATCGACACATTGTCGAAACGCCTCGCCTATATCCGCACCTGGACCTATGTGGCGCAACGAAAGGGCTGGGTGGATGACGAAAATCATTGGCGTGGCGAGACACGCGCGGTAGAAGAACGACTGTCGGATGCGCTGCACGAGCGTTTGACCCAGAGATTTGTGGATCGGCGCACATCCGTGCTCTTGCGCCGGCTCAAGCAGAAGGAGGCCATGGTGGCCGAGGTAAATGATCAGGGCGACGTGACCGTCGAGGGCGAATTCGTCGGGCGGCTCGTAGGGTTCCGCTTCATGCAGGACAAGACGGGCGCGCGACATGAGGCGCGTACGCTGCAGCAGGCGAGCCTGCAGGCGCTCGGCCCGCATTTCCATCTCAAGGCGGACCGGTTCTACAACGCCCCCGACACTGCGATCGATTTCACCGAGCAGGGCGGACTTTTATGGGGCAACGAGGCCGTCGGCAAGCTGGTGCCGGGGTCCGAGCCGCTCAAGCCGCAGGTCGTGGCGTTCGTCGATGACGCGGCCGGCGCGGATGTCACGCAGAAGGTGGAGCGCCGCCTGCAGCATTTCATCGATCGCCGCATCGCCACGCTGTTCGAGCCGCTGATGACCCTGCAGCGCGACGAGACGCTGACCGGTCAGGCGCGGGGCTTTGGCTTTCGCATGGTCGAGGCCATGGGCATCCTGCCGCGCGGCGAGGTCGCGGCCGAGGTCAAGGCGCTCGAACAGGACGCGCGCGGCGCGCTGCGCAAGCACGGCATCCGGTTTGGCCAGTTCACGGTGTTCATGCCGGCGCTTTTGAAGCCCGCGCCGACGCGGTTGCGGCTGGTGTTGTGGTCGCTCAGCAAAGGCCTCGATCACTTCCCCGAGGCGCCGCCGCCCGGTCTGGTGACCGTGCCGGTCACCGGCGAGGAGCCAAATGGCTATTTCACCATGGCCGGCTACCGGGCGGCCGGCGAGCGGGCGATCCGGATCGACATGCTGGAGCGGCTGGCCGACATGCTGCGCGCCGAGGATACCCGCGCCGGGTTCGAGGCCAAACCTGACATGCTGTCGATCACGGGCATGACGCTGGAGCAATTCGCGGATCTGATGCAGGGTCTGGGCTACAAGGCCGAACGCGGCGAGCGCGAAAAGGTCAAGCCCGTCGACAAGGCCATGGCAGAGGCCCCCGCGGATGCGGCGAAGGCCGCCGAAGACACCCCGTCCGACAGTGCGGCCAAGGCCGTCGAGGGGATCGCCGATCAGGGCGAGGCGCCGATCGCCGCCGATCCGGAGCGCGAGCCCGAGGTGGCCCCCGAGATCTCCGAGGCCCCCGAAAACGATGTGCTCCCCGGTGAGACACCCGAGACCGCCGCGCCCGAGATCGAGGTCTATTACACCTTCACATGGGCCCCGCGTGCGGCCGAGGGCGGGCGGGCCAAGTCGGGAAAGCCGCAAGGACAGGGCAAACCCAAGGCCAGGCAGGGCGCGCGGGGCAAGTCGCAGGACGACCGCGCAAAGGGCCAAGGCAAGGACAATGACAAGGGCAAGGGCAAGGCACAGGCCGAGCGCCCCTCGCGCGAAGAGCGCATAGATCCCGACAATCCGTTTGCCGCAGCGCTGAAGGATCTCAAGACCAACAAGAGGTGAGCGTGACAGGGAACGCGGTTCGCATCCGGCTCGACAAATGGCTCTGGCATGCGCGGTTCTTCAAGACGCGCACGCTCGCGGCCCGGCAGGTGTCGTCCGGCCATGTCCGGGTCAACGGAAACCGGGTGGCGAAACCCGCGCATGCGGTCGGCCCGCAGGATGTCCTGACCTTCGCACAGGGCGATGCGGTCAAGGTGATCCGCATCCTCGATCCGGGTAACCGGCGCGGCCCGGCCCCTGAGGCGCAGGCGCTTTACGACGATCTGAGCGAACCCGCCGTGCCGGACACCACCCCGGCCGCGCCGAAATACGAGGGCAAATACGCGGGCAAGGGGCGCCCCACGAAACGCGACCGCCGCAAACTCGATCGCGATCAACGCGGGGGCGCTTGAATGATGCGCGGCACTGGACTAGGTCGTCCGAGATCCGGAAAGCATGAGAGACGGCCATGACCTATATCGTCAACGATAACTGCATCGCCTGCAAATACACCGACTGCGTCGAGGTCTGTCCGGTGGATTGCTTCTACGAGGGCGAGACCATGCTGGTCATCCATCCTGACGAGTGCATCGATTGTGGCGTCTGCGAACCGGAGTGCCCCGCCGACGCGATCCGCCCCGATACCGAACCGGAGATGGAGAAATGGGTGGAGTTCAATCGGAAGTATTCGGAAATGTGGCCGGTCATCGTCACCAAGAAGGACCCGCTGCCCGAGGCCGAAGAGCGGGACGGCGAGACCGGCAAGCTGGAGAAATACTTTAGCGAGGCCCCCGGCGAGGGCGGCTGAGCCGGTGCGCTGCCATAGGCCGCATGCGCCGGCACGGCGGCTGCACCGGGTGAAAAACCGATAAAATCGTGCGGATCGGGCCTGAAAGGCGCGCGTTTCGGGTATACGCCCTTTCGCGAATGCTCTTTTTGTGGTATGCATCTGGTTCGAGAAACAGTTAACGCACCGACTTGCACCCTGCAGCGCCCGGC